>CAJOMZ010000025.1 GCA_905236645.1 uncultured Bacteroidales bacterium
TATGGGGGAAGTGAGAGGAAAGTTAGCGGGACGAATCGTGGTGTTGAATATTATGCCAATCTGAAACCCTGAAAGGGTTGACGCTCAATAACCGTGGGTGCGCAGTACCCACGGGATGGGGTATCGGGCAGGGCGATACGACCCTGGAAGGGTCGCCCGAAAAGAGCCCGACGCACAGGCAAGGGGCACTCTTTCAGAGTGCTACCCGTTGCACATATCCTCCCCAGGTCGCACCGCGACCTGGGGTTATCGAGCGGCTACGCTTCCAGCGTCGGGCGGTGCTTGGGCGATGCTGAGAAGTTTATTGGTTTTGCCGACAAAAGCACGGGCAGACAGTTGTTTCATATAAAAAAAACATATTTATGTTGGCAGTATCGTTTTTTTTCGTACCTTTGCAAAATAATTCAACATTACGAAACAATCCAATAACAAACATAAATCATTGACAAATACACAAAAAAATGAAAAAGTTATCTATTTTTCTTGTGCTTGCCAGTCTGTTGATGACATCCTGCCTGAAGGATGGCTTCAACGATTTTAACGCACTCAACTACCCGATGTCGTTCCACGGGGATGTCAGTCCCACGCTGGGCGTACCCATCGGAAGCGCTTCGACGACCATCTTCGATATGCTGCAGATGGTGCAAATCTCCTACGCCAAGATGGAGGTCGACAGCCGAGGCATCCTGACCATAGTCTACGACACCGCAATGCCGTGGCACATAAACCTTGAGAACTCCAATGCAAAGAAGGGCGGCGGAGCCAAGAGCGACATTGTCCACACTGCGCGAAACTCGTTTGAAGGCTCGGTGGCGATCGACCTGTTCGACAATATGACCTTCCTCGACACCACGCATATCGAGATCGACAGCCTGCTGGTCTACTTCAGGGCCTATGTCCAGGCCCAGGCCGACGACAGCACCATTGCCAAGATGGAGAAGTATCACGTGCACGTGTACTACGACTCGCTATATATCAACGTCATAGGGCACGACAATCTGTTGTACCACATCTACCCGTCGGCCAACGACGTGTTAGACTCGATACCCATCGACGACCTCATCAACGGCCAGTACATCACGCTGTTCAACAACACCGACATCAGCGAGGCTATCAACAACCGTCCGAAGGAGATCCGCTACGGCGCCCGTATGAACATAGCCTTCGAAGCCGCCTTCTTCGCCGCGTCAATAAGCGAGAATGACTTTGTGGCCGACTCGATAGGCATTACGGCCATCGACATCGACGGCAACATCAAGGTGCGCTTCCCCGTGTCGGCCTATATCGACAACCTTCATTACGAGACCGACATCGCTTTCGAGCCTTCGTTCAGGCTTGACGACCTCATCATCGATTCGTCGATGATCTATATCGACTGCCAGAACGGTATACCGTTGTCGCTGTTAGTGGGAGCCCAGTTTATAGACGCTAACGACGTCGTTCTGTGCGACATCCTCGACCCCACCCCGACCATAGTCGAGGGGGCTGACGTGGCCCTGAACCCCGCCACCAACCTCTACACGGCGACGACCCCCAGGCAGACGCTGGTGCAGGTGCCCATAACGAAGAGCGTCTTCGAGTCGCTGCTGAAGACCAAGAAGATACGTCTCATTGCCGGCCTCAACACATCGTCCACGGGCGACCCCTTGCACAACCGCGTGTCGATACAAGGCGACGACAAGCTCGACCTGCGTGTATGGGCCAAACTCAAACCGTCGTATACGCTTGACATAGAGATGGGCGGCAGCAAAAGCACGCAGAACGGCCAGAAAGGAGGTGCAAGATGAGAAAGAGCATAGCAAGACTGGCAGCCGTGGCGCTGCTGATGGCAGCGATGGCATTGCCCCAGGCGCTCAACGCACAGAGCAACATTATGTACGGCTCGTCGCGCAACCCGCTGATGAACACGGCCAACCCCGCTTTCTTCCCGAGCCGCTCAAAAGTCTATCTCTCGCTGCCTGGCGTCAATCTCGACTTCGCGAGCCCCCTCGCCTACTCCAGCATATTCCAGGTGGACACGGCGGCACAGAAGACTTACATCAACGCCAACAGCCTGCTCGACACGCTGGCCAACGGCGAGAAGATTCGCTTCGGTACCAACATCAACGCCGTGGGCCTCGGCCTCAACTTTGGCAATTTCTTCCTGACCCTCTCGGCTCAAGCCAAGGTAGACCTCGGTTTCGGCCTGCCACAGGGACTGGTGACGTTCCTTAGCGAAGGCAACTACGGCCATACGGATGACGATGTCATAGAGCTGATTGACGGCAACCTGATCAGCGCCCGCGTTTACGGCGAGGGTGCCCTGGGCTTAGGCGTCCGCCTGATGGACGACCATCTGACCGTAGGAGCGCGAATCAAGATGCTGGTGGGCTACCTTGACCTCTCCAACGCCGGGTCGTCGCTCACGCTGGCCACCGCCCCCGACTACTCGACAATGACCGCCGACCTTAACCTTGATATGAACTATGCCGGTGCCGTCAACCTGACACGCGACACCGTTACGGGCAGGACCGACTTCCAGATAGGCAGCTATTTTCCGCAGAACTACGGTCTCAATTTCGACCTCGGCGCCCACTACAAAAACGACCTCCTGGAGGTGTCGGCCTCGATTATCGACCTCGGCCCCGGAATCCATTGGACAGAGAACATTAAGAAGGTGGTCTCGGCACGCGAGAGCAACACCTTCACCTTCAGCGGCGTGGACGTCACCACACTGATGCACGGCGGCACGCTCGACTCGACCTACAGCCAGATGCTCATTGACTCGCTGTCGACGCTGGCCGAATACAAGGTTATAGACGGCGGCAACGACTACTGGACCTCGATACCCACCAAAGTCAACGTGGGCGGTATGTTCCGCCTGACCACCGGTGTCAGCGCCGGACTGCTGTTCCACGGTGAGTTCGAGCGCGGCTTGGTCAAGGTGGGCGAGGTCTTTAAGACCCAGAATGTGGGCTTCTACAGCCGCACATCGCTTCTGGCCCGCATCAACATCCACGACTGGGTAGAGGTGGTGGCATCGGCATCGGTGCTGACCAGCAACGGCAGCTGGAGCTGGACGAACCCCGGTGTGGGCCTTACCCTCACTCCTTTCCGCACACTGCAGATCTATACCTTCCTCGACTATATATCGAACATCTACCTTGTCGATGCCAAGCATCTGAATGTCTCTGTGGGTCTCAACCTCTTCCTGGGCAACAGCTCGGAGAGATAAGGGGCCGGGAAATCTTTAACACCTACCAATGAAAAAGATACTTTTAGCAATCATAACGATTACCACCGTACTCCTCGCTGCCTGCAACCGCGACATCGAGGAGTTCCGGTTCAAAGGTGTCGTGGTGGGCTGCGAGCTGTGCTCCAACTCGCAGCTGGCCTACATACTCGACATCAAGTCGCCCGAAAGCATCGGAGGCTCGTACACCAACGCCAGCGGTACCTACAGCAACGCCATCATAGGCTACCGCTCGTCGAGGATGCTATACCAGGGCGACACAATCTATGGCATTGCTTACTTCACAAAGAGCTATGCGGCCCTCAACTGCTTCGGAGTGATCGACAACGACCTGCCGGAAGCGATACTGCTCTCGGTGGACGAGGAAGCGAGCGAATAACGAATCAAGAACAGTGAATTCCGGAAAAGAACTATGTCAAATATTGTAGCTATTGTAGGACGCCCGAATGTGGGCAAATCAACACTTTTCAACAGACTGATAGAGGAACGCAAGGCCATCGTGGACGAGACTGCCGGCGTGACCCGCGACCGTCAGTACGGCCACAGCGACTGGAACGGCAAACACTTCTCGGTTATCGACACCGGCGGCTACGTGATGGGCGGCGACGATGAGTTTGAGACCGAGATACGCAAGCAGGTGGCACTGGCCATTGACGAGGCCGACGTCATCCTGTTCCTTGTCGACGCCAAAGAGGGCCTTACGCCGATGGATGAAGACGTGGCCGATATGCTGCGCCGCTGCAAGAAGAAAGTCATTCTGGTGGTGAACAAATGCGACACCGCCGCGCGCCAGGAGACAATCGGCGAGTTCTATGCTCTCGGACTGGGCGAGCTCTACCCCATTGCAGGCATCACCGGCAGCGGTACGGGCGATCTGCTCGACGCTGTGGTTGCCGACTTTGACGAAGGCGAAGAAGAGCGGAGCGACGGGCTGCCGCGCATTGCCGTGGTGGGACGCCCCAACGTGGGCAAGTCGTCGTTTATCAACGCCATCACCGGCACGGAGCGCAACATTGTGACACCCATTGCGGGCACCACACGCGACTCGGTGCTGTCGCACTACAACCTGTTTGGGTTCGACTTCAACTTTGTCGACACGGCGGGACTGCGCAAGAAGAGCAAGGTGAGCGAGGATCTGGAGTTCTACTCGGTGCTGCGTTCGGTGCGAGCCATAGAAGCCAGCGACGTATGCATACTGATGCTTGACGCCTCGCAGGGGCTGGAACAGCAGGACCTCAACATCTTCAGCCTTATTCAACGCAACCACAAAGGCGTGGTGATAGTCGTTAACAAGTGGGATTTGATTGAGAAAGACAACAATACGCACAAAGAATTCGAGCAGCTTATCCGCGAGCGCATATCGCCTTTCGACGACGTGCCCATTGTGTTCACTTCGGTCATCAACAAGCAGCGCATCCACAAGGTGCTGGAGACCGCCCGTGCAGTGTACAACGCCCGCAGCCGCAAGATTTCGACATCGGAACTCAACGATGCCCTGCTGCCAATAGTCAAGGAACAGAACCCACCGCCGAGCGTCAAAGGGAAATGGGTAAAAATCAAATATATAACCCAACTACCTACCCCCTACCCGCAGTTTGTGTTCTTCTGCAACCTGCCGCAGTATGTGCGCGACCCCTATCGCCGCTTTGTGGAGAACAGGATGCGCGAGATGTGGGACTTCCACGGTGTGCCTATGAACATATATTTCCGCGCCAAATGAGCGACATACGCATTGACAAATATCTGTGGGCCGTGCGCCTTTTCAAGACGCGCAGTCTGGCCACCGACGCCTGCAGGTCGGGCCGCGTGAAGATGAACGGCCTGCCTGTCAAGGCCTCGCACGAGATCAGCGAAGGCGAGATATATGAGCTGAACATCGACCAGATGCACCGTACCGTGCAGGTGAAGGCTTTGCTGGGCAACCGCGTGGGAGCGAAACTGGTAGAGAACTATCTGACTGACCTGACGCCGCAAGAGGAGTATGAGCGCATACAGATGGCCCGTCAATACGGCTTCGAGAAGCGCGACCGCGGCTCGGGACGCCCCACTAAGCGTGACCGTAGGGAGATAGAAGAGTTCAAATATATGTGACAACCACAAATGATACAAAAAGAAAGCAGGACGATTACCGTCCTGCTTTCTTTTTTGTGCTGCGCCTTGATGGACATTACCAGCGGTTGTAGTGTATGCGCTCGGGGTTCCACTTGTCCTTGGGCTGCTCGTCGCCGGCAGGATAGCCGACAGGGACAATGCTGTAGGGCACGATGTTGCCAGGCAAGTTGAGATAGGCTGCCACCGGGTCCATACGGTCGCGATAAGGATAGCAGGCCGTCCATACGGCGCCGAGGCCATAGGCTTCGGCAGCAAGGAGGAAATTCTCGGTGCAGGCCCCCATATCGTCACGCCAGATTCTGTTGGGCTTGGTCTCGACAGGGCCGTTGGGGTTTTCGCGCGGAGCGCGGGTAACCGTAGTATCGGCACAGAAGATGACCACAGCGGCTGACTGCTGGAATTTTTCCATATTGAAGTTGCCTTCAAACAGCTTGTCGTACTGGCTCTTGTCGGTCATAACGACGATATGCCAGGGGCGGACATCCATTCCCGACGGGGCGGCGACAGCGGCACGGAGCAGCTTGTCCATCACATCGGCAGCAATGGTGTCGTTAGTGTAGGAGCGCACACTCTTGCGCTGCATAATAGTGTTGATTGTTGCATCGGTGGCGTTGACGGTGCCTGTGGCACACTCTTCCTTGCCTCCACAGCAGCTTGCGGCCATTACCGCCACGGCTGCGATTACTAATAATGTACTTCTTTTCATTTGTTTTATTATTATGTTGATTGAATATACTTTAATAGAGCGTTACTTTTTGAAGACAGCCGCAGTCGCTTTGTAGAGATGCTGCAGCATTGCCTTGATGAATGTCGCCTCGTTGCCGCCGTGCGAGCCTGAGAGGACTTTTGCCGAGCAGTCGGCACATTCGAATCGCGTTACGCCAGCCGAGTCGATCAAGTTGCATCCGTTTTTGAAACAATGGACGGCGAAGTGGTAGTTGTTTTTATATTGAGACGAAAGGACGTTGCGGCTGAAAGGGAATGAATCGGGGGCGAGCAGCATTTGCGACAACAGAGTAGCGGCGATGTCGCTCTGGCTCATCAAAACATCAATCTCCTTATGACCGTTCTTCACCGCGCCGCCAGTCCATATCATAGGTATGTGCGACACACGATAGTCGCTTGTAGACTGCGAGGATGAGAGCGGCACACCGTGGTCGGGGACAACAATGACGAGCAGGCTGTCCCATACGGGCATCAGTTTCAGGCTGTCTATCAGCACCGCCAGGCAAGAGTCAGTATAGGCAAACGCATTCTTGCGGTCGTCGGCCAGGCGCTGCATTGGCACTTTCCAGGGCTCGTGGCTACTCAGGGTGAGGACGACATCTAACCGTGGCTTGTCGCTGTGCGTGTTGTAGCCAAGCGCCGAGGGCAGCAACGTAAAGGCATCGGGGGCGCCCCAACTGCTGAGCTTGGCCTGTCGGCCAAAATCCTCGCTGCCAGCAACACTCTCGAAGCCAGTTTCAAGCATATAGCCACGCATATTGGTGAAGTCGATGTCGCCTCCGTAAACGAAACGGGTCGCATAGCCCTCGTCGCGCAGTGTGCGCACTAAGGATGGAAGCCGTCCGCAGAGACCGCTCATTTTCATAATCGAGGTAGTTGGCATACCCGGCCAGCCGTTAAGGATTGAGACAAGTCCACGGTCGGTGCGAAAGTTGTTGGCGTAGCAATTGGTAAACGACACGCCTTCAGACGCAAGACGCATCAAGTTTGGAGCGACGCTGTCGTTCATCGTCATATCCCATCCGCCGCCTTCCCACACCACAAGCAGCACATCGGGTCTTGTCACAAAAAGCAGAGTGTCTGTAATATCTGCACTTGTCGCAAAACAGGGAGCCGCAATGCCCTCTGCCTCAATGTCGCTCATAAAAGTGAACTCTTCTTCGAGATTCTCTTTTTTAGACAGCGAATGGAACATATTGAAAAGCGGGTTCAAAGCCGAGTGGTTGCAGAACGAATGGTTAGAATAATAAGCGTAAGACGGATTGGCAGTTGATTGCGATACGCCGCCGCGCATACCAAGGAACACCAAGCCTGCCAGCGGAATGAAGAGCAGTGCCGCCCAGCGGTTGGCGACAGGCTTATAGCCCTTCCCCGTCACACGCCTGAAACAGAACAGATAGAACCAAGCTAAAGCACCGATCAATACTATGCCAATAGGTATCGTCCACCAGCTGACACTGGCGAGCATATCCTTTGGTTTCAATGCATATATCAGGTCGTTGGCATCAATCTTGGCTCCCCAGAAGTGATAGAGTACCAAGTCGGCGGCGAAGACCAAGGCCATTACCAGTGCTATCGGGACATAGTAAAAGTTCAATGCCTTGTCGAGACGCAATTTTTTAGCTATGCAACTGATAGCAGCCAACAAGAGAGGAACGATAAGAAGATAAGAGGCAGCGACAGAATCCAAGCGCAATCCGTGCCAAAGGGCGAGCGCACATTCACCAAACGGCGCGCCGTCGGCATACCCCATATTCACAAGCATAAAGAGCGCCTTCTGCAATACAAACAGAAGCAGCAAAAGGATATACAGCTTGAAAAGCAGAACAATACGTCTCTTCATAACACTGGTTTAACTTTGCAAAAGTACAAAAAAAACATCAATGCCGCCTTTCTGAGGAAAAGAATTAATTGTATTCCGCAATTGCCACATATAAAAAACGGAGGCAAAATGCCTCCGTTTTATTATGAGTTGCTTTGGGATAAAAACCGGCGCGGACGTCGGCATCATTAAACTACCAAAGTTGAGCGCGTTTTTCGGGTTCAAGCCACATCTTGTTGCCTTCCTTCACCTCCCAGGCATCGTGGAACTCACCGATGTGGGGCAGAGTGACGTTGACGCGGTTGCGAGCCAGCGAGTGGACATCAATCTGGGTAAGCTGCAAAATACCCTCGGGACGGATGTTCGACGCCCATACTGCGGCGTATGCCAGGAAGAAACGCTGCTGCGGAGTGAAGCCATCCATCTTGTCCTTGTTAATCTGACCCTTTGCCATTGCGTTCATCATAGCAAGGTGGCTGACGTGCAGGCCGCCGTTGTCGGCAATGTTCTCGCCAAGGGTAAGGGCACCGTTGGCATAGGTCTCAGGATCGTCGAGAACCTTGACAGCGTTGAAGGCATCGATAAGGACCTGCTTGTTGTTGTCGAAATTCTTGGAGTCCTCTTCGGTCCACCAGTCGTTAAGGTTGCCGTCCTTGTCGTAGTTGCGTCCCTGGTCGTCGAAGCCGTGGGTCAGCTCGTGACCGATGACGACACCGATAGCGCCGTAGTTGGCGGCGTCGTCGGCATCAAACTGGAAGAAAGGAGGCTGCAGGATAGCTGCGGGGAAGCAGATCTCGTTGGTGGTCGGGTTGTAATAGGCGTTGACGGTCTGCGGGGTCATCTGCCATTCGTCGCGGTCCACGGGCTTGTTGATCTTGCTGAGCATATAGTCCATATCAAACTCGTTGCTGCGCACCACATTGGCGAAGTAGCTGTCGTCCCTGATTTCCAGCCCGCTGTAGTCGCGCCACTTGTTGGGATAGCCAATCTTAACGAGTATGGTGCTGAGCTTGGAGTGAGCGTTGGCTTTGGTCTGATCGGTCATCCAGGTGGCCATATCGATGCGCTGTCCAAGGGCTTCCATCAGGTTGCTGACGAGGGTCTCCATACGTTTCTTAGCCTCGGCAGGAAAATATTTATCCACATAGAGACGGCCAAGGGCCTCGCCCATAGCGCCGTCGACGGTACTGGTGACACGTTTCCAGCGGGGACGGTTGGCTTCCTTGCCACCGATAAGCTTGCCGTAGAAATCGAAGTTGGCATTGACAAAGTCGTCGCTAAGATAGGATGCTGCGCTGTTGATCACGCTCCAGGCAAAGTAGGCCTTGATGGTGTTGATATCGGCAGAGGCCAGAACGCGACTGACTTCAGCCACATACTTCGGCTGGGCAATATTGAAGGTCTTGAGGCCATCCATAATATTCATCGAGGTGAAGTAGCCGTTCCAGTCGATATTGGCGGCAAGCTTGGCGGCCTCTTCGACAGTGTAGCGGTTGAAGGTGCCAAAGGGGTCGCGGTTCTCGAGCTGGGTGTTCTGCGACTTGGCAAGGAGGGTCTCGAAGTCCATCACCATCTTGGCAAGCTTGTCGGCCGTGATGCCGCTCATCTGGTCATAGCCAGCCATAGCGAACTCCTTGGTCATCAGGTCGACATAGCCGGCACGGATCTTGGCGTTGTTGCCCTCGTCAAGGAGGTAGTAGTCGCGGTCGCCAAGGCCAAGGCCAGTCTGATACACCCAGGCTATGCACTGAGTGGCATCGTCCTTGTCGGCCTCACCGAACACGCCGAAGAAAACGTGGTTGCCGCGATGATGCATCTTGAGGATTGCGTTCCATATGTCCTCACGGCTCTCGAGGCCGTTGATCTCCTCAAGGTAAGGCTTGATAGGTTCTGCACCCTGCTCTTGCAGACGGACACTGTCCATACCGATGTTGTAGAGCGTGGCGATCTTGTCGGAGATAGAGCCGGCCTCGTTCTTGTTGGCCGACACCGAGTCGATGATGTTACGCAGCTGTTTCTGATTCTCCTCTGCAAGGAAATCGAACGAGCCGTAGCGCGAATGCTCCGCATCCAAGGGGTGATTCTTCATCCAGCCGCCGCAGGCGTACTGATAGAAGTCGTCGAGAGGCGACACTGTTGTGTCAAGGTTGTCAAGGTTGATACCCGAAGTCAGTTCGGCCTTCTTCTGACAACCCGTAGCGATTAATGCCATAGTTGCAATGGTTAAAATTGTTTTTTTCATTAAGATTTGATGTTTTGAAATATTTTAATAAACGTTTAGAATCCAATGTCCGTCTGTCACGTGTCCACACATCCTACTTCCCTCGTCCCTGAAAGATTATCAACACCGTGTAAAGCAGTATCTTGATGTCGGTTGCAAGCGACATATTCTCCAGATAAAGCAAATCGTAGCGCAGGCGTTCCACCATCTCGTCGACATTCTCCGCATAGCCGTACTTGACCTGCCCCCACGATGTTATGCCCGGCTTGACCTTCTGCAGCAGCAGGTACTCGGGCGCACGCTCCACGATCTTGTCAATGAAATACTGCCGCTCAGGGCGCGGACCCACAAGCGACATCGTGCCTTTCAGCACGTTGTAGAACTGCGGAATCTCGTCGAGCCGATACTTGCGCATAATGCGCCCGAAAGGTGTGATGCGCGGATCGTCGTCGCTCGACAATGCAGGCCCCGAGGCTTCGGCATCGACATACATCGAGCGGAACTTGTGCATCTTGAAGGGCTTGCCGCGATAGCCTATACGCTCCTGCGCATAGAAGACAGGCCCCGGCGATGTACACTTCACTATGATGGCCGTAAGCAAGAACACCGGCGACAGCAGCACGAGGGCTAGCAGCGACAGCACTATATCCATCAGCCGCTTGACCGAGTACTGCCACTCCTCCATAGGGCGCGGATTGATGATGATAAGAGGCGAGTGGAAGATCGAGTTGAGCTTGACCGAGCCATACACAATGTCGCGCATATTGGGCGTAATCTTCAGTATCACGTCGTCCCTGCTGTCGAGCAGGCGTATTATCTGGTTAATCTTCGCGTCGTCCTTGTCCTCTATGGCAAAAATCACCTCCTCTATCCCGTGCTTCTCTATCAAGCCGTTGATAGCCTCAGTGTCGCCGAGATAAGGCATAGCCTGCGCCAACCGCTCGTCGGTATGGCCGTTGACCTTGATGAAACCCACAAAGAGGTTGCCCGAATACACCGCCTGACTGTCAAGGTCGAGGTAGGTGTTGTAAGCCTTCTCGCCGCTGCCCACCAGCAGGGTCGGAAAGCCTATCTTGCGTGTATGGATCAGGCGCGCCGTGCGCGATGTTATGCACAGCCGCCCGACGTAGGTCAGCGCAAAATGCAGCACAAAGAGCATCAGGAAGCTGACGTAATAGTTGCGGTAGGAGTAGATATTGTCGTCGAGCAGAAGCGCGAAGAAAATGACTATCACGCCTGTCAGCGACGCCCAGAAAGTCATCTGCAGCTCTTTGAGGCGCGCCTTGCGGAAGACGTTCCTGTAGGTGCCCTGAATGGCATAGAGGCAGCACCAGGCGATAGGCAGCAGAACGATGCCCCACCAGAAATTGCGGTCCTGGAACACAAGGTTGACGTCGTCAAAGCGATTGTGCTCCATCGACAGCTTGCGGTAGACGAAAAACACCGCCCAGGCCACAAGCGCCGCAAAAGCGTCCCACAAAATATATTTTGCTGTCTGACGTCCTGTTTTCACGATTCACTTTTCTCTTTTCACAATCTACAGCACCACCAGTTTCACGTTGTCTATAAAGAGGTTGCCGCTCCTGCCCTCGTCGTTGAGGATAGTGAAATGCGGCCTGATGTAGGGGTAGTGGTTGAACTGTTTCGACCACAGGGCTCCGATATTGATATATATCTTCTGCCAGCCGCGCTGCGGCCTGCCGAAGATGGTCATATGCGAGTAGAGCTCCACCGGCCCGTCCGGGTAGGTGGGATTCTTGAGCTCCACACTGAAATCGAAGTCGCTCCAGTAGTCCATCTCCAGATACACCACCGCCTGCGGGTCGCTGATGGTATAGGTCGTGTCGGTGGCAAACCTGACAAAGGTCGTCCCTTCGGGCACACGCACCACTCCGCAGCCGTAGCCACCGTTGCCTGGCGGCACGGTGTCGAGGCTGTAGCAGCGCTTCACCGTCGAGTCGAGCGTTATCTCGCCCGGGCCGGGCTCGAAGAACTCCTGCCACAGAACCTTCATCAGCGACTTGGAGATGTAGCGTGTGCGGAGCGTGTCGAAATCCGTCACCGAATCGGCCGCAAGGGTCACATCGGTAAGGTTGATAGGCTCATAGTAGGGATAGGTGATGCGCTTGCCTGCAACGCCGTCCTGCTTCACCACGGGGACGATGCGCACACGGTCGATGACGCCGGCGCGCAGCACAGGCACCTTGCAGGGCAGCTGGAAGGTGCCGAGATTGGTCTCGGCGGTATCACCGCTCTTCCAGATAATTATGTTGACGGCGTCGACGTTCGACGAGAAAAAGCCCTTGTCGGGGCTCCACGAATCGGACGGATTGTCCTCGACAACCACTGCGTTGACTTTTATATACGACGGCACCTCGGTGTCGCCCTCGAAGCGGTCGCACCCAACGGCCACGAAAACCGTTAGCAGCGAGCACATTATAATATTTACTGTCTTTCTCATATATATCCTTAACGGCATTGGCTGTTATTTATTGTACAGCCTGCGATGATTTATCTTTTTCCCTCCTTGTTCTCTGTGCCACAGTCAGTCCCAAAAGCACTATGGCCATACCTGCCACCTTGAGCCAACTGAAGCCCTCCTGCCCTATAGCCAGAGCCAGCAGCAGCGAAAAGACAGGTATGATGTTGTTGTAGACCGACCCTGCCGTGGCGCCGAGCCGCTTCACACCGTAGTTGAAGAACATATACGCCACCGTGGAGCAGAACACGCCGAGGAAGGCCAGCATCAGCCACATACGGGGCGAGAAGGACAGCTGCGGCAGGCTCGCGCGGTCCATCGCCAGCATCAGCGGCAGGAAATAGAACAGGCCTATCAGGTTCTGATAGCACGTTATCGTCATCGGGCGGTAGCGGTCCAGTATCTTGACCAGTATAAGCGTGTAGACCACGGCAATGAACACCGCGCAGGCAAGCAGCAGAAGCCCCTTGGGACTTGCCGAGAACGAGAAACCGCTGTCGAGCGACATCAGTGCAATGCCCGCCAGCGACAGCAGCACGCCAATCACGGTATTCACCCTGAGCCGCTCCTTGTAGACCAGCGCCATACCGAAAGGGATGAACAGCGGAATGGTGGCGACGATGATCGACGCCAGGCTGCCCGACACATACTGCACACCGCCCGTCTCGCAAATGCTGTACAAAAAAGGCTCAGTGAAAGCCAGCAGCAGAAAATAGCGCAGATGACCCCGCTCGATGCGTTCCAGCTTGCCCGTAAGCAGCAGCAACGGCACCGTGAACAGCGTGGCAATAAGCATTCTGCCTGTCAGGATAATAGTCGGCGTAATGGCCGGTTCGTTCAAGAACAGGTCCTTGGTAAAAATGAACGACGCACCCCAAAAGGCCGACGCAACGACCATCAACAGCGGCGCAATGCACCTGTTTCCGCGCGGCACATCGCCGCCACTTTTGCCCTTACCGTCTCGCATTTAGTCTTTTACGCAAATAGTGAAACAAAATATTTTTTGCAAAAATACAAATATTTTTCGTATTTTCGCGTTATCAAGCCATCCCCAAACTCAACATATCAACAACTCAACAAATCAACACCTCAACAACTCAACAACTCAACAACCCAACAACCCAACACCTCAACAACTCAACAACCCAACACCTCAACAAATCAACACCTCAACAAATCAACAAAACAACACCTCAACAACCCAACAACCCAACATAATGATTCGCATCGGTATCCTTTCAGACACACACGGCACCATCCCCAAACAGGTCTACACCTTCTTTGCAGACTGCGACGAGCTATGGCACGCCGGCGACATCGGCCTCGACGTGCTCGACAGGCTCAAGGAGTTCAAACCCGTCGTCGCCGTATTCGGCAATATGGACGGCACGGATATGCGCCACCTGCTGCCGCAGACGCAAAACTTCAGGCGCGAAGGGCACAAGATCATTATGACCCACATCGGCGGCTACCCTGGGCACTACGACAAGAACATCCTGCCGGTAATCGAGGCCGAACGGCCCGACATCTTCGTATGCGGACACTCGCACATCCTGCGCGTGATGTACGACAAGACCTACAACCTGCTGCACATCAACCCGGGCGCCGCCGGCAGGCAAGGCTTCCACCGCGTGGCCACACTGGTACGGTTCACTATCGACGACCATCCGAAAGACCTCGAAATCTGCGAGTTCGACAAATTTTAGCCGCCACCCGACAGCGCCGCCACACCCCTACCCCACACTTTTTTTCACACACGTTCCGTCCCCTCCGTGCAAAGACAAAACTCCGTGCACGCAAATACCCTGTATTTTCGCCGCATCCGCCCCCTACCAACTCCGTTCGTTGTCCAGTCGTTGTCCAGTTGTTGTCCAGTTGTTGTCCAGTCAATGACTGGACAACAACTGGACAACAACTGGACAACGACTGGTGGTCCCGTAACGCACTGGAAATGACACGATTATAGTACGATGCAAATATAGCATCTTACACGTTGATTTTCAAACAGATAAGCCAAAAACCGTCTTTTTGCCCGTTTTTTACTACCGAAATACACTCTTCTGGCCCGAATGTCGGATGCGAAAAAAATTTTTCAAAGCTGTATCATTTCGGGGGGCTGAAACGATATATATACAGAACGAACAGAAATCGGAATGACGCTGGCCGAATACAACAACGCAATAGACTTGTATGCAGACGATGTTTATCGCCTCGCTCTTCGTTGCTGCAGCGACAAGTCGATGTGCGACGATGCTGTGCAAGAGGCTTTTGCCGCGTTGTGGGAACAGCACGACACGGTCTCGTTCGACGACTGCAAGGGGTTCCTGATGACGGTGGCTCGCAGAAGAATCATCGACTCGATCCGCCACGACAACGTAAGACTGTCGGCGCAATCGGAAATGGCACCCGAAATGGAAACGGTGGCAACTCCATTCGACAACTACGACCTCAACGACGCCATAGTCAAAGCTTTCGAACAACTCACCGACCTGCAACGAACCGTACTGACGCTACACGACATAGAAGGTTACGACTATCGCGAAATCGCCGACATTACCAGTATGAATTACAAATCGGTGCAAGTCACCGCCTTTAGAGCAAGAATGAAAATGAAGTCAATACTCACTAAAATGAAAATCAGATGAGTAATATGAAAATAGACAACAACAACATCGAACTGGTCCTCTTCCAATACAAAGAGGGATTGCTCACGCCCGACGAGACGGTGCAGGTCAAAGCCGCCCTGTCGCAGCATCCTGAATGGCAGCAGATGGCCGACGGCTACGACCCGTGTCTTTGCATAACGGCCAACACCACAGCCGTTTATCCCCACAAGGAGCGGCTGCGTCAAATGGCTGCAACCACGCCTCGCAAAAGAGCGGTGCTGCCGCTTTGGAGCAAAGTGTCGGCTGCCGCCTGCCTGCTACTGCTGGTGACTGTGGCTCTGCACTTTATGTTGGGCAACGATGGCGGACAGGCGCCGGCTCAACAGCCAATGCTGGCGCAAAACGAAGCCGAATCAATCCCTGTCATAGCCGACACCGTTGGGGATGAGCCCGACCCATTGGTTGAGGAAGCCGCTCCGGTCATCAAGAGTACACTCAAGGAAACTGACATCCAGCCTGTTGAGACTATCGCGCAAACGGCAGCCCAGCTTGCCTGCAGCGACCAGCTGATAACATTTATTGAGGAGGACGACACGATGTACAGCTCTAAGTTCCTGCCGTTCGACCTTGCCTTGTCGACCGATGAGGTTGAAAGCAGCGAGCCGATTCTGACCGACGGGCTTATAACATACATCGACGCTGACACCGACAGCACTGCGGCTGAACGTCCTGCACGCAACTATCCCTTTGAAGATTTGGTCAACAGCCTTAGGCTCAGCCGCCTCGAGTTCCAGACAAATCTATATAACCAATTCTGTAAACTTATTGAAAAATAACCTGATATGAAAAAAGCAATCTATTCACTCGCAGTGTTTCTGATGCTGATTGGCTGCGGACACACCTTTGCCCAGGACGACAAAAGCCAAACAAAGTCGATGACTGTAGTCGGGTTGCAGAACGGCCGGGTGGTTGCGGTGTCGCAGAACGGCAAGTTCAATGTGCAACAGAATATCGACCGCACCATCACACGATTGCAGGCAACAGGCAAGAGCCGAGTGACACTTGTTTACGACACAGTCAATTACATCAATGTGAACTGCGACAGTAAAGAGTGGAAATTCCGCAACGACTTCATCATCGTAAAAGGGACGACGCTACTCATCGACGACGCCGACGGCATAGCTGTGTACGAGGTGCATCTGAAACGCAACGACCTGCAGTTTGTGAACCGCACCCGGCAGGCAGAAATCGTCTACGGAAAACCCGGCGACGAGGACTATCAGTTCCAAGCCGACACCATTATTGTCAACTCATTCACAGCCACCCCGTTAGAGACAACAGACAATATGGCGTTGCACCAGTCGATTGAGGATGCTCGCCGCCGGTTGAACGATGCCAAGGAGCAAATGAAGAAATCAAAAGAGGAGTATAAAGAACATATCAGGGATTTGAAACGCAAACAAGCCGGAATTGTCGAAGTCGTTTCCGAGGAGTACACCGTGCCTGATTCGTCGGACACCGCTTTCTGGAACAGCTGGGACAACCAGTATACTTTCGACGGCTCGGAATTCGACACCGAAGAAACCGAGGTCGCTGAAGATGAATCGGAATACTTGGATGAGGATTGGGACTACTACTTCGAGGACCGCTTCTCGCCATCATTCCTGTGGGCTTTTACCAATTGGGGCGACAAGTGGTACAACGGTCTTTCGAAACTCGACGGAGCATACAACCTGAAGACCTCCTTTTCGTCGTGGCAGCTGGAAGCGCAGTATGCTGTCATTATGACCCGCCACTTTAAATTCTTGTTAGGCGTCGGGTACGAGTCAGATATATACAAGTTCTCCGACCCGCTTGTCGACATCGATGCCAATGGCAATATCAGCAATGCAATCGATGCCCTTCCCAATCAAAGTTACAGCGACTTTATTGCTATCAATCAATATTTTGACGGCACTAACCTCAACGATTGGTCGAGCCGACTTGTGGCACGCTACATATCGCTGCCTATGACCATCGGATTCAGGACTGGCAACTTTGATATTGGCATCACGGCGCTGCCGGCACTTGCCATCAATACGCGCCATTGCGGACTGAAGCACAGTCTCTACACCCGCAACATTGAGCATCAGAGCGTGACAGATGTCAGCAACTCGTTGGCCCCCTACAAGATTGACCTTCGCATAGATATGCGTTTCCACCACATAGGACTATTCCTGCAGGTGGCAACATCGCCCCTGTTCCAATCGTCCAATCAAGACCTTTATCCAATCAAATTCGGTTTCATAATCAAATAAACCCCATATCAACATTTCAACATATCAACACATCAACATATCAACATAAAACAGAAAAACAATGAAAACAACAGCAATTATCTTAGCATTTGCAATGGCTCTGTCAGTATCCGACTGCTCGTCGCAAACAGAAGACCGCATAGAACGTATGGCCGACCACTTTGAGTCAACGATGGAAGACTTCGAAGACTCAATGGAGATGCTGGAAGATATGATGGACGACCTCGGCGATTACTTTGCCGATCACGACATAACTTTCAATAGCGACGACTACTCATACGTTACAGGCAGCAAAAAAGGCGGCAAGAAAATAACCATCAGCAAGAAAGACGCACTCGTCACGCTCAAATTTCCTGTCGCCAATTTCAATGCAATTAATGCGGGTCGCAGCTTCCAAGTGGTTATGTGCGATACAGTGGACTCAATCGTTGTGCGTGTGAATGAGAAACTTAAGAGTTACCTCAATGTCCGCTACAATAACGGCACGCTTATCGTGGACCTCGACCGCGTGAACAGCCTTAACACCAACGACGGCGCTCGATGCGGATATGTGTATATACCTTACAACCTTCGGCTTGAAAGGATAACTCTGAATGGAATCGCATCGTTTTCGACAGCATTGCCGGTCAACACCACAAGCTTCAAGACAGAGCTGAGCGGAGCCTCGCACCTGCGTATTCCATCCATTACGGCCAAGAACGTGGAGTTGTCGCAAAGCGGCACATCCTCTTGCAAATCAGATATAAAATGCGCCAATCTGAATGTAGATATGAGTGGTGCAAGCGAGATAAAAGGAACGTTTAAGGCCAATAATATTGATTTTGACCTTTCTGGAACATCGAAAGTTTCATCCCACATCACTTGCAACGACATCGATGCTGATTTGAGTGGGGCCTCTGGTGTCGCCCTGACCGGCAAAGTCAACAGAGTTGAAATGGACCTGAGCGGAACATCCTCTTTCAGAGGTGAGAAACTCAACGCATCTGAAGTCAGCGGAGGACTTTCAGGATGCAGCTCGGCCAATATTGACTGCAGCAAGTACATAGAGATGGAGCTGAGTGGCACGAGCCGACTCTCATATTCGGGCAATCCCAAAACCAGCTTTTCGGCATCGCGCACTGCCAAAATTGAGCATAAATAAACCTGTCTTGTGCCGAGCGGCACAAGGCAGGTTTAGGTGTTGTCAAGTAGCCTGATTATAGCGTATTGTAGGCTGGGCTGAAGGTGTCGCCCTTGCTCATATCGCCGGTAGAGAGGCCCTTCTTGAGCCAGCGCATACGCTGGGCCGAGGTGCCGTGGGTGAACGACTCGGGCGAGGCGTAGCCGCGTGCGTTCTTCTGCAGATAGTCGTCGCCTATCTTCTGAGCGGCGTTGATAGCCTCTTCGAGGTCGCCGTCCTCGAGCGAGCCGAACATCTTGTTCTCGTGGTAGCCCCACACACCGGCATAGAAGTCGGCCAGCAGCTCGATGCGGACACTGATCTTGTTCTTCTCTGTTTCAGACACTTGCGCCATCTTGCTATGGGCGTCGCCGAGCACACCGAGCAGGTGCTCCACGTGGTGGCCCACTTCGTGGGCTATGACGTAGGCGTATGCAAAGTCACCGCCGGCGCCGAGCGATTGGGGCATCTCGTTGAAGAAATCGAGGTCGAGATAGACACACTGGTCGGCCGAGCAATAGAACGGTCCCATTGCCGAGCTTGCACTGCCGCAGCCGCTCTGCACGCTGCCGTGGAAGAGCACCAGCTTGGGAGGCTTGTAGGTGCGGCCCATACGCTTGAACTCTGCCGCCCAGACGTCTTCGGTGCTTGCCAGTATCTGGCGTGCAAAGACTTCGAATTGTTGTTCCTGTTCGGTAGCGACGTATTCGGTGTTCTCGGTGGTCTGGCTACCAAGCTGTTGGATGACCTCCGACGGGTCGCCACCGCTAAGGATAGCGAAAAGTATGGCTATCAGCGCGCCGCCGATACCGACACCGCCTGCTATTTTGCCGCCCTTGCCGCGACGGTCTTCTACATTGTTGCTTTGTCTTCTTCCTGTAAGGTCCATATTTTGTTGATTTGATGATTTGTTTATTTGTTGATGTGATGATTTGTCGATGTGTTGATTTGTATTGTCCTTGAACTCCCCTAAACTCCATTAACACCTACATTCACAAGCCTCAGTGCTGTCCATTCGTTGCGGCTCTTCTGCTGCACGAGGCGCAGGCCGAGTGTCTCGGCCTTGTCGCGCAGGGACTCTACGTCGTGTTCGTAGAAGCCGCTCAGCAGCAGCGTTCCGCCTGGCTTCAGCACACGTGCATAGGCCTGCATATCGCGCAGCAGTATGTTGCGGTTGATGTTGGCAAGAATGATGTCGAAGCTTTTGTCGTCGGTCAGCAGCGAGGCGTCGCCAAGCAGCGGTGTGACATCCACGCCGTTGCGCTCGAAATTCTCACGGGCGTTGCGGAAGGCCCATTCGTCTATGTCGACAGCCTCGACGTAGGCTGCGCCCTTCATTGCTGCAAGTATGGCCAGCACGCCGGTGCCGCTGCCCATATCGAGCACGCGGCGGCCTTCGACCGGCTCTGCCTCGAGGAGCGAGAGCATCAGGTAGGTCGTGGCGTGATGAGCCGTGCCGAACGACATTTTGGGCTCTATTTCAATCTCATACTTCACATCGTCGCGGTGTGGGTGGAAGGGGGCGCGCACGTAGCAGAAGCCTTCCACGAGGACCGCCTGGTGCTGGCGTTCCCACTCTTCGTTGTAGTCCTTGTCGGGCAGTTCGGCGACGGTGCGGGTGCATTCGATGTCCATCTGCCTTACCTCGTCGAGGGCCTGTTCAAGGAATGCCTCGTCATAGTCGGCTGTGGGCACGTAGGCCTTCAGGCCTTGCGGAGTGTTCTCAAAACTGTCGTAGGGGCCTTCGTCGCCAAGGCTGTATACCAGCAGGTCGCGGTAAGGCTCGAGTTTGGAGAGTGTTATGGTTACTTCGGTGTATTTCATTGAGGTGTTTGAGTTGTTGATATGTTTAAAGGGTTGTTTAGGATTATTGCAGTTTGAACTTGTCCCAGTCGTAGGCGACGTTGGTCAGGAAGAGGCCCTGTGCAGGCATAGAGACGCCGGCGGCGCAGCGGTTTTTCTGTTCCACGATGGCGCGCAGGCCGTCGACGGTGAGCTTGCCGCGCCCCACGTCGAGGAGGGTGCCTGTAACGGAGCGTACCATATTGCGCAGGAAGCGGTTGGAGGTGATGGTGAACACCAGCATCTCCCCTTCCCTGCTCCATTGCGCCTCGGTGAGGTGGCAGATGTTGGTCTTGTTGTCGGTGTGCAGCTTGGCGAAGCTGGTAAAGTCGTCGTATTGCATCAGCACATCGGCGGCCTCGTTCATAGCGTCGACGTCGGGGTTGAAGTAGATGCGGCAATAGAGGCCCTGCGAGAAGGGCAGGCGGGCGTTGGCGGCATAGTATTTGTAGGTGCGCGAGAGGGCGCTGAAGCGGGCGTGGAAGTTGTCGGCAACGGGGCTGATGCCGAATATGGCTATGTCGGGCGGCAGGTAGCTGTTGAGCTTGAACACGAGGTTGTCGTCCAAAGGCCCGTCGAGGTCGAAATGAGCGTAGAAGTCGGATGCGTGGACGCCGGTGTCGGTACGTCCGCAGCCTACGATGGCTATCGGGGTGCGGAGCAGGGTTGACAGCGCCGACTCGAGGGTGAACTGCACCGTGGGCAGCCCGGGCTGTGTCTGCCAGCCGCAATAGTTGGTTCCGTTGTAGGCAAGATGTATGGCGTAGCGCATTTGACGGTGGTTTTGTATTGTGGTTTACTCTTCGACGGCAGGTATGGGTGAAATCAGCGGGCGCATCTCGTCGATGACAAGCATCCGGTACAGCTGCTGCGAAGTGTCGGTGTAGAGCTTGCGGTTGTTTTTGTAGTTGTCCTTCTGATAGTCGGCGGCGCGATCGAAGAGGTTGTCGGCCACGGCCTTCTTGATGTCTTCGAGCGACATCTTGCCAGCCTCATAGGTGGCTTTCTGCTTGTCGTTAAGGTATTTTGCGATTTTGTCATAATACTTTTCTTCAAGCCGACCGCTTTCAGCGTCGTAATGCTCGTCGAGTTCGGGCAGGTTGACCCAGCCTGTGAAGGTTGTCTCGAGGAGCGCTATTTTCTTCTTGCTCTTGTCGGTATAGTAGCCCAGGTAGGCGTGGCAGGGATCGACGAATATTATTGGCATCAACCCCACCTTGCGCATTATGGACGAGAAGAAGACGCAGGCGTCGATGCAGTTGGCCTGGCGGTTGAGGTAGACATCGTCGAAGAAACGTATATACTGCGAGTTGGTCCTCTTGGAGCCGTTTGAGGTACAGGTGATTGAGGAATATGAGAGGCCTCTGTTGAGTGCATAGTACCAGATGGCGCGCATCTGCGTCTCGACTTTTTTCTCGCTCTTTGCGCCATCGAAGGTGGAGACTATTCCTTGCGACAAAATCTCGCTGAGGATGCCGTCGATCTTCGGATGGTCCTCGTCGACATAGGCGGCGAAGAGCCAACGGTAGTCGTGGTAGCGGCCGTCCTTGCCTATCAGGGACATAAGGCACTCGTTTGTGGGGCGGTAGTTGAGCCGGATGTTCTTTACGTCCACCTCCTCGTCGTTGATGTAGCAGGTGAAAGTCAGGTCTATCAACCCTTGCTGCCGCATACGGTACATACTCTGGAACTTCCACTTGATGACCGGGGCGAAAGTATATTTATTACCCTTTTTAGGCAGCATTTCCTGCGTGATACTCACATAGTTGAGCACTGTGGAGTCTACCACGATACGCAGCAGGGCGTTGTTCTGCGGCGCCACGACACTGACCGTGAACAGTGTGTCCATATCGTCGCCTCGGTAGTTGGCAAGAGCCAGCAGCATTGAAGGATAGAGGACGTTGTCGAAGTCGTCGTTGTAGGTGGCCTCGAAGTTGACGCTCTTTGCATCTATCGTCTTTTTCTTGACAATAGAGTTGCAGGAGGACAATATTAGCGCAACAGCCAGTATGACAGAGAGTCTATGCATTGTACGATGCCGTATTAGTTAATCAGACCGCTTATCAGCACTATCAGCAACGCCAAAGGAGCCACGAAGCGGGCAAGGAAATAATAGAACACGTTGAAGTAGCCTATCTTGACGGTACCGTGGTTGGAGAGCTCGTCGATGATATCGTCCTTTTTCATAAACCAGCCGAAGAACAGGATTGTCATCAGCGCACATACTGGCGGCAAGATGGTGCCCGTCAGTTTGTCAAGCAGGTCGAACAACTGCATTCCGCCAAGCTTGAAGCCGCTCCAGATGCCGTCGCCGAATGAGAGCGAGGCTGCAACAGCCAGCAGCACAACAGCGGCAGACATCAATATAGCTGAAGCAGTACGACCCACCTTCTCGCTTGAGAGCCATTGCGTAAGGGCCTCGAGCAGAGAGATGGCCGAAGTCAGAGCCGCCAGCGCGAGCAGCAGAAAGAAGACGATGGAGAAGAGCCTTCCGATTCCGCCCAACGAATTGAATACCATAGGCAGAACTTGATAGACCAACCCCGGGCCACCTGTCGGGTCCTGACCGCAAGCGAAGACGGCCGGGAAGATGGCTATACCGGACAGTATGGCTATGGCGAAGTCGCATACGGTAATCCACACCGATGTCTTCAGAATGTTGTCATCGACAGGCAGATACGAACCATAGACAATCATAACGCCCATACCTACCGATAGCGAGAACAAGGCTTGGCCCAATGCGGCCAGAATGCCCTCGCCTGTCAGCTTGGAGAAGTCGGGCTGGAACAAGTAGGCAACGCCTGCCGAAGCCCCTTCGAGCGTCAGCGAGCGCACGCAGAGCACCAAAAGCAGCACTACAAGTATAGGCATCAGCAGTTTGGACACGCGTTCAATACCTTTCTCCACACCACCGATTATGACAATGGTGGTGAATACCAAGAAGAGTACCAAGAAGATAACCGGCCGCCACACTGAAGAGGCAAACTCATTGAAATGAGTGCCGAAGTCGCCGTCGGCAATGCCAGCCAGCGTGCCAGTCAGCGACTCCCAGAAGTAGTTAAGCGTCCATCCAGAAATGACCAGATAGATAGCAAGTATAAGGAAGCACGTAATCAGACCCGCCAGTCCCACAAACTTCCATCCTGGACGGTGATGCATTAGTTTCGGATAGGCCTTCATCGGATCTTCACCAGTGCGACGGCCAATAACGAACTCGCTCATCATAAGTATCATACCTATGAAAATTACAAAGAAAATGTACACCAACAGGAAGGCGCCTCCGCCATACTTGCCACAAATATAAGGGAAACGCCATATATTACCGAGCCCGACTGCCGAGCCTGCTGCCGCCATAATAGCTCCGAACGAGCTACTGAATCCTTCGCCTGTTTTTGTTGCCATAAATATCAGTTTTTGTCAGTTTTCGATTATTTCAGGGTTTTGAGTGACAAAGTCGGCCCACGCTTTACGTCGCGACTTTGTCTGCCGTTTTGCTTTCACGTTCAGTTGCTCCCTCACATCTGCCAAAGGGTTGGAGCGCTCTACAAAGCAAGTATACGCCACCGCCAGTGCATCCGTTGCATCAAGGTAGCGGGGCTCGTCGGGAAACGACATCAGCGAGCGCAGCATCATTTCTACTTGCTTCTTGCTTGCCAAACCGTTGCCTGTAACTGTCTGCTTGATAGTCGTCGGTTCATACTCCGAAAAAGAGAGGTCTCTACTCATTGCCGCAGCGATTGCCACGCCTTGAGCCCTTCCAAGCTTAAGCATAGACTGGACGTTCTTGCCAAAGAAAGGGGCTTCGATTGCGAGATGGTCGGGATGGAAGGAGTCTATTATCCTAAGCGTAGAGTCGAATATCTTGCGGATACGCAGGTTGAAGTCGGCTATCTGCCTAAGGTACAGCACATCCAACACAAGGACATTCGGCTTTCCATCCACTATCTCCAACACACTGTAGCCCAGAATCCTTGTGCCAGGGTCAATACCTAATATGATTTTCTCTACACTCTCCACAATTCACAATCATTTATTTATCAATGCGCTTCCAGCCAATTGCGTCCAACATCAACGCCCACTTCCACAGGAATTGTCAGCGGCAACGCATTCTGCATCTCCTCTTTCACAATCTCTTTCACCGTCTCAAGTTCAGGATTGTAGACATCGAACACCAGTTCGTCGTGTACCTGTAGAATCATTTTAGACTTCAGGTTCAACTCTTTGAACTTGCGCCAAATGCGTATCATCGCAATCTTGATCATATCTGCCGACGTGCCTTGTATCGGCATATTGACGGCATTGCGCTCGGCAAACTGGCGCAGACCTGCGTTGCGACTGTTGATGTCATACAGATAACGCCTGCGCCCAAGCAGCGTCTGCGCAAAGCCATTCTCTCGAGCAAAAGCGATATTGTCGTCAATATACTTCTTGATAGACGGGTATTGCTGGAAGTATTCGTCTATCAAGGCCGCAGCCTCCTTACGCGGAATGTCGAGCTGCTCCGAAAGACCGAAAGCGCTGATACCATATACTATGCCGAAATTCACCGATTTTGCATTCCTGCGCTGCTCGCTGCTCACATCTTCAATGTCAAGATGGTATATCTTTGCCGCAGTAGCACGGTGAATGTCATAATGGTTCCTGAAAGCCTCCATCAGGTGTTCATCCTTCGACAGCGAAGCAATGATTCTCAGCTCAATCTGCGAATAGTCGGCAGCAAGTATACTGTAATCATCGCCACGCGCCACAAAAGCCTTGCGTATCTCGCGGCCACGCTCCGTCCTGATCGGTATATTCTGCAGGTTAGGATTAGACGAACTCAAACGTCCCGTAGCTGTAACCGCCTGGTTATACACCGTATGCAGCCGTCCCGTAACAGGGTTGATCAGCTTGGGGAAAGAGTCAAGATAAGTGGACACCAGCTTGCTCAACGACCTATACTCCAGAATCATAGGCACAATCGGATGCTTGTCGCGCAGCTTCATCAGCACGTCCTCTGCCGTGCTATACTGCTTTGTTGCCGTCAACGGAGGCTTATCCGTAATCTTAAGCTTCTCATAAAGCACCTCGCCCAGCTGCTTGGGCGAACCGATATTGAACTGAACTCCTGCAGCCTCATATATCTGTTTCTCAATTTCATCGCGTTCCTTTGACAGGTCTGTCGAATACTGCCTCAAGGCATCGACATCAATCCTCACTCCCTCACGCTCCATATCAACAAGCACATCCACCAAAGGCATCTCTATATCTCTGAAGAGAGCATACATATCATTGTCTATCAGCCTTTGGCGCATAGGCTCATACAGCCTCAAGAGCACATCGGCTGCATTGTAGGCATAGTCAGCCGCTGTCTCGTCCAAGCTCTCGTTAAGCACACTCGAAGCAATGAAATCCAAGAAATGACGCGCTTCCGAGTCAAGCAGATAATGCGCCAACTGGACGTCAAACACCTCGCCGGCAATATGCACGTCGTGGTCAAGGAAGATATGCTTCAGATGCTTCAAATCATAACAGACCTTGCGCGTCGAGGGATTCTCCATTGCCGTCTGCACGAACGAGAAATACTCATTCCCTTCAAACGGCAGATATGTGGCACCCCCGTCGGCCGTTGCGAACGCCAGTCCCTTCACCTCCTTGCCCTTTGCATCCTGGTCAAGGAAAATGGCGAAGTCCTTGTTCTCCAAGTCCGTCAGTGTCTCAATCGTCGCCGTCTTCCGCTCACCGCTTTCAGCCTTACGCTCTCTGCTCTCTACCGCTTGCGGTTCCTCGCCGAACAGCGACACCTGCAGCGGGTCGGCCTTCTTCGCTGCCCGTCGCTCTACGTTCTCCGCTCTCCGCTCTGCGTTCTCCGCTTTCCGTTCTCCGCCATCCGTTCCCTTGGCTCTCAAATTCAGCTTCATAGCCAGCTCAGGGTCGCTGACACTCAAGTCGGTATAGACCCTCTTGGCGAAAGCCCTGAACTCCAGTTCCGAAAAGATGGCGGCAAGCCCTTCATAGTCGGGCCGCGTCACAGCCACCATAGCCTCATCCAGCTCCACAGGCACCTCGCGGCAAATCGTCGCCAGCTCCTTTGAAAGCAGCGCCTGCTCCGCATACTCTTTCACCAAGCCACGCAGCTTCTCGTTCTTCACGTCGTCGCTGTGGGCAACCAGATTCTCCACACTGCCGAACTCGCCCACCAGCTGCTTGGCCTTCTTCTCTCCCACTCCGGGAATGCCGGGAATATTGTCTATCGAATCGCCCCACAAGCCCAGTATGTCAGCCACCTGCGACGGCTCCGAAACGCCAAACGCCTCGCACACCTCCTTGGGTGTATAGACACTGTCGGGCTTACCCATACGGCCGAAACGGTACAAGTGCACCTTGTCCGTCACAAGCTGCGCGAAATCCTTGTCGGGCGTAACCATCAGCACCTCGTCGAAGCCGGCCTTCTCAGCCTGGTGCGCCAGCGTGCCTATCACATCGTCAGCCTCATAGCCAGCCTTGGTGACAATCGGTATCGCAAAGCCGTCAATCACCCTGTGTATATAGGGCAAGGCCTGCTGTATGTCCTCAGGCATAGCGTCGCGGTTGGCCTTATACTGCTCGTAGCGCTCGTGCCTGAACGTCGGTTCCGACAGGTCGAAAGCCACTGCGCAGTGCGTAGGCTTCTGGCTGCGCAGCAGGTCATACAGCGTTGTCGTAAAGCCCAGCACCGCCGAGGTATTCATACCTCTGCTGTTCATACGGGGATTGTGGTTCAAGGCATAGTACGCCCTGTAAACCATCGCCATCCCGTCTATCAGCATCAGTTTCTTCATTCCAACGGGTCATTTGTCAGTTCGTCATATTCCTTGCGGTGGTGCAGTATGTCGCACGCCAGGTTCACAGCGTGGCGGAACGACTGCTCGCTGGCCTTGTTCTTGCCTGCAATGTCGTAGGCCGTGCCGTGCGCCGGCGACGTGCGAATAACATCCAGTCCTGCCGTATAGTTCACTCCTTCGGTGAACGACATCAGCTTGAACGGTATCAGACCCTGGTCGTGATACAGCGCCAGCACGCCGTCAAACTTGTTGAACTCATTGCTGCCGAAGAAGCCGTCCGACGGATAGGGGCCGTAGGCCAGAACGCCGTTGGCAGAAGCCTCGTCTATGGCGGGCTTCACCACAGTCATATCCTGATCGCCGATAACGCCGTTGTCGCCGGCGTGCGGGTCGAGCGCAAGAACGGCAATCTTTGGCATCGGAATGCCGAAGTCGCGCTTCAGCGAGTTGTGCATCAGCTGAATCTTCTCAATCAGCAGCTCCTTCGTGATGGCCGTCGGCACATCCTTCAAAGCAAAGTGATTGGTGACGATGCCAATCCTGATTCTGTCGCACACCATCATCATCAGCGACTTGCCGCCGAACTTGCTCGACAAATACTCCGTATGTCCCGGAAAGTCAAAGTCCTCCGACTGGATGTTCTTCTTGTTGATAGGTGCCGTGACAAGCACGTCGGCAACGCCGCGCTTCAGGTCCTCGCACGCACGGTCCAGCGCCATACGGCTCATCCTGCCCGCCAGCTCGGTCGACTTGCCTATCTCTATCTTAATCTCGTCGGGGATAAGGTTAACAACATTGAACTTGCGGTCTATAGCCTGCGACGCATCGGTTATGGCACTAAAATTCAGCTCCTGCATCTGCGGCGGAAGCAGCTTCTTGTGATACGACGCCACCTTGGTCGAACCATACAGCACCGGTGTGCAGTGGTCGAACATACGGCTGTCCATAAAAGTCTTCAGTATCACCTCGTAGCCGATACCGTTGATGTCGCCGTGCGTAATGGCGACCTTTATCTTATGCGATTCTGTCTTTGTCATATAAAAGTTTAAGGGGTTAATTGTTGATTTGTTGATTTGTTGATTTGTTGATTTGTTTAAAGGGCTTTCCGCTCTCCACTTTCCGCTTTCCGCTTTCCGCTTTCCGCTCTCCGCTTTCCGCTCTCCGCTTTCCGCTTTCCGTTTTCCGCTTTCCGTTTTCCGCTTTCCGCTTTCCGCTTTCCGCTTCCTGCTTTCCGCTTACTTCTCGCCGTACATCTGGAAGAAGGCGTAGAGCAGCCGCAGGCCCCAGCCCGAAGCTCCGGCGCCATAGAAGCTCCTGCGCTTGCCGTAGAACGCTACGCCGGCGATGTCAATATGGATATAGGGATGGTGCGCGAAGTGGGCCAGGAAACGTCCTGCCGTTATCGCGCCGGCCTTGGCCTCGAGGTTGCAGTTGATCATATCGGCCACCTCCGACTTCAGCAGCTCGTCATATTCCTTCCAGAAGGGCAGCACGGCCACTCGCTCATACACATTCTCGCCGACGATGCGCAGCAGCTCCATCGGCCCCTCGGCGTCCTGGCCCATCACCGCCGCGGCGCCGTCGCCCAGCGCGCGCACTGCCGCGCCCGTAAGTGTGGCGGCGTCGATTATCAGCTCCGGCTCCTCGGCGTCGGCATAGGCTATCGCATCGGCCAGTATCAGGCGCCCTTCGGCGTCGGTGTTCGTAATCTCGACCGTGGTGCCGTCGTACATACGCAGTATGTCGTCGGCGGCGTAGGCATTCTTTCCCGGGCGGTTGTCGGTCATCGGCAGATAGGCCTTCAGCCAACCCTTCAGGCCGTTCTCGGCTGCCGCCAG
>CAJOMZ010000026.1 GCA_905236645.1 uncultured Bacteroidales bacterium
TGGTATCCCAGTTGGCGCCCCAGAGGAAGAAGCCCTGAACGGAGGGATTGTCCTTGTAGAGGTTCTCGCAGGCCTTGGTGGCATCCTGTGGCGAAAACCGCACCCAGATGCGACCCGACTGGCTCTGCGTGACTCTTTTGCTGGCAGGCACAAAGTCACTGAGACTGCTGCCGCTGCCATAGCTTGCCTCGTACCGGCCCACATAGAAGCCGCCGTACGTATCTACGCTCTTCGCCATCGCCTGATAGGCGGGCAGATTCGTCTCGTCACCAAAGCCGTTCAGTGATCCGCTTCCGGAGAAGTAGCTTCCAAAGTCACGCATCTTTAAAGGTGTGTCCTTCGTGGACACCCAGACGTACTCGCTGTCGTCGGGACCGATTACCACCAGTCCAGTACGAATGGTCTGTTCCCCCTTGATTTCAGAGACAGAAAAACCGGAGGGAATGTATGCGGTGTCTCTATTGCCGTCGGTGTACAGCGTGACATCCCCCGATGGAGAAGGATCCTGTCCACCTTGGTTCTCTACTTTGTTCCCGAAGGAGTCCGGGATAGCGGGCTCCTGCTCAGGAATGACGGGATCCAGCGCGTCCGGCGAACAGGAGGCCGCAAGCAAGAGGATCATCCCCAAAAGGCAAATACGCTGTTTCATCACTTTCCGTTTAAGAATTCATCCGACACCTTCAGGAACTCTTCCTGCTGTCCCTCCGTCATGAACACGTGCCCAGCACCGTCGATTACATGCAGCTTGGCATCCGGGAATAGCCCTACGGCCTCCTCGGAGCCATTCAGCGACACTACACGGTCTTCGTTTCCATGGACAATCAAAACAGGGCATTTCACGGCACGCATGTCGGCCCGATAGTCATAGTCGTACATATCCAGGATGTACCTTCTGCCGATGGTAATCATCCCACGGTCGTCCGTCTCGGGAAGATTCGCCAGGTCCGGATAGCGCCTGTGAAGGTCCTCCGGGAGATAAAAAGCCGGGTACAGCAGCACCAGGGACGAGATCTCTCGCGGATGCCTGGCAGCTACGATGGTTGCCACGCCTCCTCCCTGACTGCCTCCGACGAGGATGATGCGCTTCCTGTCGACAAATTCCCAGCCTTCAGCCTCGGACAGGATAGTTTCCAGGTCGGACACTTCCGTAAGGACGGACATGTCAGTGGTCTCTCCCTCACTGCGGCTCAGCTGTCCACCGCCGGAGAAATCAAACGTGATGACAGCGTATCCTTCTTTCACCCAATGGTTGGCGTAGTTCACCCACCAGGGGCGCATCCCGTCGCTTCCCAGTTCGTGGGAACAGATAACGAGGGGCCTTTTCCCTTCGCCCGCCGGCCGATAAAGTGTTCCATGCAGTTTCTTGCCCGATTCTTTATTGGTTACGGAGAACTCCTTGCCCTGGTTCAACTTGAAGATTTGCTCCGCGTTGCCGCGGGCGATGGCATATTTCTGCTCAGGGGTAAGGTCGGCCTTGTCCAGAAAAAAGCGCAGCGGAACATCTTTCAGGTACGGATAGTCCTCGCTCCAGATGATGTGCTCAGGCCCGACGAGTTTCAGGAAGTAGTCCAGCTGCATCTCGGACATGATGCCCGAAGGGGTGTACCAGATGTTATCTTTATAATAATCAGAAACTTTCTTCTTGAGTCCGGTCTTTTCCTGGTCCAGCATAAAGTCCATCCGTTCCAGGAAGGCGGGGATGTCCTCGCCCCAGTGACCGGTGACGAACTTGAGGTTCGGAAGTTTGTCAAAAATGCCGCTCAGCACCATCCTGGCCACATGGATGCCCACATCAATGTGCCAGCCGAATCCTGTGCTGCCGAGTTCCGCCCCCACGATGGGGCTGTAGCTGTCGGACATATAGTAATAGTCGATAATATCGCTGTTGACGAAATCCGGATGCCAGTAGACGGGAATGTCCAACTCGGCGGCCTTCTCGAAGATGGGGAAGAACTCCGGCTCGTCATAAAAACGGCCCTTGTAGGTGCCTGTGAGCAGCACGCCCACGAAGCCCAGCTCCTTCACGCAGCGCTCCAGCTCGGCGGCGGCCGCTTCGGGAGCTCCCATCGGCAGGGTGGCCATCGCGCGGAAGCGGTCGGGATGCTCGGCCACACGCTCGGCCAGTATGTCGTTGGCGCGACGGGCCATCAGCACGGCTTCGTCGGGAGGCACCACGTCGTCGATAGGCGCCGTGTAGGAGAGTATCTGCATACCGATGCCGAGGCTGTCCATACGCGGCAAGCGCTTCTGATCGATATCCAGCAGGTCCTGCCCGATGAGGCGGCGCGAGCTGAAGAACTTCATAGCCTCGGCCATCTTGCCCGTGGGCTTGGGCTTCAGGTGGGCGTACTGCGCGTTGGCTTCGATGATTTCCTGTGCCGTGAAATGCTCTTCCACGGTGATGAGTGGGATGTTCTTGATGTCCATATTGTTACTGTTTTTTGTGCCGCAGGCGGCCAACAGCAGCGCAGCGGCGATAATTACGGGTGATTTCTTCATATTGTGGGTATTGATAAGTCGGTATTCATAAAATAAACTTCATTTGCTAATTGTTTAAATATTCGATTTACAAACAACGAATAAACAAATAAACAATTCAACAAATCAACAATTCACAGAGAGCGGCTGGCCCTTCTGCGCGTTGTAGAACATATAGAGTACGGCCGGTTCCGTGCCGCGGTTCTCGCCGTGGTGGACGGTGCCTACCATCTCGACGACGGCTTCGCCCGCGTGGACGGTCTTCTCGCGGCCGTCGTGGGCCACGATGGTCAGCTCGCCCTGCACCAGTATGCCGAAGTTCATCACCTCGTGGTGGTGCAAGGCCAGTTTTACGCCGGCTGGGAAGACATACTTCATCGCCACCAGCTCGGGCCGCCCCACGGGATAGTCGGGCAGCTCGGCGCCGTCCCAGCTGCGGCTGGTGCGGAACAGTTCGGTTGTCGCCACCTGCTGCGTTGCAGGCTCTTCGTCGTTGTAACCCGGCTGCAGGCACGGGCTTTTCTTGTCGGTTTCCATAAATAACAGATAATTGGTTATAATAAGCAGACATCTATGCCTGCAAAACTACATACATCAGGCCTTTGCGCCTCGGGGAAGGTCGGCGAGGCGTAGGGCCGCATCACGGGGACACTACACCCAGCAGGGCAGCGCCGAGACCCAGTCGCGGATGCGGAGATATTGATATTTTCTGTTTTTTGTCATTTCGGCGCCGATGCTTAATGCTTGTTGTCGATATTTAACGCCGATTAAGCAGGAATATTGCCTGCAATGGCAAAAAAACGCAGCCGTGACGCAACAAACTCCAAACGCCGGGCAAAAACCATCGGGGCAAAGGGGAGGCCAAGGGCTTCCAGTGTGGGGTAGTTTGAGAATAATCGGCTGAGAAACACACCTTTGGAGATGAAATTGACAGGACAGAGCCGTGGCACTGCGAATCGGCCACCGCCGATGCCCGTGGCTCCGCGCACCGTATCAAGTAAAGTACAAGGCCCGCTTTTGTATGGGTCAACACCGTTCGTTGTCCAGTCGTTGTCCAGTTGTTGTCCAGTTGTTGTCCAGTCATTGACTGGACAACAACTGGACAACAACTGGACAACGACTGGACGGTGTTGAGTGGGTGCAGTCGGCAACTTTCCCTTGTCGGGCGATTATGGAAAACCGAAGGCGGAAACGGGAACCTGTTGCAGCCCGGCTTTGCCTGCGTCCGCCGCCCACCATCTGTTATGAAATCCGATCAAAACAAGTCGGATTTTCTGTTTTTTCTTGCCGGGAACTCCTCCATTGGGGTGGTTTACCTATTGTATTCCCTAACCTTATCGGAAATAAATGTTTTTATCTCCTCCCAGGTCTGCGATATAAACATCTTGGGCATTGCTTGGGATTCGGCGTCGTCAAAGTAGGTGAGGCTCAGTAGGGCGCGGAAAACAGAGTAGTTGGGGTACTTTTGAGCGTAGAAGTCTAACAGGTCGCCAAGCGAGTAGTGTTGTAGTAGCATATAAATGTCAACAAAATCTTTGCGGCAGCCTCGGCCTACGACGGCGTTAATCTTTATAGCGGCAATGTCCTTCGGTGAGGCAAGGATGATGCCAGATTCCTCAATAGGAGTGTCAATCCACTTGTAACGGCTGTAGTCTATAACGTCCACCTTTATTCCTTGCAGAACGACTTGCAGTATTTTGTCCGTTCTGTTGTGGACGGCAAGCAGTCCAAGGGATGATAGCAAATCAATAATATCTTCCTGTGGAACCGAAGGCGTGCCGAAAAAGTCGAGATTGACCGACTGCCGGTGTCCATACTGCAATGCCAAAGCGGTTCCTCCTACAAGGCGGAAACCTCGCATTTCAGGCTTGGCCGAAATCGCCATCAGTAGTTCCAGAGTGTCGGATGTGACTGTCTGAAGGTGTAGCATCGGCAGTCCTCCTTTCTTGTGTCGGTGACAAGACAGACAAACGACAAAGCCGCAGGATGAAGCGAACGCAAGGTCTTGCAATCATTGGCAATGCGGTCATGGCCGTAGAAATCACGTACAGCACGCCAGTCGCTCATCTCGCCATTTTCCAACACACGCTGAATCAGCTGCGCCGAAATGGTGTCGGCATCGAAGTGCTCCTTGTCGATGTCCCAAAAAAGATGCGGGGAGAGCCGTTCTGTAATTGTGCGTGTGCGTTCTGTCATTCTTACTTATTTTGAAGCCGGAAGTCCCTCTCGGGGCTTCCGGCTTTGTGAGGGGGTATTGGAGCGGACGTTCCGGTCCGCGCTCCCAATAACTATTCTTCCTCGCTGGCGGATTCCTCGTAGGCTTTGAGGAGGGCCTGCTGCACGTCGGTGGGGACGAGCTCGTAGCCGCTGAAGGTCATCGTGAAGGTGCCACGGCCGCTGGTGAGCGAGCTCAGGGCGGTGCAGTAGCGGTTCATCTCGGCCAAAGGAGCTTTGGCTTTCAGCGTGGTGTACTTGCCTTCGGCGTCCATACCCATAACGATGGCGCGGCGACCCTGGAGGTCGGTCATAACGCCACCTTGAGCCTCAGTAGGCACGGTGACAGCGATGTCGTAGATAGGCTCCTTGATCTTGGGGTTGGCCAGCTTGAAGGCCTCGCGGAAGGCGGTGCGGCCGGCAATCTTGAATGCCGTCTCGTTGCTGTCCACGGGGTGCATCTTACCATCGTAGATGTTCACGACGATGTCGCGGGCATAGGATCCCGTCAGAGGGCCCTGCTCCATCTTCTCCATAATACCCTTGAGGATGGCGGGCATAAAGCGTGCGTCGATAGAGCCGCCGACGATGCAGTTGTTGAAGACCAGCTTGCCGCCCCAATCCAGCGGATACTCCTGGGTGTCGCGGATGGGGTACTTGGTCTGGTTGGGCATACCGTCGTAGTAGGGCTCGATGAGCATATGCACCTCACCGAACTGGCCGCTGCCGCCCGACTGTTTCTTGTGGCGGTACATAGCCTCGGCGCTCTTGGTGATAGTCTCGCGGTAGGGGATGTTGGGAGCGGTGAAGTTGACGCCCAGCTTGTATTGGTTCTCAAAATACCACTTCACAGTGTTCAGGTGCAGCTCGCCCTGGCATCCGAGGATGGTCTGGCGCAGCTCGCGGCTGTTCTCGAGCGAGAGGCTGCGGTCGTAGGTGGCCAGGTCTTTCAGAGCGGCGCCGACTTTCTCGTCGTCGTTGCTGTTGGCGGCCTTCACAGCCACGGTGTATATCGGGGTGGGGAAGACGATCTCCTCTACGGCATCGTCGGTGTTCTTGGCGGTGGTGAGGGTGTGGTTGATCTTCACGTCTTTCAGCTTGATGGTGCAGACGATATCGCCGGCGCAGGCTTTCTCTACGCGCTGGCGGTCCTTGCCGCTGCACACGAGCACCTGGCTCAGGCGCTCCTTGCTCTGGTTGCAGGCGTTGATGACATCCTGGCTCTCCGACAGCTCGCCGTCATAGATGCGCAGATAGGTGAGTTCACCGAGGTTCTTGTCCTTGGCGCTCTTGAAGGAGAATGCCACGGTCGGGTTGGCGTTGTCGCACTTCAGTTCCTTGCCGCCTTTGGTCTTCTTGACGTTGGCTACCTCGTTGGGTGCGGGGACATTCTGGCAAACGAACTCGAGCAGACGGTTCACGCCGAAGTTCTCTTTGGCGCTGGTGCAGAGGATGGGGAAGAGGTCGCGCTTGTCGATGGCAAGCTTCAGGGCCTTGGTGAGCTCCTCGGCGGTCAGGTCGCCATTCTCAAAGTATTTCTCCATCAGTTCGTCGTCGGCAGCGGCGGCTTCCTCGACGAGGGCCTCACGCATCTCGGCGGCTTTGTCGGCATACTGCGAAGGAATGTCCTCCTCGGTCATCTTGCCGTCGGTGAAGGTATACATCTTGTTGGCCACGATGTCGACAACCTGGTTGAAGCCCAGACCGGCGTTGGTGGGGAACTGCAGCACGGTGCACTTCGGGCCGAAGAAGTCGCGAAGCTGGTTCACGCTCTCGTCAAAGTTGGCTTTCTCGGCGTCAAGGTGGTTGACAGCAAAAATCATCGGTGTGTTCAGCTTGGCAGCGTAGCGGTTGGCAATCTCGGTGCCCACCTCGACTCCGCTCTGGGCGTTGACAACAGCGACGGCAGCCTCAACAACGTTGAGTGCGGCATCCAGCTCACCCTGATAGTCGGCGAAGCCGGGAACGTCGAGAATGTTTATCTTCTTGCCACCGAACTCGGTGTACATCAAGGTCGTCTCGACCGAGTACTTGCGGTCCAGTTCAATGTCGCGATAGTCGCTTATGGTGTTTTTGCCGTCAACGGTGCCGCGGCGGTTGATCAAGCCGCCACAGAAAGCCATTGCTTCGGCCATCGAGGTTTTGCCCGCTTTGGCACCGCCAACCAAGGCGATGTTGCGGATGTCAGAGGTCTGATAAATCTTCATTGTTTTACTATAATTTATTATTTATTTATTTTCGTGTATATGACTATAAGCCAAATTGTTCGGAGTGTTTTTGGTGCCTCCGGACAATGCGGTGGCGAGTGGCAAAAATACAAAAAAAAATGAATTTGGGAGTGTTCTGCCATAAAAAATATTTTCCTCGGTGGCAATAACTACGCTGACAATGCGTTATGGCGTAAACAACAAAACACAAAAGAACCAGTCAGCTGTATGGGCGTAATAGCAAGACAAAGCATTCGCGGGGCGTTGGCCAACTATCTCGGGGTGGCGATAGGTTTCTTCACCACTTTCTTCGTGCTGACCGACTGCCTGACGCAGGAGGAAATCGGCCTGACGCGCGTTATGGTCGACGCAGCTATGCTCTTCTCCGGTTTGGCCCAGCTGGGCACCAACGCCTCCATCATCCGTTTCTTCCCTTTCTTCAAGAGCGACGACGGCCGCAACCACGGCATCTTCGGCTGGTCGGTGCTCATACCGTTCATCGGCTTTTCCGTGTTCACGGCCCTCTTTTTCATATTCAAGCAGAGCATCATCGACGTCTACTCGCAAAAGTCGCCGCTCATTGCCAACTATGCCTACCTGCTGCTGCCGCTCACCTTCTTTGCGCTATATCTCACTGTCTTCGAGACCAATGCCAGCGTCCTGCTGCGCATCACTGTGCCACGCCTTGTCCGCGAGGTCGGCATCCGCGTGTTCAACCTGGCGTGCTACCTGCTCTACGGCAACGGCGTCATCACGCTCGACGTCTTTGTGCTGCTGTTCTGCCTGTCGTATGCCCTTGCAATGCTGATAAACTTCTTCTACCTCCTCTCGCTGGGCCGGATATCCTTCCGCATCGACTGGAAGTTCATCACTCGCGACCGCCTCAAGGAAATGCTGCTCTACACGCTCTTTATGACAGCTACCATCCTGGCCGGCAACATACCCCTCATCAACTCGCTCTTCCTTGGCGCACAGACAGGCCTTGCGCTGACGGGCGTTTACACCATAGCTTTCTATATTGCCAATATCGTCGAGGTGCCCTACCGCTCATTGGGCGCCATATCGAGGCCGCTGATAGCCACCGCGGTGCGCGACGACAACTGGCGCGAGGTCAACCGCCTCGGCCAGCAGGTGTCGCTGCACCAGTTCTTGGTCAGCTCGCTGATTTTCTTCCTGATATGGACTAACCTGCGGGCTCTCTTTGCCGTCATCCCCCACGGCGACGAGTATATCGACGGAATGGGAGTCGTGTTCTTCCTTGGCTTGGCCAAGATTGTCAACTCGTCGTTAAGCGTGGGCACCGACATACTCAACTATTCACGCAAATATCCTTTTTCGCTGATATTCATAGCGCTGCTGACGGCTTCGGCCATTCTGCTCAACAATTGGCTCATACCGCTGTGGGGCATCAACGGCTCGGCCTGCGCCACGCTGTTCTCCTATGCCGTTTACTTCGTCTGCGTGCTGTGGTTCATTAACAGCCAGCTGAAGGTCAGCCTCTTCAACGTCAAGCATTTTTACATCCTTTTGATGATGCTTGCGCTCTTTGCCTTAGGCACGGCGTGGGACGCCCTGCTGCTGCCGCTGCTGGCACCGCTGCGGATGCCGCCCATTGTCGGCGTGCTGATCAATGCGCTGCTGAAAACCGTCGTCCTGACGGTCGCCAGCGCCCTCGTTGTGCGCAGATTGCATATTTCCAACGACGTGGACTCGGCTCTGGATAAAGTCTTCTGCCGCCGCCGCCCGCGCAGGTAGGGAGCGGCCTCCGACATCAATCCGGTTCGTTTTTATCATTTTCACCGATTTTGCCCGTTTCGGGCGCGTTTCCACGCCCAAAGCCTCCTTGTATGCCTTGCTTTCGGCTTAAGTTGCTGTATGCCACTGATTAAACTCTCGTTTTGAAGCCGTTTTCAACTCTTCGGAAAAGGCTCAAAAATGCGAAATGCTAACACTGTGATTTACAGGTACCAAATTCCTACCAAATTTTACCTGAGTAAAGTTTGATAAAAATTTGATAAAAATTTAGCAAAACTTCTGATTGGCGTTTGTGCGTTGTTGCCACCTTCCGCCCCCGACGACACCCTTGCGTTTTATTGTCCGCTTTTTTGTGAATTGTCTCGGAATTCCATTTTTTTTAGTAATTTTGCAATTCGTTTTAATTGTATATAAGTCGGTAATTATATCTATTCCATTATGTTAGAAAAACTTGAAGCTATATATTCCCGCTATTGTGAGATTGAGCAGCAGATGAACGACCCTGCTGTGACGAGCGATATGAAGCGCTATGTTAAGCTGAGCAAGGACTACAAGGACCTGCAGCCTGTGGTGAAGGCCTATCGCGAGTATAAGTCGCTGCTCGAAACCATTGCCGAGTGCAAGGAACTGCTTGAGAATGAGAAAGACCCCGAGTTGAAGGAGATGGCCAAGGAGGAGCTGCAGTCAAGCCAGGAGCGTCGTGAGCAGATGGAGGACGAGATACGCATACTGCTCATTCCCGCCGACCCGCAGGATTCGAAGAACGCCGTGGTCGAGATTCGCGGCGGCACGGGCGGCGACGAGGCCTGCATCTTTGCCGGCGACTTGTTCCGTATGTACACGCGCTATTGCGAGAAGAAGCATTGGAAGGTCGAGGTCACGGACTTCAACGAGGGCACTTCGGGCGGCTACAAGGACATCACCTTCACCGTCACCGGCGAGGGCGTCTACGGCCTGCTGAAGTACGAGAGCGGCGTGCACCGCGTGCAGCGCGTGCCGGCCACCGAGACGCAGGGACGCATCCACACCAGCGCCGCCGGCGTGGTGGTTCTGCCAGAGGCTGAGGAGTTTGACGTGGAGCTGAATATGAGCGATGTGCGTATCGACACCTTCTGCGCCTCGGGCCCTGGCGGACAGTGCGTCAATACCACCTATTCGGCTGTGCGACTGACACATATCCCTACGGGTATCGTGGTGTCGATGCAGGACCAGAAGAGCCAGATCAAGAACAAGGAGAAGGCCATCAGCATCCTGCGCACGCGCCTCTACGAACGCGAGTACAACAAGTATATGGAGGAGCTCTCGTCCAAGCGCAAAACGATGGTTGCCACCGGCGACCGCTCGGAGAAGGTGCGCACCTACAACTACCCCCAGAGCCGCGTCACCGACCACCGCATCGGCTGGTCGATGCACAACCTGCCGGCTTTTATGGACGGCGACATCGAGGATTGCATCGAGGCCCTGCAGCTGGCCGAGAACGCCGAGAAACTGAAGGCTTCGGTGGGTTGAGGATGACGGTTGATGTAACGTGATGAATATTATGCAAGCGACGAACAAATATATGCAGATGGCCATCGACGAGGCTCGTCGGGGCATTGAGGCTGGCGACGGCGGCCCCTTCGGGTCGGTGGTGGTGCGTGACGGCGTGGTGATCGGGCGTGGCCACAACCGTGTGCTGGTCCATCACGACCCCACGGCTCACGGCGAGGTGGAGGCCATACGCGACGCCTGTGCCCGCCTGGGGAGCCACGACCTGAGCGGCTGCGACATCTACACTACCGGCGAGCCGTGCCATATGTGCCTGTGTGCCTGTCTGTGGGCCAATATTCGCCGGGTTTACTATGGCTGCACTATCAAGGACAATGCCCTGATAGGGTTCCGCGACGACTATTTCAACGACATTTTTTCGGGACGCAACGATCTGGGCGACTTCCTTGTCGAGCAGGACCGCGAAGCCTGCCTGGTGCTCTTCGACGACTATCTCTCTGCTCCACACACGGGCTATTGATGCCCAATCGCACTCTTTTCAATTTGAGGCATCCGATGTGTGAACTACGTCAACCGACGATGTGGTTTCCAATCACTTTCATTGGGCTTTGTCTCTCTTTTCGGCCCTGCGTGCCACGACAATGGATAACTCGTAGAGCAGCCACAGGGGTAGGGCGACGAGGCACATCGTGAACACGTCGGTGCTTGGCGTGATGAATGCCGCGGCGACAAGTACAAGCACCACGGCCACCTTGCGGCTGCGCCGCAGGAAATCGGAGCTGAGGACGCCGATGCGTGCAAAGAAATAGGCCGCTATGGGCATCTCGAACACCAGCCCCATCATAAACAGCAGCCCGAGGAAGGTGCCGATGTAGGACGAAAGCGAGATTTGGTTTACGATACGTTCATTGACTTGGTAGTTGCCCAAGAAGTTGAATGTCAGCGGAAAGATAAGGAAGTAGGCCAGGGCAAGCCCGAGGAAGAACTGGAAGAAAAAGGCGATGGTGGCAACGACGGCGGGCTTGCGCTCGTTGCTGTACAGCGCCGGACTGACGAAGAACCATATCTCGACAATGATGTATGGAAAGAGCACGACGAGGGCAAGGTAGAAGGAGATGCTGAGATGGGTCATCAGCTGCGAGGCCAGGTTGATGTTGATCATCTCTATCTGTCCCACGTTGGCCGTGAGGCCTATCTTGTCGAGCAGGCGGTAAGTTATGAAGTCGGCGCGGCACGGCGCAAGTATTAGCTGCTCAAAGACAAAGTCCTTATTGCAGAATGCAAGGACGGCTACGCCGAATGTCAGCGCGAGACACCGGATGAGCATCCAGCGGAACACTTCGACGTGTCCCCAGAAAGTCTTGCCTTCACTCATTGAGCATCGGCTTGAGGCTCCTGGTTTGATGTGCCTTCGGTAATGTTGTTTATTTCCTCCTCAACACTGTTCACAGCCTTCTTGTATTCTTTCACGCCCTTGCCCAGACCTTTCATCAGCTCCGGTATCTTCTTGCCGCCGAACAGGACGAGGACAATCAGCAAGATGACTATAATTTCTGAGCCACCGATTACACCGAGTAGTTTCATTGCTTATTCCTCCGATAAAAAGATTTCACAGGTGTCGAAGTTGATTTCCCAGTGGCCGTTGGGTGTGCTTTTCCAGTTGTATCTCTGCGACATACGGTCCCACCAGTTCTGGAATTTAGTCCCTGTTTCGCCCATATCCTTCACCAGTTTCTGGTAAAGGGCGTCATTGTCGGGGGTAAGGATTTTGGCCAGTTCGTTGAGGCCGTTTCTGCGCTCGAAAAGCTGCTGTATTTCGTCGCGCTCTTCTATGGTTACTTGTCCTACTTTTTCTTTCATAATTGTTACCATTCCTTTCTAACCTCGAAGGGGTCGTTATAGTTAAGTTTCTTGATGTCTATTTCTGGCATAAATGTTGCTTCTTTGCGGATGGCTTGCAAAAGGCGGCGTGAGGCCTCGCGCTCGGTGTGGGCGACGATGCATTGCTCGTGGCTCGGCGTGTTGACTTCTAATGTCGTCTTGCGGTTCATCCAGACGCAGCGGCGGCAGTGGTAGGCGTCGCAATGGCGGCACAGCGGCGCGTGGTCGAGGCGCAGCAGCTGCTGGCTCTTGATGTCCTGCGGGTCGATGCTGTCGTCGGGGTCGCTGTAGTAGAACGCAGGGCAGAGGTAGTACTTGCCATTTGGGGCCAGCGTGATGTTCTCCACACCGGCGTTGCAATGGTTGGGCCGGGTGAGCATCATTCGGTCGGTGAGCAGGTTCAGCTGCGGCGTGCGGCCTTTTAGATATTCAGTTTTAAGTGTTTCGCTCCATTGTTCAAGGACGGCGTTGTAAGGTCCCAGGTCTTCGTCAGTGAACGTGTCGATGTCGGTAATGACGATGTTGAGGCGTTGCACTTTTGTAAGCATTTCGCATACGGCATCGCCATTGGCGAAAAGCTCCTGTTTGTTCATCCGCAGTACGCACACCGCATCTTCCGCCACGCCGCCGACAACCACATCGCCACTCATCGGAAAAGGCACAATGTCGTGGTGGTCAATGGTGTCAATCACGTCGAGGTACTCCTGCGGCAACTCGTAGTCGGGATAGACAAACTGAATCATCAAGTTCTGCTTCATTGTGTAGAGGATGCCAGCCCGCAGGTCGTCAAGGCTTATCAAGCGTCGCTCCGTGTGCGGATTGTCGCAGTGGCAGTAGCTGACGGATGTGTCATCTAACAATATAACAAGGTATTGCATCATAAGCCTTAACAGATTTCAGGTTTGACATCACGTTTGTTTTTCTCGTATTCCTCGCGGCGGCCTTCCAGCTCCAGTTTGCGATACAGCTTGTTCCAATAGTAGTTGTTGGCACGCACGCGGGCCTTGTGCATCAGGCAGATAGCCGTGCTGCGCTCATAGATGGTGTTGGTCTGCGCGGCGTCGTAGTTCTCGCCCTGGCACCAGGCGCAGCCCGAGGCCACCTCGCAGTCGAGGCACTTCTGCGGACTCTGCGTCGTGCGGTCCAGCGTCAGGAACGGCCGCAACAGGTTCTGGTTGATGCCCTCCTTGATGTTGCCGATAATCAAGGCCTTCTTGCTGCGTAGCGAGTACTGCGCAAAGCGTGTGCAGGGGTAGAGGTTGCCGGCCGCATCGACGCTGAGCATACGGCCCGCGCCGCACCAGTTCTGGTTGTCGCGCTCTGGGTTCAGCGGCTTGCCTATATGCTCGCTGAAGAACGAGCAGGCATAGTCCTGATACCAGCCACCGTCGATAATGGCATCAGCCAGCGTCATCAGCTGCTCCTCGAAGCGCAGGTCGTCGCCCTCCTGCCAAACATCCTCGAACACCACGTTGATGTTCACCTGGTGGATGCCCAGGCCGTAGAGATGCAGCACGCTCTCCGTGATATATGGGATATCCGCACTGCTGATGGTTACCTTTGTTCCAGCGTCGGGGAACTGCTCAAGCCATGGGGGAATGTTGCGTACCACATCCTTGTAGCTGCCGCGTTCCTGGTACGCAGGCGCCTCGCCTGCGATAACAGTAGGCTGTTTGTACACCCTGTTCAGGTCGTGCTTCTTCTCCGTGCCGTCGATGGTGATGCCGATGCTCAGGTGGTCGCGGTTCTTGGCGATGAACCGCTGCACTTCAGGCGTATGGTAGTTGATGCCGTTGGTGGAGAACGAAAAGCGATAGCTGTTGAACCAGTGGTGGTTCAGCTCGTACATCCGCAGTTTGAGGTAATCGCATATCTTGTCGATAAGTTCAATCTCAAGAAACGGTTCGCCGCCGATAAAGTCCCACACCACACTCTCCTCGCGAAACTCATCCTCGTGGCTCAATACGTAGTCTATGAACTCCTTCGCCGTCTCCCACGACATCCGCTCCTTCACGTTCTTCCCCACCAAGTAGCAATACTTACAAGCCAGCTGGCAGTCCTTGGTGACGATAAAGGTGATGTTTTTGGCCATACCGGACTGCCAACTATCAGAATTGTCTTTAATCCTATTCATTAACGATTTTCAAAAGAGTCTTATGCAGAATAATACTGACAACCATTTTGGCAAGTTCCAGAACATCCACCACTACAACCTGTGCAGCCATTGTCACAGCCACCTCTACAGGTACTCTGGCATCCGCCCTGACAGGCGCTTCCGCAACTGTTGGAACATCCTCCAGAACAAGTACTTTGACAGGCTCCACTGCAGCGTCCTGTACAACCTTTACAAGAAGTAGTGCAGCTGCCAGTGCAAGCAGATGAACAAGCTTGTGAACAAGCAGAGCCACACCTGCGACTACAGCTGGTGTCGCAAGCCCCACCGCATTGACGGTTGCATCCCATAGGTTCGTGTTCCATTGCTTGTACTATAATGGGCGACCCAGTAAATGCCATAGCTCCGAGTACAGGCAAAGCTTTCTTTGCAGCTTCCTTAAAGAACTCTCTACGCGATTGGAGTTCTTCGTCTTTCTGTTTCTTTGTTTCCATTGTTTGAATATATTAAAAAATACTGTAACACGGCTCCCGTAGTGTCAAAATTATTGATTTCAAGACAATAAAAACAAATAGAAAAGAAGCGCGGGAGTCAACTTTGCCTATCCCGCAATCGAGGCTCTGGAATGCCCATCTACCGAAGACAAACAATGCCAAACGCCCACGCTATACGCGTTACAACCATAATTAATTGTAAGCAAATGTGGACGTTGACTTTGCCTTATCATTGCGGTAGATGAAGAATTTTCCAGATTCCGATTGCCGCAGATAAAACGCCGTTCAACGTCTTAACTATTATGTCTTGTCATTTCTCTAATCTAAACAAAATCACCAAAGAAACCTTTGAAAACTTTAATTAGTTTTCGGGAAATGACTTTGCAAAAATACACAAGTTTTTAAACTCTGCAAAATTTTTTCAAAAAAAAATTACGCCATACAATTATTTAGTTCATCCCACGTTGTATAAAAAAGAAAAGTTATATTTTAAGTTATCCACTGTAAAAAATGCCAGAACTATTTAGAGCATACGGATTTGTTTTTATGTTCTTCAGCCTTGAACATACCCCAATACACGTTCACGTTATTGGCAAGAACGGTGATGCCAAATTTGAGTGGGATGGTAGTAAATTTGTATTAGTGCATCAACAAAACATTAAAGCAGGGGACATTAAACGAATAAAGCAAATGGTCGATGATAATGCCGATATTATTGTCGCAAGGTGGAATGATTATTTTAAGGAGGTTAGATTATGAAAATAAAGAAAGTCTATTTTGAGGATGAGAATTTGTGCGTGGTCACAGATGAGGGTTGCGTTATGAAGCAACCTTTGAAATGGTATCCGCATCTACTGTCTTCCTCTGACGAAGAGAGACAGCAATATTCCCAAAGTACTGTAGGTTTGCACTGGCGCACGTTAAATACCGATGTCAGTTTTGAAAGCTTTTACTACGATAAAGGTTCTTCAGCATTGATGTATGTGGGATAGTCTTTAGACAATCATCCCTGTTGCGACGACCAGGTGGGCGTCGTTGTCGTAGATGGAGGCGTATTGGCCGGCGGCGATGCCTTGTATCTTTGTCTCGCTGCTGAGGTGGAACAGGGTGCCGTAGACGGGGTCGGCGATGCGGGTCAGGTAGCCTTGGGCGAAGTCGGGCGTGTGACGGATTTTGAACTTGACGGGGATGTTCCAGCCGTCGATGGGGCTGCCGTCGGCAGGTGTGTCCCAAATGTCGGCGCTGAGGTAGTGGAAGCCCAACAGGTTGATTTCCTTGCCGTATTGGGCTTCGGGCGTGTAGCCCTGACTGACGTAAAGCACATTCTCTTCAATGTCCTTCTTGACAACGAACCACGGCCCACCGCTGAGAAAGAGCCCCTTGCGCTGCCCTATGGTGTGAAACCAGTAGCCTTTGTGTGTGCCCAACACCTTGCCTGTCTCGAGTTCGACAATCTTGCCTTCCTTCTCGCCAAGATAACGGCGCAGGAAGTCGTTGTAGTTTATCTTGCCCAGAAAGCAGATGCCCTGGCTGTCCTTGCGGTCGGCCGAAGGCAGATACGCCGCAGAAGCAATCTCTCTCACCTCGCTTTTCATCAGGTGCCCGATGGGGAACATAGCCTTCTCAATCTGAGGGTAGGTGAGCTGCGTAAGGAAGTCGGTCTGGTCCTTGACGGGGTCTTTGGCGGTGGCAAGGAACGTTCTCCGTTCTCCGTTCTCCGCTTTCCGCTCTTCTACTTGCGCGTAGTGGCCTGTGGCGATGCGGTCGTAGTCCTTGCCGCGCTTGTCGTTGAAGGCACCGAATTTGATGAGGCGGTTGCACATCACGTCGGGGTTGGGCGTGAGGCCTTTGCGCACCGAATCGATGGTGTAGCTCACCACGTTGTCCCAATACTCCTTGTGCAGGTTGACCTCCTCAAAGCGGCATCCGTATTTTTTTGCTATAAAGGTGGTTATCTCGATGTCCTCCTCCGCAGGGCAGTCGATGAAGCCGTCTTCGGCCTCCATACCGATGCGGATATAGAAGATATCGGGCGTGTAGCCCTGCTCCTTGAGCAGGTGCACGACGACCGAGCTGTCCACGCCTCCCGAAACCAATGCCGCAATGTTCATTTTTTAATTTTTGTTTTTATTTGGCAGACACATCTTTGTTGATTTGGGCTTACACGGGGGTAAGCTCCTACGTTTTCAGCTTCCCGCTTTTCGTTCTTCGTTCCCCGTTCTTCGTTCTCCGTTCTCTTCGTCCTCGGGCAGGCGTATGCTCTTGAAGCGGCGCTGACGCTGCTGCCAGCGTTCGCGGGCAAACTGCTGCATATCGCTTACCTCATCGTTCTCGTCGATGATTTCCAGACCGAGGATGGTCTCTATGATGTCCTCCAGTGTCAGGATGCCCTGGAATCCGCCGTACTCATCTATTATGATGGCAATCTGCTCTTTGTGCTTCAGTAGCGAGTCCCATATCTCGCTGACCGACTGCTCTTCGTTGAAGAGGGGTATGTCGCGCTTTATGTCTTTCAGTTTCTTGTTGAATTTGTCCTCGGCCAGGTCCTCGAGCGCGTCGCTGCGCAGGATGTAGCCGGTAATGTACTCCGGGTCGTCGGCATAGACAGGTATGCGGCTGAAGTGGCTGTATTCCTCTACCTTGTAGAACTCCTTGAGGGTCATCGACTCGGGCGCGACGGCGGCCACCGAGTGGGGCGTCATCACGTCGTAGGCCTTCACATCGTCGAGCTTGATGACATTCTGTATAATCTTGTTCTCATCCTCGTCCAGAACGCCCTCGTCCTCGCCCACATCGGCCATTGCCGCCACCTCCTCGCGGCTTACGGTGGTCTCGTCTTCTCCACGGCGCGAGAACATTTTAGTCAGCAAGCCGATCAGCAGCACCAAGGGGTACATCAGCACTATCAGAACCCTTATCGTGCGTGCGGTGAAGCCCATCAGCCGTTTCCAGTAGGTCGTGCCGATGGTTTTGGGTATGATTTCCGAGAAGATAAGAATCAGGATTGTTGTAAGCGCCGACATAATGCCGAACCAGTTGCCCCCGAAGGTTGCTGCCTGCGCACCCACGCCGGCGGCGCCTATGGTGTTGGCTATAGTGTTGAGCGACAGTATTGCCGCTATGGGTTTGCCGTTGTCGGTCTTGTATTCCTTGAAACGCTTGGCGGGCTTGAAGCCGGCATCCTCGCGCATAGTGATGTACGACAGCGGTGTAGACATCAGCACCGACTCCAGGATGGAGCAGAGGAACGAGATGCCCATCGCGCCAAAAAGAAATATCAGAAGCAGGGTTAAATGTGACATTAAGAGGGAGGTATAGGGTTAAAGGGTGGAACGGTTGTAAAGATTCATCGGCTTGAGTGTTATAAAAAGTATTACGTTAACGCGGCATTCTCCTTTTTATTGCTTTTGAGGGCAATAATGATAACGGCAGCGAAGATCAGAGCGATGCCGACAGCCAGGCGTGAGGAGAGAACGGCTCTCCGAAGAGGAAGATGCCTATCAGCACGGCCGTTGTCGGCTCAAGGGCGCCCATAATGGCGGTCGGCGTCGAGCCTATGTACTTGGCGGCATAGACCATCATTACCAATGCCAGTATAGCCGGCACTACCGCAAGCCAGCCCACGCACAGCCAGCTCGTCGCGCCGTGAGGCACCTGCAGCCCTCCGGTGCAGAGTGCCATAGCGAGATTGCCCAGCGCACAGTAGATCAGCACATAGAAGTTGATTTTGAACGACGACATATTGAGCTTGGCGCGGTTCATCACGATGATGTACACGGCGTATGTCAGTGCCGATATGAGCACAAGCACGACACCTGTCGCCGACAGGCGCGTCCCGTCGGGGCTCCAGTACAGAAGAAGCACACCGACGAACGAGAGCACGATAGCCAGCAGGGTGGTGAATGTCAGCCGCTCTTTGAAAAACAGAGCCATTATGCCGGCGGTAAGGACTGGATAGACAAACAGTATGGTCGAGGCAACGCCCACGGCCATCAGCTTAAAGCTCATATACAGCGTAAGCGACGATGCCAGAAAGAGCAGCCCCAAGCCCGTCAAGGCCCCGAATTCGTGCCGGTTGATGCGCAGGCTCTCCTTGCGGAACAGCATCACTATGGCTATGATGATGAATGCCAGGCCGAAACGCCAGAAGAGCACGCTTGCCGGCTGCATCCCTTCGCTGTACAATTGCGCCCCGAGTGGGTTGGTGCCATAGCATACGGCGGCACCTATTCCGCACAAAGTGCCGAATATCTTCTTGTTAGCTTTGAGTGTATTATGTTGATTGTCTGACATTAACTTGCGTATGGCTCATTTTATGGGAATTGCAAAGGTACAAATAATTTGGATATAAATTATAATTTAAAAATAATGGAATCCAATAAAGGAGTATAATGCCCATACTTCAAAACCCGGAAAACCCAGGACACCTTTTGGGCAGAACAAAACCCGGATCGAGGTTCAAAATCCGACTTTTTGCCAAGTTTACCGTATTTTGACTTAGTTAGTTGCCAATCATATTGTTACAGAATTTTCAAAAAAGTTTGAATCCGCTGGAAAACGGCCAAAAACGCCCTATGCCAACTCCCTGATTTCCATATACCAAATTCCTATCAAAGTTTACTCAAAGTTTTACCAAATTCCTACCAAATTTTACTCTGATAAACTTTGATAGAACTTTGTTAAAAATTTGGCAAAAAGTCGGATTGGTTCTGGCCCGTCCAGGGGGCGGAGACGGTATGATGCGGATGTCGGCAGATTGCTGTCCGCGCCTCCGGAATGTCGCGAAGGGGCAATACAAAAAAAAGACGCCGAAGCGTCTTTTCTGTTATGTGTGTTTCAAAGATGTATTTGCGGGGTTGTGACCGTATCAATCGGGGAGGTCGTCGAGGAAGTTCCTGCCCTGCGAGATTGTCCCGTCAAGGTTTATGCGGGTGCGTGTGGCGTCGCTTTCTGCCGAGTGCGGGGTCTGGTAGATGGGCTCGTTGGTGAGCTGCTCGGTCGTCATCTCTTCGATTTGTTTGGGGCCGTTGGGGTCGTTGTGCAGCAGTTCGTTCATACGTCTGATGCGTTCGGCGCGCTGTTTGAGCTTTATGTCGTTGAGGTCCTCGTCGTTGGGCTGCAGTGCCTTTTCGACCTGCCTGTCAACGATGGTCTCTCTCTCCGTTGCCGGCTGGCTGTAGGCCGTGGGCGCGGGGTTTTCGACGATGGTCTCGCGTGTCTCTGCCGCTGGCTCGAAGGCAAATGCCGGTTCTTCCTTGGCGGCGGCGGCTTCGGGCTGTTGGACGGTCGGGGCAACGGGCTGTTGAGCGGTGCGTGAGATGATGCGGATCTCGTCGAGGTGGCTGACACCGCAGGCTACGGGTTCTTCCTCGACTGCGGCTTCGCAGAGTTCGTCTTCCTGCTGTTCTTCCTCTTGTATCGGCGTGTCGAGAACGAAGAAGATGCGGCGTCCGTTCATCTCGGCTGTCGGTTTGGGAAGGGTGTCGTCCACCACTGTTGTTTTCTCGGGCTTTTCGGCTACCGGCTCTGTTGTTTGCCGGGCCTCGGGCTCTTTGATGGCCTTTGCTTCGGGTTCTGCTGCGGGCTTGGTCGTGTCGACGGTGTCGAGTTTGTGTACGACGGGACCCGGGCGCTGTTCGAAACCAGTGGCGATGAGGGTTATGCGCAGTTCGTCGTTGAGGCTGTCGTCGTCGCCTGCACCCCAAATGACGTTGGTCTCGTTGTTGCCTGTAAGTTCGGTGATGTAGTCTGTCACTTCGCCGAGTTCGTCCATAGTGATTTGGTGGCTGGGCGAGTAGGAGAAGTAGAGTAGTATGTTCTTTGCGCCGCGTATGTCGTTGTCGTCGAGGAGCACCGATGTGGTGGCCTCTTCGATGGCTTGGCGTGCGCGGTTCTCGCCTTGTCCTTCGCCGGCTCCCATCAGGGCGGTGCCGCTCTTCTCCATCACGGTGTTGACATCGCGGAAGTCGATGTTGACGTAGGCCGAGACGGTGATGATTTCGGCTATGCCTTTTGCTGCGGTGAGCAGCACGTCGTCGGCTTGGCTGAATGCCTGGTTGAGGGGCAGGTTGCCGAGGTGACGCAGCTTGTCGTTGTTGATGACAAGGATGGCGTCGACGTGCTTCTTAAGTTCTTCGATGCCTGCCGCCGCCTGCTCTTTGCGGCGTTTACCTTCGAAGGAGAAGGGCATAGTGACGATTGCCACGACAAGGATGCGCGGCACCATCTCGTCGTTGATTTCAATGCTTTTGGCTATCTCGGCGATGACGGGGGCTGCGCCGGTGCCTGTGCCGCCACCCATACCTGCTGTGATGAAGAGCATCTGGGTGTCGTCTGAGATGGCTTCGCGTATCTCGTCCTTGTGTTCGAGGGCGGCTTTGCGTGCGTGTTCGGGAATGTTGCCGGCGCCGAGTTTGCCGAGTTCTATTTTGTTGGGTACCGGCGATGCTGCAAGTGCTTTGGCGTCGGTGTTGCAAACGATGAAGTCTACTCCGTGTATTCCTTGGCGGAACATATGATTGACAGCGTTGCCGCCGCCGCCGCCAACGCCGATGACCTTGATTTTGGCAGGCTGTTGGCGCAGCGGTTCAAACTGCATAGATGTTGCGGGGTGCATAAATTGCGCTTGATTGTCGCTGTTCATAGAAAATGTGCTTTCTTCCATTATACTTATTTCTTTGTAGATTGTTGACTATGAGGAATATGGGTATATTGTATGATTGTTGATAATTTTTGTAAAAATACGACAACGAGCTGTTTTGGCAAAGTTGTTTACGATTTAGTTTTCAACAAGTTGTTAACGGAGTGGCTTCGGGTGTCCCGAGGCGGACGCCTTTGTTGCTTGGTGATTAGAGTTCCTGTTCTTCGTTGCCTTCGTTGCGTATAGTGTCGTCGCCAAAGACTTTGCCGAAATATTTGTCGATGGATTTCATCAGCTGTGCACCGAATTTGGATTTGTCTTTATTGGCCTTTGGAGCGTTTTTCCCTGTGGTTTTGGGCTTTTGTACTACAGGTTCTGTTTCTTCCTGTGCCGGCATTTCGGCAAAGATCTCGTCGGTGGTCTTTGCGGGTTCGGGTTCTGCTATGGGTTCGGGTTCGACAGGTGCTTCGGTGTCGTTTTCCTGATTGTGTCGTTCTTTCTCGTCAAGCTCGCGGAAGCCGTAGATTACCAGTCCGATACCCGTGGAGTACATCGTGTTGATGATTTCGGGATCGGAGTCTTTGTCGAGGTGCTCGTTAGGCAGTCCTATGCGGGTGTCTATGCCTGTGGTGAACTCGGTAAGCTCTTTGATATGACGCAATTGCGCGCCGCCACCGGTGAGGACGATGCCTGCAAAGATGTTTTTTTCGAGTTTTGACTTCTTGATTTCGAAGTCGACCTGCTCGAGGATGGTCTCGGTGCGTGCCTTGATGATGCCTGCGAGGGTGCGCATACTGATCTCGCGCGGAGGCTGTGTGCGCAGGCCCGGGATGGAGATGATGTCGTTCTCGCTGACATTCTGTGGCAGGCAGGAACCGAAACGTGTCTTGAGGGTCTCGGCTTGTTCGCGCAGGATTTTGCAACCTTCCTTGATGTCGTTGGTGATGGCGTTGCCGGCAAGCGGGAGCACCGTCGTGTGGCGTATAACGCCTTCGTGGAAGATGGCAATGTCGGTCGTGCCGCCGCCGATGTCGACGAGAGCCACGCCTGCATCGCGGTCGGTTTTGTCGAGAACGGCGTAGGCGGAGGCTACAGGCTCGAGCACTACGCCTTTGATTTTAAGTCCGGCGCGCTCCACACTGTCGTGGATGTTGATGAGGTTCATCGTGTTGCCGGTGACGATGTGGAAGTTGGATTTGAGCTGTTTTCCTGCCACGCCTACGGGGTTGACATCGGGGCTCAGCTCTTCACCGTCGACGACAAAGTTCTGCGGGAAGATGTGAATGATGTCCTGTCCGGGGTTGAGCATAATGTTGTGCTGCTCGTCAATGAGGCGGTCGACGTCGCTCTGCTCGATGAATTTGTGCTCGGGCGGTATGACGACTGTGCCGATGTTCTGGATGCTGTTGATGTGCTGTCCGGCGATGCCGACATAGACCTCGGTGACGGGGATGCCTGCCTGTTCGGAGGCTATCTCCACAGCCTTCTGGATGGAGCGTGCGGTGTCTTTGATGTTTTTGACCACGCCGCGCTCGACACCTTTCGAGGGGGTCTTGCCGAAACCGATGATTTTGATTTTGTCGTTCTCGGCACGTTGACCGATGAAGCAGGCAATTTTGGTTGTTCCGATGTCGAGTCCGACTACAATGTCATTTTGGTGGTTCATAATCTGTATATTTTAATGTTTGAGTCTTTGGTATGTCAAGGGCTTTCGCTATTTCTTTGTGCAGACGACTTGCCCTTTGTATTTCAGGTTGATTGAGGAGTAAGTGTCCCATCCTACCTGGCTGATTCCCTGGTCGAAGAAGGACCATAGGTTGTGGAATTTCTGTTCCAGGAGGGTTGTGTCGCCGATGTTGATGGTTGTTGTTCCCAGTTTCGGGACAAGATAAAGGTCGCCTTTCTCGCCCACATATACTTGGTCGAACACGTCGCCGTACTTCGGGTTGTCGTGGAGGAACGAGGCGAGTTTCCATATTTTCATAGGTGAGGCCGGCTGGTTGTGGATTGAGGTGTCGGCGAGATTGATTTTCGACGGGCGTGCAAGCAGCGGCTCTTCCCACTTTGTGCTTCCTACAAGGATGTGGCAATAGTGCTTGGAAGAGAGGGGCATACAGGTGCCTTGCCGCGAGATGTAGAACTCATTGCCTTGGTAGAACATTCTGACTACGGGGGTGTGCGGCGTGACATTGACGATGAGTTTACCGCCGGCGGTAACGTGGGCGTCTGCGTCGAGAATGTAGGGGTGATGTTTCAGCGTTTTGAGAATCGCTTTCTTGTCAATGTCTTTGATGTCGGTTTTCAGCAGGTTAGGGTAGCTTTGCAGGATAATGCTGTCAATATCGTGGCCTGTTATAATGGTGGCGTCGCAGTCGGAAGACACGGCGCTCTCAAGCCCGCGCATCGTCGCATTCCGTCTTACGATATGAAATGTGATGACTATTGCCGCAAGCAACACTACAATTATTATATGTTTAAGATATTGACGCATCGGTGGTTTGTATGTTTTGTGTTTTCAGTCGGAAAGTCGTTGTTCGAGGATCGGCACGAGTCGGTCGATGTCGCCGGCACCCATTGTCACAACAACGTCGGGGCAAAGCGCCTCGACAAGGTCTGGTACTTGCTCGGCACTGCAGAGGTATTTGTTCATAGTCTCCATCTTGCGCAGAATCATACCCGAAGAGACCCCGGGGATGGGTTTTTCGCGAGCGGGGTAGATGGGCATAAGGATTATCTCGTCAAGTGGTTTGAGCGCTTCGGCGAATTGGTCGGCCAGGTCTTGGGTGCGTGAATAGAGGTGAGGCTGGAAGATGCCTACAATTCTCTTTTCGGGGTAAAGGTACTTGATGGATTCTATTGTCGCGGCGATCTCCTTTGGATGGTGCGCGTAGTCGTCGATGTAGACCAGTTCTTTTGTCTTGATGCGTACATCGAAACGACGCTGTATTCCTTGGAATGTCTTGAGGCCGCTACGGAGCTGGTACTCGTCAACGCCGCAGTTGAGAGCCACGGCAGCGGCGGCTACGGCATTTTCGACATTGTAAAGGCACGAGTTCTGTAACTCGATGTCGTAGAGCACTTTCCCAGGCGTGCGAAGGTCGAAGAATGTGTTGCCGTGGTAGTTGCGCACGTTTATGGCATAATAGTCGGGTTCGATGGAGCGTGCGGAATAAGTGCGGCATTCGATTTCCTCGCTGATGTGAAGGTGGTGGCAGTGGCTGTGCCCGTCCTCTTCTTCGTGGTCGTGGTGATGTTCTACCAATCCCTCCTTTACAAACAATGTTCCTTCGGGCGATGTCTGGTTGGCAAATTGTTCGAAGGCTTCAATGAGTTTTTCGTGTGTGCCATAGATGTCAAGATGGTCGGGGTCGGTAGCCGTAATCACCGAGTAGTATGGGTGCAACTGCAGGAAAGAGCGGTCGTACTCGTCGGCTTCGACAACAATATATTCGCTTTGGGCGTTGACCAACAGATTGCTGTTGAAGTTTTTGGCTATGCCACCAAGGAATGCCGAACAGCCTGACTCTGTTCTGCTGAGGATGTGCGCTATCATCGAGGAGGTGGTCGTCTTGCCGTGCGAGCCGGCCACGGCGATGCATTTCTTGCCTCGTGTCAGTTCGCCAAGCACTTGGGAGCGCTTTTCCAGCGGGCACCCGCTTTTTTGAAGGTGTATGAATTCTTTGTTGTCCTGTGGGATGGCGGGTGTGTAGACGGCAAGGTCGATATTGTCAGGTATGAGTGCGGGGTCGTCGTTATAGTGTATGCTGATGCCCTCGGACTCAAGCTTGCGTGTCAGTGGCGAGGGGGTGCGGTCGTAGCCGCTGACTGTATGTCCGCTTTGCTTGAAGAAGCGTGCTATGGCACTCATTCCGATGCCTCCGATGCCTAAGAAGTAGTAGTTCATTTTCCGTTCAGTATTTTTTCAATTTCGTCAACAATGCTGTAGGCTGCTCTGCGTCTTGCAAGGTTGATGATGTTGGCACTCATTTGGGTTTGCTGTTCACTGTCGTTCAGAAGCTGGATCGCTGTCGGCAGGCCTTTTTCGAGGCATTCGCTGTCCCGTACCATCAACGCTGCGCCTTTGTTGACAAGAGCCATCGCGTTTTTGGTCTGATGGTCTTCGGCAACATTGGGCGAAGGAATCAGTATGATGGGTTTCCCGACAAGGCAGAGTTCGCTGATCGCTATGGCGCCGGCGCGCGATATGATGATGTCGGCGGCAGAGTAGGCCATATCCATTTGGGAGATGAACTTATGGACCTTTATCGTGCTTTCAGCCCCCGCTTTTTTTACAGCCTCTTCCGCTTCGCTGAACATATAGCTGCCTGTCTGCCATATTACCTGAATGTTGTTGTCTGTGAACAGACTTTGGACGGATTCCAGGCTGCCAAGCATCATTTGGTTGATGCTGCGGGCTCCAAGGCTGCCGCCAACAATGAGTATGACGCGGCTGTCTGCTTTCAATCCAAAAGTGGCGCGTCCTTCTTGCCTGGTGGCCTTCATATCCTCGATGCTTGAACGCACAGGGTTGCCGGTAAAGACAATCTTCTCCTTCGGGAAGAATTTTTCCATCCCGTCGTATGCCACGCAGATGGTCCTTGCTGATTTGGCCAGCATCTTGTTGGTGAGCCCTGCGTAGGAGTTCTGCTCCTGTAGCAGGGTGGGGTAGCCCATAGATGCGGCTGCTTTCAGTGTGGGCTCGCTGGCAAAGCCTCCTACACCGACAACTATATCCGGTTGAAATTCGCGTATGATTTTTTTGACCATTCGACGGCTTTTCGCCATCTTGAACGGCAACTGTATGTTTTTGATGATGTTGGTCAGTGTCAGTTTGCGTTGAAGTCCGGCGATTGGAAGGCCTTTTATGGTGTAGCCTGCTGCCGGCACCTTTTCCATTTCCATACGTCCCTGTGCTCCGACAAAGAGTATTTGGGCTTCAGGATGTCTGTCCTTCACCGCGTTTGCTATGGCTATGGCGGGGAATATATGTCCGCCAGTGCCGCCTCCGCTTATTATTACTTTCATTGTTCGCCTCCTTCCGGTGGGTTAATGGGTTCAATATTGTCGCTGTCGACAGGAACAGCATTGGTTTCTTTTTTTGCTTTCGCTTCGGATAAGTTTACGTCGTATGCCACGGCTTGTATTACGCCGAGGGCCAGTCCCATACACAGGTAGGCCGTTCCGCCAGAACTGATGAACGGCAGCGTCTGTCCCGTGACGGGTAATGCACCGACAGATACGCTCATATGTATTGCCGCTTGCAGGAAGATGAGGGTGCCGAGCCCGATGACAGTCATACGGCCGAAGTCGCCCTTGCAACGCATAGCTATTTTTATGCATCGTATGTAAAGGTAGACGTATAGCAGGAATACTATGATGCCTCCAAGCATACCCGACTCCTCGATTATTATAGCGTAAATCAGGTCGTTGTTTGCCTGTGTCATCAGGCGGGCTTGTACGGTGGAGCCAATGCCCACACCGAAGAATTTCCCTGACGCCACAGCCATACGAGCCATTGACTCTTGCGAGAGCTCCTGGTCGTTGAAGTTAAGCCAGTTGTCGATACGGCTGTTCCAAGTCTCGGTGCGTGCCAGGAAAGGAATGTTCATTTTCTCGCCGACCACGAGGGCAAGGGCGCCGCATACTATTAGTGCCAATAGCGTAAGTCGCCAATGTTTGACATTGATGGGCGCAATACGCAACATCGCAAGGCAAACGAAGAAAATGATTATTGCCGTGGACAGGTTCTCGGACAGAATCAGTGCGGTGATTATGAATATCGGTATCAATATGTTGCGGAAGGTGGTCCATTCCTTCAGATTGTCTTTCTCTTGGGCAAGCAGTCGGGCCAAGTAAATGATGACAATTACTTTTGCCAGCTCCGACGGCTGGAAGCGTCCCACCAAGGGCAGCATCAGCCAACGGCTCATACCAGAGCCGGCATCGTTGCTTTTGTGTCCAATAACGAAAACGGCAATAAGCAGTGCTATTGATATTATGTAGCCAAACCACGATGCTCTCGAGAACTTGCGATAGTTGAAGTTTGACAGGAGTATGACAACCACGAATGTCGCAACGACAAACATCAGATGCCTGATAAAAGCCTGCTCTGGTGTGCGGTCGCTGATGACTGCGGAATAGCCTATTGAGCTAAACACAGAGATAAGCGATATGATGGCCAGCACAAGGAAGATAAACCAAATGGCCTTGTCACCCTTGAACGGGTTGAGCAGTTTCCGTGATATGTCTTGTCTGTCTTTTGCCATTTACAATTCGTTGACTTCGTGTTTGAATGTATCGCCTTGCGTCTCGTACGAGATGCCGTTCTCGGCTGCCGGCGAGAATAGAATCTTGGTGTTTTCCTCACTGCTGTAGAAGGCCTTGTTTACAGCCTCGGCAATGGATTGGACTGAGAGAATATCCTTTACATAGTCGCCAAATACCGTCTGGTAGAGCGAGCTGTCGCCTATGCAGATGATCTTTGTCACTTTGTTTTCGACAAGGTTTCTCAGTCGTTTGAATTCGGCTGCCTTCTGAATGTTGTTTGAGGTGCCGTTGGCAATCCATACAACTTTTCCCTCAATCGTCTCGAGGGCGTACCAGGTGGACAGCGGGCTGCGCGACGCAGCATCGTCAATGAATGAAATGCCTTTGATGCGTGCCACAAATTCCAGTTTGTGCCTCATCTCGTCAATGAGGTTGAAGCACTCTCTCAGGTTGGTGTTGCGCAGTTTCTTCAGTCTGGCACTGTCAATGCCGGCCAGTCCCGTGTGGACTCTTTCGCGTCCTTGTGTTGCTAACGATTCGTACATATTTCAAAGATGTTTTATGCAGGTTTATGTTGATTATCTAAGTTTCAGGGTTACAATGCTTATCACCGCCAATAGTATGCCTATAAGATAGAAGCGCATCACTATTTTCTCCTCCTTTAATCCTTTCTTCTGATAGTGATGGTGCAAGGGTGCCATAAGGAATACCCTGCGCCCCTCGCCGTATTTCTTCTTGGTGCGTTTGAAGTGGGACGTCTGTATTATCACCGACAGGCTCTCCATCAAGAATATGCCGCACATTATGGGTATGAGCAGTTCCTTGCGGATAAGCAGTGCAAAGACGGCAATGATGCCGCCAATGGCCAGCGATCCGGTGTCGCCCATAAATATCTCTGCCGGATGAGAGTTGTACCACAGGAAACCAAGCGTCGCGCCGACAAATGCCGTGATGAATATCGCCAGTTCGCCGATGTTGGGCAAGTACATAATGTTCAAGTAGTTGGCAAAAATGATGTTACCCGACACCCACGCCAGTATCGCCAGCGTCGAGCCGATTATGGCCGATGTGCCTGTCGCCAGGCCGTCGATGCCGTCGGTAAGGTTGGCGCCGTTTGACGTGGCAGTCACCACGAATATTACAATGATTACATACACCAGCCATACCCACTTCTCGGCCCAGTCGCCCATCCAGGTGATTGCCTTGGCATAGTCAAGTTCATTGCTCTTGACAAATGGTATGGTGGTTTTGGTCGATTTGACAGGGTCTTTTGCAAATTCGCTCTTTGCCCTCTCATAGTTGTCGTCGATATTGACATTGTGCGATGCCACATACGACTCAACATAAGAAGTCTCCTTTATCGTGATGTCGGGGTGATACATAATCAACAGCCCGACGACCAGCCCCAGCAAAACCTGACCTATAACCTTATACTTTCCGCGCAGACCCTCTTTGTGCTTCTTGAAAACCTTGATATAGTCGTCTATGAAGCCGATAAAGCCAAGCCATACTGTCGTGCCAAGCATAATAAGCACATAGATATTGTCAAGCTTGGCAAACAGCAACGTGGGTATCACGATGGCTGCCAGTATCAGCAGTCCTCCCATTGTCGGTGTGCCTTCTTTCTCTTTCTGTCCCTCCAGTTTCAGGTCGCGCACGGTTTCGCCTATCTGTTTCTTGCGAAGCCACTTGATGAACGGCTTGCCGAAGATAAGCATTATTATCAGTGATGTTATAACAGACATAGCTGCCCTGAACGAGATGTATTGGAACACTCCCGCGCCAGGGAAATTGAAGGATTTGTCTAACCAGTCGAACAGATAGTATAGCATAGTATGTGTCCTTTATTTCAGTAAGTTGTTTATTTCTTCGCAGTCATCGAAATGATGACGTACTCCGTTGATTTCCTGGTAGGTCTCGTGGCCTTTGCCGGCAACGAGGATTATGTCGCCCTCGCGTGTCATCATCGTTGCTGTCTTTATTGCCTGCCTGCGGTCGCTGATACGGACGGTCTTCGACCTCTCCTCGGG
>CAJOMZ010000027.1 GCA_905236645.1 uncultured Bacteroidales bacterium
CCAGTTGTTGTCCGCTCGTTGTCCAGTTGTTGTCCAGTCAATGACTGGACAACAACTGGACAACAACTGGACAACAACTGGACAACGAACGGAGTTGTCCTTGTAAAGGGCTGTGGATGTGATAGTTATGGTACGGCGTGTGATTAGCGGGTATGTTGTTGGTTTTTAGCTGGTTAGTGATTATTGTGTAGAAAATGCATAGAAATAGGAGGAAAACGATTCGTTTTCCTCCTATCCGGATATGGTCTCAAAAGCGATAAGATTTGCTTTTGAGCCTGAATGGTTTGTTACGGGTTTATTTGACTACCAACCGGCGGACGGCGTTGGTGCCTTGGGCCGACGCGCGGACAAAGTAGGTGCCGGCAGCCAGGTCGTGCAGCTCTACCGTTGCGGTGCAGTTCTCGCCGCCACAGAATGCAGTGGTTTTCTTGACGATGCGTCCGCTCATATCAACCAGGGTCAGCTCCACTTCGCCGTCTATGCCAGCGATATTGATGGTTGTCTTGTCCTTTGCAGGGTTGGGGTATATCTGCAATGCGGTATTCGACGACTCTGTCAGCGTGCCAATGCCGCTTGTGGCGGTGCGGAATTCTGTCCGTTCGCTCCATACGCTGGAAGCGGTCTCGCTGCAGTTGGCGCGGACGTAAACGGTGTATTCCTCGTTAGGAGTCAGGTCGGTAAGATTGGCGAAGCTGTAGTTGATGTTGTTGATGGTAGTGCCGGAGCCAACATTGAAGTTGCCGATGCCGTATTCAATGGTGTAGGAGGGGCTGTTGCCCGTCCAGGTGACGTAGGCTGAGTTGGCTGTGACATTTGATACCGCAACGTTGGCGACAGGCGGGCATACAGTGGTGGTGAATGTAGCGGGGTTGCTGTATTCCGACACCGAGCCGTTGTTGGTGCAGCTGTCGGCGATGGCTACGCTGTAGGTGATATCCTGCGCAAGTCCGGTGATTGTATAGGGCTTTTCGGTGACGACAAGCACCGTGTCGTGGGCGTTGTCGCTGAGGCGCAAATGCCATACCGACTGGTCGTTGTGCGATGTCCAGCCAATGGTGGCGTGGTCGTAGCCGACGTTGGTGACATAGGGCGTGGCGGGAGGCAGGCAGGGGCGCATAGCGGTGATGAAGGAGCTTTCGGCCCATTCGGAGTAGACCCCGCTGAGGCATAGCTGGCGCACGCGGAAGTTGTATTCGGTCATCTCGTCGAGGTTGTTGAGAGTGTAGTTGCCTGTCGTTGCGGTGGTATTGACCGTCACGGGTACGCCCCATTCGCTGTCGGTCGATTTCTTGATCGACAGCTCGTAGGTGCGTGATGCGCCTTGCCAGCTGACGACGGCGTTGTCATATCCTATCGTGCCGGCTGTCAGGTTGATAGGCTCGTGGCAGGAGGCGCCTCCGCAGGAGATGAGCTGCATAAGCGGACGGGAATTGTAGCGGTCTTTCAAGTTGTACGAGTCGTTAGGATTTATTGGGTCGATGTCGTTCGTCATATTGCGGTACGAGATGGTTTTCTGTCCGCTGCATTGTGCAATGCCGAACTTGAGGTCGACGCTCTCGTCTGTGCCGGAGTTGTCGTCGACGATGACCACCAGGTTGGTGACGCCGTTCCAGACGTAGGGGTCGGCAAAGTTGAAGAAGTTCCATCCTTTGTGGCAGTTCATATTGCCGCTATAGACAAGGGTGGCCTGGTTGGTGTCGAGCGCTATGATGCTGTTGTCGCTGGCAAACGCGGCTGCCGTGGTGGGCTGCAGCCAGATGTCGACGGAGTTCTTGACGGTCATCGTATCGTTGTCGTTGTAATAGAACGCTATTGCCGACAGGTCGCCCAAGCCGCCGAGTTCGCTGGCATCGATGATGAATTCCGTAAGCGAGTAGCTGTAGCTTGTGCTGAGGGGCATATACTGGCTTGTAGCGCCCATAGGACCGTTGGAGAACGCGGCGGCATCGTCGCAGTAGGAGGTGGTGAACTGTGCCGGACCCGTCCAGTCGCTGTAGGTGGTGTCGCCGCAATAGGAACGGATGTAGAAATCGTAGGCGGCCAGCGTGTCGAGACCGTTGATGGCGAAGGGGTGGGTGTTGGCCGTAACGGTGCTGCCGGTGCCAGGAGTGAAGCCCATCGGCCCGTACTCAATCTCCCAGTTTTGCGCCGAGGCTGCGCTGTTCCAGTCGAGGTAGATCTGGTTGGTAGATACGACAGGAGCCGTTATGCTGTTGACAGGCATACACAAGGGGAGGTATTCTATCGTGATGTCGTCGATGAAGTTAGGCGAGCCGACCAAGCTTTCGTTGATGTTGTGGAACGCGATGATGCGGCTTTGTCCGGTGTAGGACCCGAAGGTGACGGTGTGCGGTGCATAGACTCCTTCAATACCATAGATGGTCTCTATCGGGATGAAGTTGTCGCCTTCCATAACGCCAACCTGGATGGCGTAGTCATCGCTATTGACCAAATGGTAGAAGGTTAGTTCCACCTGGTTGAGCGGCACAGGCATAGGCGGCATAGAGACGTATGCAATCTTGCCCAGAAAGAGAGAGTAGTTGCCGCTGTGGGCATTGACGGAGCCGTAGTAAATCTGCGGGTTACGTGTTCCTTCGGTACCCGTCACCTGATACATCCAACAGGTGGGGAATACATTGGTAAAGGCAGTGGTGGAGTTGGTTATGCTGTTGAAGTTCTCGGAATAGGGGAGGGTCACTGGGTCGCAGGTTGTCCGGCACAGGCGGCTGATGGCCAAACTGGTGTCGCCTTCAATGCAGAATGCTCTGACTGTTATGCTGTAATCGGTATTGGGCGTCAATCCTGTTATCATAAGATGAGTGTCGTAGGCCATCATACTGCTGTCGCCGCAGGTGACAATCCATTGAGATTCGTCGCCATTGGAGGTCCAGGAAACATACAGGCTGTCGTTGAATGGGAGGACAGAGATGTCGGAAGGTATTTGGCAGGAGGTGCGGCGCACAACGACGTTGTCGATAGCCGCAGGACTCTGATGACCGGTGGCAAGATAGAAGTCGGTCCAGGCAAAAAGCAGACGGTAGATGCCCGGAGTGGCGATGTGAACCTCTCTTTCAACGGTTGTCCAGCCATTGGTGTCGCCATAGAGTTGGCTTCCACCATCAAGGCTGATCCAGTCGACGGGCAGTGTGTTGGGGCTGAAGCCTGCAGGGATGCTGCCACCGCCTTGAGGTGCAAAGGAGAGAGGTGCAAGGGCTACGCGCAGATAGTCGTAGTTTGACTGGCCGTTGCTGCGCCAATCGAAGCGGTAGTTGTAGTTGCCCGTGTCGGTGAAAGTAAGGTTTACGTAAGCGTAGCTTATGCCTGTGACGTTTGTGTTGTAACTGTTGGTTGCGCCGCCGTCCTGCGAGATGTACAGCGAATAAAGGTCGCCATTGCCGAGGGCGGAGCCTATAACCCAGGCGTTGGCGTGCTGGCCGTTGCTGAGGTTCCATTTGGCGTTGTCCTCATAGTTGGAGAAATTGCTGTAGAACGGGATTTCATAGTAGGGATCGGCTGTAGTAAAGGTCGCCATAGCGTAGGCTGCGTCGTCACCGCAGATTGGGCGCACATAGATGTCGTATGATGTTGAGCTGGACAAGCCATTGATAGTGACCGATGTCGTGGGGCTATTGATATAGGCTGCGTTGCCAAGTTCAAAGCCGTGAGGCCCATACAATACATCCCACGATATCGCATTGGAATGGTCGGTCCAGGCTATGGTAAGCGAGGTGGTGTCTATAGCTGTTGCCACGATGTCGGTGACAGGCGGGCAGAGGGGCGCAAAGCGTATTTCGATGTCGTCAATGGCTGCTTCCCATTGCGCATCGGGGCGTTCGGACTTAAGGGCTATATGGGTACCGTCGCCGTTGTATCTGTCGAAGAACACGGTGTATTTGTGCCACGAGGTAAAGCCTTCGACTACAATGGTGTCGACAGCTGAGAACGAGGCCCCTGTGGTATCGCTGTCATCCATCACGCCAACGATAAAGGTGGGCCGCTGGATGCTGCTGTAGGAGCGAGCCCAGAATGAGAGTTCAAGCCGGTTTACAGGAAGGACGGCGGTGTCGATTTCGGGAGTGACAATGTATTGATAGTCGCCGTATAAGCTGCTGGGGCTTGCTGACCAGGCCAGACCGCGGAAGCCGGTATGGACATCGCCATACAGCACATCATTGGAAACATAGGGGATTCCGTAGTAATCGCAAGAATCGGTAATGCGGCTCCAGCATTTGGCGAAACCTGTATAGAACGGGTTGCCCGCAGTGTTTTGTTCAAAGCCCTCTCTCCAAGGCAAATGCTTGATTGTGCCGCAGGGAGTGCGGAAATCGGTCGTAACGGCGGCGCTGGTGTCAGTGCCAAGCAGAACGTTGTCGTTGCCCCATTCGCCGCAAACACCGCGTACAACGGCAGTGTAGACCATAGAGGCGTTGAGGCCTCCGACAAGGCAGTGGGACGCGCTCAGGTTGCCATATTCGGCAATGGTGTCATCGCCACTCAGAATGGTCAGGATTACGCCTACATTGTTGGCGCTGTTGTCCCAGTAGAGATAAACACTGTCGGGAGTGCTCAAGGACTGATTGACGGAAACATAGGCGGGATGCGGACAGCGAGGTATGTAGTCAATGTTTATATCGTCAATATACGGACGGCTGTAGATGCTGTCGGGCGAAAGGAATGCTATGTGGCCGTGGCGCAGAGCGTTGAATTGTTCGGCGCTGAGGGCGCTGTCGGCAGCCAGGAGGTCGAAAGAAAGTTCAACTTGCTCCCACATACCGATTTGTGCTGTGATGACGGTATCGACGGGGTAGAAGGTTGTTATGTCGTTAGCGTCGGCCATAACTCCCACCACGAGAGGATGGTTTCCCGTGACGGCATTGCTCGTGTTGGCCTCACGATAAAGCTGGAATGTGACTTGCAGCGAGTCGATGGCTGCACTCATCTCGGGCATAGCAACATAGCTGTAGCTCTCGTTGTTGGAGAAGAGGTAGAGCACCGACTGGTGACCGGCAACGCTCCAAGGATAGATATAGGGTACATTCATACCCAGTGGGCTGTACTTGTACCAGCACGAGGGAACAATGGGAGAGGCACCCACCGGCCAAGAAGAGAAGTCCTCTGTGTAGGGAAGCGGCTGCGCGAGGCACTTGGTGGTGACGGTGAAGTCGCTGTAGGCACTGTCTTCGCAGTCGCCAATCACTCTGAAGGTATATGTTGTAGAGGGCTCGAGATCGGTTATTGTATATCTGTGTTGTGTGGTGATGCCTTGATAGGTGAAATTCTCTTCGCCCATAGCCTTGTGGTATATACTCCACGATGTCTCGTAACCGCCGGGGATGAGAGTGAAGCTCACAGAATCAGAGCCGATGCTGCCAATGAATGTCATAGGAGGATAGCACTCGCTTTCGGTGCCGCATTCGGCGGTGTGGAGTACGATATTGTTGCGGTAAGGATATTCCTGATGCTGCATAAGCAGGTAGTTGTCGAATGTCTCATCGTCGCTGAAGAACGAAATCGCTTTGTCGGTAGCCGCGTGGCAAGCAAAGCGGTAGTTCTGGTTATGAGCCGCTCCAGAGTTGTCGACTACGGCAATGACAAGATTGCTACGGCCGTCGTAGTTGAAGAAACCGCGGTTGAATGCGAAGGTGTTCCACCCGTAGGAGCAGTTCAGCGGGCCGCTGTAGACGAGTGTCATACTGGAAGGATTGATAAAGTCGGTGCTGCTCAACGATGTGAGCGGAGTGACGGCCATATATATCATACAGCTGTCTTTTGCCGACATCGGGAGAGTGTCGGAAGCATAGAAAAACTCGATGGCGTTAAACGTGCTGGCGGTGTCGAGCTCACCGGCAGTGAAAAGCTGCTCGCTGAAGGAGTAGTTGTGCCAGTTGTGGACAGGGAGTTCGAAATGTTTGGAATTGCTGAAACCGCTGATGGTGTCAGTAGCCATTGACGAGGAGTCGATGGTGTTGCAGTTCGTCATTGCTGTGGTAAATAGAGAGTTGACCCACTGCGAAGTCTCGTTGTTTTCGCAGATGGCTCGGACGCGGACCTCATAGGTGATGTTGTGGTTGAGGTTGGTGAGGAGGTACTCAGTGTTGTTTGAGATGTAGGAAGTCCAGGTGTCTGACATTGTGTCGCGAACCTGAATCTCGGCGCCTTGATAGTCGCCAATACGACCGGTTGTCCATTGCAGAAGGGCTGCACCGGCGGTTACGACAGGTATTTCAAGGCTGCGGACACGGCTGCAAAGAGGCGTAGTTTCAACGGCGACGTCGTCTATGCATACGCGGCTGACTGCACCCGAGTCGCAGAGCAGGGCGATGTTGCGGCCGGTGCCATTATAGTTAGTCAGAGGGACTTCAAAGAACTCCATCGTTGTGCCGCTGCAGGCTATGGTGTCTACAGCAGTGAAGGTGCTGATGTCTGCGGGGTCGTTCATCACACCTACAAGGACTTTGGCTATACCATTGCGGCTTGTAGAGCGCATCCAAAGCGAAACCATCAGCGTTGATGGATTGTCTTGGAAGAGAGGCAATGTGACGTAAGAGTATTCGGTTGCCGACGAATTCATACTGTAATAGTTGCTGCCACTGTGGGCCGTGCCGTACATTGTGGTGGGAATATAAAACGACGAGCTTGCATAGCCCTTCCAGCAAAGGCCCATTCCTTCCTCGTCCTCGAAGTCGTAGCTATAGGGCAGCTCGGCGTGTGGAATAGAGGAACAAAGTGTTCGAATCGTGCCGACTGTGGTCTCACTGGTGTCGCCTTCTCCACAGATGGTGCGGATAGCGTATCGGTATTCGGTGTTCCCTGCAAGGCCATTGATTGTTATCGATGTGTTGGATGTGACAGAGTCTATCTCAATGCTGTTGTTTGCGTCGGTAAGCGTTACCTGCCAGGTAGTAGAGTTGAAAAGAGGATTCCAACTCACAGTTATTGAGCCGGAATCAGCAGTAGCGTTAGCGTCGGTGACAGGGAAGCAGGAGGGAAGATAGTTGATCACTATGTTGTCTATATAATGGGTGGCATAGTGGACATCCAGATCGTTGGCCCCATTGAAAAATGCGATGTTGCGACCCGTCCCTTGGTAGCCGATGAAATAGACATTCTTGGTGAAAGTGCCGCCCTGCGGGTCGGAGACAGTGTCTATTGGAGTGAAAATGCCATTCTCCATCACGCCTACAACAAGCGATGTCGGCTCTGAGGCCGAATAGCTGTAGGGAGTGCTGTGAGTGAAAGAAAGTTGCAGCGTGTCGATACGGCTGTTGACTTTAGGCAGAACAAGATATCCGAATCCGCTCATCTGCAGTCTGTTGTTCTCGATGTGGGGCGCATATTGCGACGTGGCGTATGCTGAGTCGCCGGTGAGGGTGTAGCTCCATCCGGCAGGGATGTCTAACGCTGAGTTGTTAAAATTCTCATAGTACGGAATTGTAACTCCCGTTGTCGCCGTGACTGTCGAGGCAAAACTGGTGTCGCCGTCACCGCAAACAGCCCGGACCTTGAAAGTGTAGGTTGTGTTGGGCTGAAGTCCCGTTACGGTCATAGTTGGTGTAGAGGTTGCCGTCTCGGTCCAGGCGACAGAGGTGTCATCTACACTGACAAGCCATTGGGTCTCGTTTCCACCAGCCTGCCAGTTCAAAGTGATTGAGAATATGTCTTGTATGGCACTCAGTGCATAAGGTTGCATACAAGTAACCTGCCGAATGTTTATGTTGTCCACCGCAGCAGGCGGATTGGAGCCTTCGGCATAGTCGTTGGACCAGATAAACAGGAGCTTGTAGTAAGTCACACCAAGCGACGGGTCTTGAGGGGCGCCGATTTCCACCACTTTCTCGTTTCTCTGCCAGCCCGTGGCGTTGTAGAGCCCTGTATGTATTCCGTTATTGCTGAGACTTATCCACCCTTCAGGCAGCGACCAGGCACTGATGCCTTGGGGCAACTGTGCACTTCCAAACAAAGGCGTTGTGTCATTGGCCGGCACCAGCGCTGCTATCAGCATATCGTAGTCCTGCTCCCCAACGCCATTCCAGTCGAACGAGACGACGTATGTTCCTTGGGCAAAGGCAAAGTCGCGGTAGGCAATAACACACGAGGCAATGCTGTTGTCGTAGTTATAGGTAGCTCCTTCCATATCCGAGATATAGAGCGACTTTCCGCACGATGTGGAGGCGCCTTGCGCCGTGCAGTGTGCAACGGCGGTGTCAATATACCATTTGTTGGCAACTGTCGAGTCGCCGTTAAGCAGAACCCAAGCACCGTTCTCGGTATGGTCCTCGAATCCGCATTGATAAGGCACCGTGGCGTGCCAGTCTTGGGCGTGGCCTATTGCAGGCAATGCAGACAGCAACGCCGCAAACAGAATGTTTGATAAGATCTTTCTCATATATTTAATGCTAAATTATTATACAACAATATGTCGTATATAATAACGTTGCGAAGGGTAAAAAAACTACAACAACGTGTTTTTTTTACGCTGCAAGATTGTGTAATAGTAAGAGAAAGAATATATTGTGTGGAGGATTGAGACCTTTTTATACCCTTTGCACCTGTTCCACGCCTTCGATTGCACGGATGCTTTCTATCAGCTGGTCCAGGCCTCCGAGGTTGTGGACGTATAGCATTATCAGTCCGTGGACCACCCCTTCCGATGTCTCGAGCGTTATGGCGCGCATATTCAGGTCCATATCCTCGCTGATGATGCGTGTCAGCTGCTGCAGCAGTCCTTTGCGGTCGATGGCGGTTATGGTGATGCCGGTGAGGAAGGCAATCTTCTCGCCGGGGCGCCACCGCACACGCACTATACGGTCTTCGTGTGTCGACATTTCGTGGATGGCCGTGGGGCAGTTGGTGCGGTGCACCATAATGCGGTTGTCTTCCACTATGCCTATCACGCGGTCGCCTTGCACCGGCTTGCAGCAGGTGGCGGGCTGGGTTTCAAGGTTGTCGTATTGGGCGTCGGCAAGGAAAGGCGATGTCGTAAAGGACTTCTTGTCCGAGTTCAAGAGGCTGTTTTGCTCCTTGCCGTCGAAGAGCTGCTGGTAGGGTTGAAGGAACAGCAGCTGTGGCTTGGAGCGCGACAGGTGGAAGCACTGCCGCAGCCCATCCTCGGTGATGTCTCCTTGGGCAATGCGGTAGTAGAGGTCTATGTCGCTGTCGCAGTTGAAGAAGAGTCTCAGTCTGGCGGTGCGCTCGGGCGTTATGGCGAGTTTCGACTTTTCAAGGAAGGCGCGCAGCTTCTGTTCGCCTTCGTCAAAGTACTGCTTCTTCTCGTTGCGCAGATAATCTTTTATGTGGTCTTTGGCGCGTTGGGTCTGAACCTCTTTGAGCCAGTCCTCCGTAGGGTTGGTCTTCTGCGATGTCAGCACCTGCACCTGTTCGCCGCTGTGCAGTCTGTAGCCTGTCGGCACCACGCGGGCGTTGACCTTGGCCCCTATGCAGTGCTTGCCGAGTTCGGAGTGGATAGCGTAGGCAAAGTCGAGCACCGTGCTGCGTGCCGGCATCTTGATGGTCTCGCCTTTCGGCGTGAAGATGTATATCTCATTGGTGTACAGCGTCTCCTTGAATTCCTCCACCAGGTCGAGGGCGTTCTTGTTGGGGTCTTCGAGCGAGGTGCGTATCTGCTGCAGCCATTCTTCCACGGGGCTTTGCTTTACCTGCTCGTCGGGGTGTGCCTCCTTGTAGAGGAAGTGCGCCGCCATACCTTTCTCGGCGATGCGGTCCATCCGCGTGGTGCGTATCTGAACCTCCACCCAGCGCCCTATGGGGCTCATCACGGTGGTATGGAGCGACTCGTAGCCGTTGTTCTTTGGGGTGGTTATCCAGTCGCGGAAGCGTGCCGGCTGCGGCCTGAACAGGCCTGTTATCAAGGCATAGACCTTAAAGCACTCCTCCTTCTCGATCTGGCGCCTCTCTTCGGGCGCAAGGCCTTCGATGTCGGGGATGTCAAGGATGATGCGCATTGCGTAGAGGTCGAAGATCTCGTCGAACTGGACCCCTTTGTTCTGCATCTTCTTCCAGCAGGAGTAGACCGACTTGATTCGGGTCTTGATGGTGTAGTGCAGGCCGTTGCTGTCAAGCAGTTTGCGTATCGGTGCCGTGAAGCATTCCTTGAGCTTCAGCTCCGTTCCTGCCGACTGGCTTATCTGGTTGGCAATCTCGGCATACTTGTCGGGATTGGTGTACTGCATCACCAGGTCGTCCAGCTCGGTCTTGATGTTGTACAGTCCCAGCCTGTGGGCGATGGGTATGTATAGGTATTGAGTCTCGGAGGATATTGCCAGTTTCTTGGTGTCCTTCATCGAGCCGAGGGTGCGCATATTGTGGAGGCGGTCGCACAGTTTCAGGAAGATGACGTAGGCGTCGTCGCACATCGCGAGCAGTATCTTGCGGTAGTTCTCCGCCTGCGATGAGAAGTCGGCGTTTTGCTCGGCAATCATTGTCGCCTTGTCAATCTTGGTCACTCCGTCTACAATGCGTGCCACGCGCTCGCCGAAGATGGCGCGCAGCGTGTCAAGCGTGATGTCGGTGTCCTCCACCACGTCGTGCAGCAAGGCGCAAATCACGGCTATGGGCCCCAATCCCACCTCGCTGACGGCAATCTGAGCCACGGCAAGGGGGTGGAAGATGTATAGCTCCCCACTCTTGCGCCGCGTGTCGGCGTGAGCGTTGCGGGCTATATTGAAAGCGCGGAATATATTGCTCTCGTCGTCTGCCGACAATTGCCTGTTGGCGCGACAGGCTTCTATCAGTTCCTCATATTTCCTTTGGACCGCAAGGTCCTCTGAAGGCTCTTCCATATGCTGTTACTCTGCGTTCTGTTCGGTCAATGCTTGTCTTATATGGGCCTCAAGTTCGTCGCTGAGCTCTGGATTGTCGCGCAGCAGGGCCTTGACGCCCTCGCGACCTTGCGCCAGCTTACTCTCGCCGTAGCTGAACCACGATCCGCTCTTCTTGATGACGCCTGTGTCAACGCCAAGGTCCACAATCTCGCCCTGCTTCGATATGCCTTCGCCGAACATCAGGTCGAACTCGCAGGTGCGGAACGGAGGGGCCACTTTGTTCTTCACCACTTTCACCTTCACACGGTTGCCGATATTCTGGTCGCCGTCCTTGATAGCCTGTATGCGGCGTATGTCGAGGCGCACCGATGCATAGAATTTCAGTGCGTTGCCGCCGGTTGTGGTCTCGGGGTTACCGAACATAACGCCGATCTTCTCGCGCAGCTGGTTGATGAAGATGCAGCAGCAGCCGGTCTTGCTGATGGTCGATGTCATCTTGCGCAGCGCCTGCGACATCAGGCGGGCGTGCAGACCAACCTTCGAGTCGCCCATCTCGCCGTCAATCTCAGCCTTGGGCGTCAACGCTGCCACCGAGTCTATGACGATGATGTCGATGGCTCCTGAACGAATCAGATTGTCGGCAATCTCAAGTGCCTGCTCGCCGTTGTCGGGCTGCGACACCAGCAGGTTGTCCACATCCACGCCCAGCTTGCGGGCATAGACGGGGTCGAAGGCGTGCTCGGCGTCGATAAAGGCCGCTATGCCGCCTTTCTTCTGCGCCTCGGCGATGGCGTGGATGGCCAGCGTCGTCTTGCCCGACGATTCGGGGCCGTATATCTCGATGATGCGCCCTTTCGGGAAGCCACCGATGCCCAACGCCGTGTCAAGGCTTATCGATCCTGTCGATATAGCCTCAAATGTCTCGTCCGGACGGTCGCCCAGTTTCATTATCGAACCCTTGCCGTAGTTTTTCTCAATCTTATCAAGCGTACTCTGCAGGATTTTCAGTTTCTCAAGTTTCGATGCTTCGGCATCATTCATTTCTTTTGCCATAATTATCAGCTTTTTATGTATACTTATAAATTAATTGTCAGCATAGTTTGCAGTCTACAAATGTACAAAAAAATTTGAAAAATAATGATTCTTCACAAAAAAAGTTTCCATTCCGAAAAAAATTCGTACTTTTGCAAAATCATTCAAACAGTATAAACCTATGGAAATCTTATCAAACCGTATTCTCAATATGGCCGAGTCGGAGACTCTGGCTATGACCGCAAAAGCCCGCGAACTCAAAGCACAAGGCAAAGACGTTATCAGCCTCAGCATCGGCGAACCCGACTTCAACACCCCCGAGGTCGTCAAGGAGGCCGCAAAAAAAGCTATCGACGACAACTTCACTCACTATCCCCCCGTGCCCGGCTACCCCGACCTGCGCGAGGCTATCTGCAAAAAGTTCAAACGCGACAACAACCTCGACTTCAAGCCCGAACAGATTGTCGTCTCCACCGGTGCCAAGCAGAGCATCTACCAGCTCGTGCAGTGCCTCGTCAATCCCGGCGACGAGGTGATAATCCCCACTCCCTTCTGGGTAAGCTACAAGGAGATTGTCCGCGTTGCCGAAGGCAAGTGCGTATACGTCAAGACCAAGATCGAGAACGACTTCAAGGTGACGCCCGAGCAGCTCGAAGCAGCCATCACGCCGCGCACCAAGCTCATTATGTTCTCGTCGCCCTCCAACCCCACGGGTATGCTCTACACCAAGGAAGAGCTCAAAGGCATCGCCGACGTTGTGGCAAGGCACGACAACCTCTTCATTATGGCCGACGAAATATACGAGCACATCAACTTCGTGGGCAAGCACGAGAGCATAGCCCAGTTCGAGAACGTCCGCGACCGCGTCATCACCATCAACGGCGTCGCCAAGGGCTTCGCTATGACCGGCTGGCGCATCGGCTTCATCGCCGCCCCGACGGTTATCGCCAAAGCCTGCAACAAGCTGCAGGGCCAGGTGACCAGCGCCACCTGCTCCATCGCTCAAAAGGCCACCGTATGCGCAATGCTGATGGACCCCGCCACCAGCGACGACATCATCAATATGCGCAACATCTTCCAGAAACGCCGCGATATGGTCTACAAACTGCTGTGCGACATCCCCGGCCTGAAGGTGCGCCTGCCGCAGGGCGCCTTCTACTTCTTCCCCGAAGTCAGCTCCTACTATGGCAAGTCGTTCAACGGCAAGAAGATAGAGAACTCGACCGATATGGCGTTCTACCTCCTCAACGAGGCTAACGTGGCCACCGTGATGGGCTCCGCCTTCGGCGACGACAGCTGCATCCGCCTCAGCTACGCCACCAGCGAGGAACTCCTTGTCGAGGCCTGCCGACGCATCAAGGAAGCCCTGCTTAAACTGCAGTAACACTGAACGTTGCATTCCATCAAAGAAAAATCTGTACCTGCCTTGCCGTGCTGCAAGCGGTACAGATTTTCTGTTTGCACTCCACAATGAAAAGACACGGATTCGCCATATTGCTTCTCGCAACGCTCCTCGTCCCGCTCAGGCTCAACGGACAGGGGCTCGACTACAACATTCTCTGCACGCTGCAGTAGAACCGCACCGCGACGATGGACCACACAATGACGGGGCTTAGCAACACCCTGGCGCTCACCCCTGTGGCCCCTGCCGCGATGCTTGGCGCCGGCTTGACGACCGGCAAGAATGACCTGCTCGTTTCGGGGGCAAGCTGCGGACTCTCGCTGCTGCTGTCGGCCGGCATTGCCGAAGGGCTGAAATTCAGCGTCAGGTGGCCGCGTCCCTATCTGGGCTATCCCGACGACCTCGTGCCGCTCAAGACCGTTGGCGGATTCTCATTCCCTTCGGGCCACACCTCCTTGACGTTCGCCACAGCCACGTCGCTCTGCCTGAGCTATCCGCGATGGTATGTCGTCCTGCCGGCGACGCTGTGGGCCTCGGGCGTAGGTTTCTCGCGCCTGTATCTGGGTGTGCACTATCCCTCCGACGTGCTTGTCGGAGCCTTTGTCGGCATCGGCTCCGCTCTGGCGGCGCACTGGATTGTGGACAAAATGCAGGCCGACAGCCCCGTGCCGGCCACAAAAGCATTCCTGCTGCCCGTAACGCTGCGGTTCTGACCGCCCGCACGGGCATTGCGCCCCCCGATGTTTACATTGTTGTCCGTCGCCCCTCGCACCCTTGAATCGACCTTTTTTTTGTGACAAAATGCTTGTTTCTGAACCAAGGCGCTGATAATCAATAATATACTCATATCATCACCCTTGTACTATAACTGCATCATTCCCAGTACTTTACAAGGACATCTTCGTTCGTTGTCCAGTTGTTGTCCAGTTGTTGTCCAGTTGTTGTCCAGTCATTGACTGGACAACAACTGGACAACGAGCGGACAACAACTGGACAGATGGTATGGCCTTCTTGCCTTGAAAATACGGGTATGGTGCGGTGCCGTCCCGGTGCCGTCGTTCGGCGGTGGCGACGGCGGTGCCTGAAAACGATAAGGGCGGCCAAAGGCCGCCCTTATCTGCAAACAACATTAATTGTTCTGAGTGGTTTGTGAATGACAAGACTGTTCAACAGTGTGATGCTCTATGACTCAGAAACATATCGGCATCGGTGTAGGTGAAATAACCAATTCGTGTCTTTTGTGCGGGCGCTTAGTCGGCCTCGTATATCAGCAGTTCGCCGTTGGTGTAGAGGAACAGCATCGGGTCTTTGTCTTTTTTCTTGAAGATCCAGCAGCCTCCGTTCTCGCGGTCTATCTCGGTCTTGATGTATTTGTGGCTGATTTTCTGCTCGGCCAGCATCTTGTCGTTCTGGTCGAAGACCTGCAGGTAGGTGTTGCCGTCCACGTCGTTGACGATGGCGTACATCAGGTCGCCGCTGATGGCGTAACTTACCATATCGACATTATAGGTGTCGTGGATGTATTTGTGCACCACTACGACGTCGGTTACGTGATAGTCATACCAGTAGGAGTTGCAGTAGACCCAGAAGCCCGGCCAGAAGATGGGGCGAGGCGGCACCGGATGCCAGTAGACGGGGCGCATATGTATCATATTGTGATGATAGGGGTGGTGGAAGTAGGGGGCCGGGTGCATAGGGCGGTGCGACGGGGGCATCGGTCCGGGTTGGCCTGGGCGGGCGTAGGTGTGGC
>CAJOMZ010000028.1 GCA_905236645.1 uncultured Bacteroidales bacterium
GGCTTGAATTGCCAGTTTTTATTGTATTATTTGAGTACAAGGATGGATGCAACAAACACAACTATAAATAGTTATATTTAACAAGAAACACTTAAGGCGCTACTGTTCCGGGCACAAAAGAGATTTTGCAAGTAACTCAAAATGAGCGAAAATGCAAAATCTTTTTTCTTTTATATCCTAAGTTCCATTAAGAAACGCAACTTTTGAGGTCAAAACAGTGTGCAAACGCACATTTTTTCAACAAAGGGAGGGAAAAATCCCCTCGCCTTAGTGTGGATGGGAAAAAGTTGTTTTCTTCGGTGCTTCCTTATGGGGAAATGTCATAAGTGCTCGAAATTGAACTGCACATTGTTTCTTGTGTATTTTATTGTATTTCAAACAACTGCTAATGGGCGCAAGATGCCAGGCATACTATTGTTTCTTGTATATTTTATTATATTTCAAATAATAAATATACAATTATACAATTCAACACAGTCACTTGTCAACCAGTGCCAGATTGCAAATCCGTCGCAACGGGGCTACTTGCAAAATCTCTTTGGTGCTCGGAACGGGACTTGAACAAGTAAGGTTATCTAATTATGTTATGATGCCTTGGGGATCAAGGTATTAGTGCGTTTTATCTTGTCTTTATAGATAACTATGTCAGAGGCTTTTTGTGGATGTCCATAAGCTGAATGCAAGGTCTGCTTGGCGGTGAAGCATTGGCAGGCCGTCTTGGACGGAGGCACCTCGCAGGGCGGCTTCCTGCATAAAGCGAGTGGGAGAGGGGTTGTAGACAAGATCGTAGCAGAGGTGCTGCGGTGTCAGCAGGTTGGGTCGTTCCCACGGTGAGGTGCTGCAGTTGGGAAACATTCCTACGGGTGTGGCATTAATTATTATGGTGTGTTCTGTGGCTTTGGCATAGGCCGTGGAATAGTCAATCTGATTGTCGCCGTGTGGACTACGGCTTACAAAAAGATAGTCGATGGCAAGTTGCTCAAGTCCGAAAGCTACGGCTTGTGCGGCGCCTCCGGTACCGAGAATGAGTGCGCTGCGGTGATGAGGCCTAAGCAGCGGCTTTAGCGTTTCCGCAAAGGCTGGAGCGTCGGTGTTATATCCTATTAGACGCGTGTGCCCGCTGCGGTTAGATACCTTGACAGTGTTCACTGCGCCAATCTTTTGCGCGGTGGCGTCTGTTTCGTCAAGCAAATGTAGGATTTCTACTTTGTAGGGTATTGTGACATTGAATCCGTCAAGCTCCTGCTCTTCAACAATTTTGCGCAGTCCGGACAGGTCTTCAGTCTCAAGCAGGTCGTAGCTGTAGCCCTCAAGGTGCTCGGAAGCAAATCTTTCGCTAAAGTATGTTTGCGAAAAGGAATGCGACAATTGTTTGCCTATCAGTGCGTAACGGTGCATTGTGGTCATTTCTGGATGCTGAAGTGGAATGTGCAAAGTTACACCTTTCTTTGCAATGTGCAAAACTGGCTGCACATTGGATTTAGATAATTCGTTTTTTTTGTATATCTTTGCAATTTGAAATTGAACAATATATGCAAAGGCAAAGTGTTGGTAATCAGTTGTCAGGGTTTTTGAAAAGTGGCAGTCTGCTCTCGGTACTTATTATCGTCAATGTGGCGTTGTGGGTCGTATCGCTCCTGTTCCCGTTGGTCGACTACCTTTATGCACTGCCGGCGGGAAGTGCGTCGGCAGGGTGGCTCGACTGGCTGGCGCTGTCGTCGCAGTGGACCGACTTGCTGCGCCATCCGTGGACGCTGCTGACCTATATGTTCCTGCACAACGGCTTCTGGCATATATTGTTCAATATGGTTATGCTTTACTTCGGAGGTATAATGTGCTGCCGCTATCTTGGAACCAAGCGTTTCGGATGGATATACTTCCTGAGTGGCATAGTCGGAGCCTTGCTCTATCTGTTGGTTTACAACTTGTTTCCTGTCGGTCAGATGCATAGCTCTACATTGGTTGGCGCTTCTGCCGCTGTGCTGGGCGTGTTCATTGCCGTTGCTGTCTATGCTCCCAACCAGGAGGTGTCGTTGTGGCTGGTGCGTTCGTTCTCAGTCAAGATTAAATATGTGGCAATAGCCTTTGTGGTCATTGATTTGCTGTCCATTCCCGCGTCCAACGCCGGTGGCCATATCGCCCATCTTGGCGGAGCCCTGTTTGGCTGGCTGTATGTGGTGGCAATGCGGGCCGATGTTTCCAAAGTGCTGAAAAGTAAACCGTTCCGAAAGAAGAAAACGCAGCAAGGTAGCCGCGGCGGACGGCCAATGTCGGATGATGAGTACAACCGCCGCCGTGCTGCGGACCAGAAGCGTGTAGATGCCATACTCGACAAGATTTCCCGCTCGGGCTACGATAACTTGTCTAAAGAGGAAAAGGAGTTTTTGTTTAAGTTCAAGGCGTAAGGTTTGGTGGAAAGATGAAGAGAGTGATTAAAGTCATATTGCTAATACTTAATGTTATAGCGTTGCTGTTGTTGCTTGGCTCCACGTTTGCGGGCCGTGTGGCTCCGTCGCGGTTCATCTGGTTCTCGCTGCTCAGCTATGGCTACCTTTATTTCCTGATAATAAACATAGTGTTTGTTGTTGTGTGGCTGATACTGAGCAGCAAATGGTTCCTGCTGTCGTTGGCGGCCATTGTGGTGCGTTACGCCTTCCTGCCGCTCTATTTTCAGGTGGGAGGCACCGAGTCTGTCTCTGACGAGACCCTTGCCGAACCGGATGTCTTGAAAGTACTCACATTCAACGCCCACAATTTCCACGGTGTGAGTGTGGAGGAAGGCTGCACGGACAGCAATATGGCTGCCTTCCTGAGCATTGTGGACGACGAACAGCCTGATATTATGGCTTTGCAGGAATACGTAGGGCGCGGCGACACCTTGCCGCTTACCGAACGGCTGAAGCAGCGCGGATATGTTGAAATGACTTCAGGATACGACAACGGCTCGATAACCGGCGAAGTGATATTCTCCAAATATCCCATAGCGCGCGTGGTCCGTATCGAAGGGCCTTCCAAGCTGTACGTCAATCTTCTGTGGAACAACGACACCCTGCGCTTCTATTGCCTGCACCTCGATTCCTACGGCCTTGACGAGACCGACCACAAGCAGATTCGCGATATCTCGCACGGCAACGTTGACAGCCTGACAGGGCGCAGCACCTTACGCAAATTCCGTGAAACCATCATCGCCCACGAGAACGAGTGGGAGGTCCTTAAACCCTACTTCGAAAACCACGGCAGATTGTCCATTGTTGCAGGCGACTTCAACGATACCCCGGCATCGTATTTCTACCTTCAGTGCCGCCCCTACCTCAAGGACAGCTATTGCGAGGCGGGCCAGGGGTTCAGCACCACCTATCACGGCTCCTTTACCCGAAGCCGTAAAGGCACATTCCCTGCGTTCCGCATCGATATGGTGCTGCACACGGCCGATTTGGAGGCGATATCATATAAACGCATAAAGTCTGAAATGTCAGACCATTACCCTGTAATAGTAACACTGCGCAAGAAATGAAGACTGCAGAGCGATACGCAAGACTTATAGCCTATTTCGAAAAGGCGCGCCCCGAAGCACAGAGCGAGCTGCATTACGACAACCCCTACCAGCTGCTTGTGGCGGTTATGCTCTCTGCCCAATGCACCGACAAACGTGTCAATATGGTCACGCCGGCTCTCTTCTCCGCCTACCCCGACGCCCCGTCATTGGCGGCGGCAACGGTCGAAGATATCTACTCCTATGTCAAGTCGGTTTCCTATCCCAACAGCAAGAGCCGCCACCTGAAGGCTATGGCCGAAAAACTGATGGCCGACTTTAATGGCGAGGTCCCCGACGATGTCGACAAGTTGCAGACACTGCCTGGCGTGGGCCGCAAGACCGCCAATGTCATTGCCGCTGTCGTTTTCAACCAGTCGGTGATGCCTGTCGACACCCACGTGTTCCGCGTCTCCAACCGTATCGGCCTTACAACCAACTCGAAAACGCCTCTGCAGACCGAGCTGACACTGGAGAAGCACATCCCGGCCGAAAAGATACCCGTCGCCCACCACTGGCTGATTCTGCACGGACGTTACGTCTGCACGGCTCGGTCGCCGCACTGTGCCGAATGCGGCATCAGCGACATCTGTCGGCATTACAGTAAACTGAAAACCAAGCCCTCCGATATATGATACTCTCTTCCCCATTGTTCCTCATAGGCCTTGTCGCAGTGGCTATCCCGGTGATAGTCCACCTCTTCAACTTCCGTCGCTACAAGAAGGTGTATTTCAGCAATGTGGAGCGCCTCGAACAGCTCCAGAGCGAGACGCGTCGCCAGTCGACGCTGCGCCAGCTCCTGATAATGTCTGCGCGCATTCTGGCCATTGTCTTCCTTGTGCTTGCCTTCGCACAGCCAGTCATCCCAAACAAGAACAGCACGGCACGGTCGGGTTCAAACGACGTAAGCATATTCATAGACAACTCTTTCAGTATGGAAAGCAACGGCGGCAGCGGCACTCTGCTCGAACAGGCCAAGACGAAAGCCCGCGAGATTGTGGCTGCCTACGGACCCACCGACCGCTTCCAACTGATGACAAACGACATCGAGGGACGCCACTTCCACTGGCTCAGCAAGGACGATGTGCTTCTGATGATCGACGAGGTCGAAGTCAGCAGTGCCTCAATGCCGCTCTCGGCCCTGCTGCAACGCCAGTTCGATTTCGTCGGTACCGGCCGCAGCGACAACAAGTATGCCTACATCATCTCCGACTTTCAGAGTTCCATAGCCGACTTCGAGGCCTTCCCGTCCGACAGCGGCATCGTCGCCACACTGGTGCCTCTTGCTGCATCGGCCCAGAACAATGTATACATTGATTCCCTGTCGCTCAATGCACCGGCGTTCTGCCGCGGCAACAGCGTTGTGGCACAGGTATGGGTGGCCAACGAGGGCGATGAAGACCTTGAGAAAGTGCCGGTTACGCTATACGTCAACGATCGCCAGCGGGCTCTCGCCACAGTCGACCTGCCCGCCCGCAGCACCTCTACGGTAGAAATGCATTTCTCTATCGACGCGACGGGTATTTTCAGCGGTCGTGTAGAGACCACCGACTATCCTATCTCATTCGACGACAAGCTTTTCTTCACGCTCAACGTCCGCGACCGAATAAAGATGCTGGCTGTCGAAGGAAAGTCGGCCAACGAGAACCTGCGACGGCTGTTCGAGGGCGATTCGGTAGTGGCCTATGCATCGCTCGGCCTCCAGCAGATGGACTTTAGCCGCATCGAAGGTAACGACGTCATACTGCTTGACGAACTGCCCTCGCTCTCGACGGGTATGGCCCAGACGCTCCACGCCTTCGTCGAGGACGGCGGCACGCTGGTCGTCGTAATGGGCGAAAATGTCGACCAGACAAGCTACAACGAGGCCTTGCGCCTCTTCGCGGCACCGTTGATAAACGGCCGTAACAAAGGCCGTGTCGCCGCCGCTACCGTGAACCTCGACAACGCATTGTACCTTAATGTATTCAGCGGTCGTACCGACGATATGGAGATGCCCTCGGTGACTGACTATTACCGCCTCTCGCCGACATCGGCAACCCTCAGCGAACCTGTCATTACGCTCGCCAACGGCGACAGCTATGTCAGCGTAACTCCTTGTGGCGCAGGCCGTCTATATCTCATTGCGGCCCCATTGCGCGACGCCCACACCGACTTCGTCCGCCAGGCGCTTTTCGTCCCGACGCTCTATAATATGGCGCTCTACAGCCTGCGTCCCTTGCCGCTCTACACCTCTATGGGACAGGCTGATCCCGTGCCGCTCTCGGCCCTTTACGACGCCGCCCAGGGCAATGTGAAACTGACCCTGCGCGATGGCGACTACGAGGAAATACCGGACATCAGGCGCAGCGGCAGCAACAGTATGCTGATACCTCACGCAACCATCAGGGAAGCAGGCAACTACATCCTTGCGCAAGGCGGCAGGGAGACCGAGGGCCTCTCCTTCAACTACTCGCGTCTCGAATCGCAGATGGACTTCCTCGACCGCGATGACGTTGCGAAGCAGCTTAAAGACTACAACCTCAACGCCTTCAGCGTTGTACGCAATGCCGACAAGCCTTTGGACACCTACATCAAGGAGCAGACCGAAGGGCGCCGCCTGTGGCGCTGGTGCCTCGCCGCATCGCTGTTGATGCTGCTTGCAGAAATAGCCCTGATAAGGCTGCCATTCGGAAAAAACAGGAAGAAAACCCAAACTGCCTGAAGAAGCGCCCTGTACGTGGCCGAACGTCAAGAAAACAACCACAAAACCAAGCCTCTGGCACTTCTTTTCTACAAAAAACAGATACACGATGATTCTTGAAGCCCAGCACATAGAGAAAAACTTTGGTGACTACCGCGCTCTCGACGATGTAAGCATCGCTGTGCGCGAGGGTTCCATATTCGGCTTGCTCGGCCCCAACGGGGCGGGCAAAACGACACTTATCCGCCTCATCAACCGCATCTCGCGCCCCGACAAAGGGGTGATACTGCTTGGCGGACGGCCAATGACCGACGGCGACGTGCAGCGCATAGGCTATCTGCCCGAAGAACGCGGCCTGTACAAGAAGATGAAAGTCGGCGAACAGGCCATATATCTGGCCCAGCTCAAGGGGCTTACGCGGCGCGACGCCGAGCATCGCCTCGTGCAGTGGTTCGACAAGCTCGGCATTTCCAGCTGGTGGAACCGCCCTGTCGAGCAGCTCTCGAAGGGTATGCAGCAGAAGGTGCAGTTCATCGTCACCGTGCTCCACGAGCCGAGCCTGCTGATATTCGACGAGCCTTTCAGCGGCTTCGACCCCGTCAATGCCACGCTGCTCAAAAACGAGATTCTGGCTCTTCGCGACAAAGGCGCGACGGTCATCTTCTCAACCCACAATATGGCCTCGGTAGAGGAACTGTGCGACGATATTGCACTGATTGACAAGTCGAAAGTGGTCCTCTCGGGCTCGGTGGCACAGATACGCCGCTCCTATAGCCGCAACCTGTTCGAGGCCGTGGTCCTTGCCGGCGACGCACCGCTGTCGCTGCCGGCAGAGTTCCAGATGCACGGCGTCACATCGGGCGACGGCGAAGAGAAACTACGCGTAACCCTGCCCGAAGGACGCTCGGCCAACGACCTGCTGGCGGCCTTGATGCCTCAGCGCCAGATAGTTTCGCTGAACGAGCTGCTGCCGTCGATGAACGATATCTTTGTGGAAACAGTCAAGAAAGGAGGTGACGAATGAACAAGATTCTGCTCGTAATCCGCCGCGAGTATATGACCCGCGTCCGCAAGCCCTCCTTCTGGCTCCTTACACTCCTCGTGCCCATAATGCTTGCCGCCCTCTATGCAATACCGATATACCTGGCTGTGAAGCCGTTGGAGAAGTCGGTGGTGCTTGTGGCCGACGAGTCGGGCCTGTTCGGAGGCCTCGACCGCGACGACACCCTGCGCACCGACAGCCACTTTGCTTCGACCGACAATGTGACCTACCGCTACGCGGCCACTCTCGACTACGCCAAACGGCTGATGGACAGCGACAAGGACATCACGGCGATACTCTACGTGCGCCACCGCGCAAGCGACGCCATCCCCACCGATGCCTGCCTCTACTACAAGAGCGACCTGCCTCCGCAGCAGGTGCGTTACGACGTGGACCGCCAGCTGCAACGCATTCTGCGCAACCGCCTGCTTCAGGCTCACGGCATCAGCGACGACGAATACGCCCTCATCAGCAACACCAAAATCAACCTGCGCACCGAAGACCTCGAGACCGGACGCGAGGCGTTCCTCGAAGTCAAGACAGGCCTGGGATTCATACTGGCACTCCTTATCTACGTGGTAATCTTTATGTTCGGCAGCCAGGTGATGCGTGGCGTCGTTGAGGAAAAGTCAAGCCGCATCATCGAGGTCATTGTATGCTCTGTCAAGCCTTTCCAGCTGATGATGGGCAAGGTTGTCGGCATCGCCCTCGTGGGCCTCACGCAGTTCCTGCTGTGGGTGCTGCTGACGGGCGTCGCCCTTGTCGGCATTCAGGCCTCCAACAGCGAACTCTTCCAAACGGCAAGCCAGAAGCACGAGCTGACCGAGCTCGCCACCAAGGGCAGCGAGGCGACGCTACAGATGCAGCAGGCCGACCAAATGGCTGACATCCCGCAACTTATAGAAGGTATAGCCTCGATCGACTTTGGCGCCATCCTGCCGGCATTCCTGTTCTATTTCATCTTCGGCTACCTGCTCTACGCCACCCTCTTTGCCGCCGCCGGAGCGCTGTGCGACAACGACACCGACTTGCAACTCTTCTCGCTGCCGCTGACCATTCCGCTGCTAATCACCCTCTTGTGTATGCCGGCGATGGTCAACGCCCCGTCGGGCACACTGAGCGTGGTCCTGTCGCTCATCCCCTTCACGTCGCCCGTGGCAATGATGCTGCGCGTACCGTTCGGCGTGCCGCTCGACCAACTCTACTGGTCGATGGCGCTGCTTGTCGTGGCCTTCCCGCTGTGCACCTGGCTCGCCGCCAAGCTCTACCGCAGTTCGATTTTGCGCTTTAACCGTCTGACAATTAGGCGCAAAAAGAGATAAAACCGCTCTTCCGACCGGAACGCGGACAGGGCCGAGGCGTAAAACACCGTCTCGGCCCTGTTTCGTAATCGCTTCATAACCAGCCCCTCAAGGTACCAACTCCGTCCGTTGTACAATATATGTACAATACTTGTACAATATTTGTACGTTTCACAATTGTACATATATTGTACAAGTATTGTACATATATTGTACAACGACCGGAGTTGGTCCTGACCAGACACGGAACCGGACCGGGGCGGGGGATAGGGCAGGATAATTTTTTTATCATTTTAAATGCTCCCATAATCAGCGTTTTAACATCAATTAACACTCTTCAAAACAGCCAAAGGCGAAAAAATATTTTTCCAGTTCGCGAAAAGTTAGTAATTTTACGCCCAGTAAAAAATGAAAGAAAAACGTTGGATAACAAGGAAAGATTATGATTTAGAGGTTGTTGAGAAACTTGCGGATTCTTTGGGCGTGGACAAAATTATTGCCACGCTGCTTGTAGAACGTGGTGTCACTACTTTCGAGGAAGCCAAGCACTTCTTCCGACCAAGTTTAGACCAACTTCACGATCCGTTCCTGATGAAGGATATGGATCGTGCCATTGCACGTATCAACAACGCGGTCCGCAACAAGGAGCGTATGCTCATCTACGGCGACTATGATGTGGACGGCACGTCGGCCGTGGCACTGGTCTACTCGTATTTCCATACACTTCACTACAACATCGACTTCTATATTCCTGATCGAGATACCGAGGGATATGGCATATCCTTCCAGGGTATCGACTACGCTAAACGCACTGGCGTTAAGCTGATTATAGCCCTCGACTGCGGCATCAAGGCCGTCGAGCAGGCTGAATATGCAAACCAGTTTGGCATCGACATTATCGTGGGCGACCACCACCTGCCAGGCGAGGTTCTGCCCAACTGCTGTGCCGTCCTCGACCCCAAGCGCGAGGACTGCCCGTATCCCTACAAGGAACTGTCGGGCTGCGGCATTGGTTTCAAGATAGTTGAGGCCTATATGGAGCAGAAGATAGGGGTGCGCCTGTGCGACTCGGCGTCGGAACTGACCGTGGCCCAGAAGAAGAACCTGGAGATGCTGAAGCTCAAGCTGCTGCGCTATCTTGACCTGGTGGCCGTCAGCATCGCGTCGGACATTGTGCCGATGACCGGCGAGAACCGCGTGCTGGCGTCGTTCGGCCTGAAGGTCATCAACACCTGCCCGCGCCCTGGCCTCGAAGCTATTCTTACCTACGGCCACATCGAACCGCGCTCGAAAGAGGACCGCGCCGGCAATCCTGAAAAGGAATCTTATTTCGTCAAGGATCTAAATATCAGTGACCTCGTGTTTCTGGTCGGGCCGCGCATCAATGCCGCCGGACGTATTCACAGCGCCTTTGACTCGGTGCGCCTCTTGCTGGCCGAAAACCGTGAGGTGGCCTCAAAGCTTGCCGAGGAAATCAATAACTACAACACTGAGCGTAAGGACCTTGACACTCAGGCAACAGAGGAAGCCAAGCGCCGCCTGCTGGCCGACCCCAACCTGTCGAAGCGCCATTCAATAGTGCTCTTCGGCGAGGGATGGCACCGTGGCGTGGTGGGCATTGTGGCGTCGCGCTTGGTGGAATCGTTCTACAGGCCTGCCATCGTGCTGACGCGCTCGACCGACGACCTGTATGTGGGCTCGGCACGCAGCATCAAGGAGTTCGACGTACACGCCGCTCTCGAGGAGTGCAGCGACTTGCTGGAGCACTTTGGCGGGCACAAGAGCGCCGCCGGTGTCTCGTTGAGGCCTGAGAACTTCGACCGCTTTGTGGAGCGCTTCGAGCAGATTGTCAGCAGCACTATGCCGGCTGAAGCCACTGTGCCTGAGATTGAAATCGACGCTGTGGTCAACTTCTCGGACATTACCCCCAAGTTTTTGCGTATCCTCAAGCAGTTCTCACCGTTCGGTCCCGACAACAATGTGCCGGTGTTCCGCACCAACCACCTGGAGAGCAACCCGTTGCAACCGCCGCGCATAGTGGGCAGCAACCACCTGAAATTCTCGGTGCTCTCGTCCGACAGCGCCAACGCCTACTCTGCTATCGGTTTCCAATTGGGCGAATACTACAGCCGTGTCAGCCGCCAGGAGATGTTCGACATCTGCTATCAGCTGGAAGAGAACTACTGGCGTGGCAAGACGGAGACACAGCTGAACGTGAAGGATATCCGCTTTGGTGAGTGAGTCGCCGTCCCTTTTACGTATTGTCCTGATACCAAGAGGGGTGGGGCGCTGTTGACTGAAGCTGCTGCAGTTGTGCCGCTATCGTTCCGCAGTGATACCGAAATCTTGTTTTAGAGTTTATAAATACATTGTAATAAAGTTATGGCAGACGACAAAAAGATTATCTTCTCGATGGTGGGTGTGGGCAAGCTTATTCCTCCCACCCGTCAGATATTGAAAGACATATATTTAAGCTTCTTCTACGGAGCCAAGATAGGTATTATAGGACTCAATGGCAGCGGCAAGTCGAGCCTGCTGAAAATCATTGCCGGCGTGGACAAGGACTACCAAGGCGAGGTGGTGTTTGCGCCAGGCTACAGTGTCGGCTATCTTGAGCAGGAGCCCAAGCTCGACGACAGCAAGACGGTGAAAGAGGTTGTGCAAGAGGCTGTGCAGGATGTCGTTGACTGGATGAAAGAATACGAGGCGGTGAACAATGCCTTTGCGGAGCCGGATGCCGACTTTGACAAGCTGTGCGAGCGCCAGGGCGAGCTGACCGAGCTGCTGGAGCAACACGATGCCTGGAACCTCGACAGCCGCTTGGAGCGCGCTATGGACGCGCTGCGCTGTCCCGACGAGGACCAGCTTGTCAAGAACCTCAGCGGCGGTGAACGCCGCCGCGTGGCGCTGTGCCGTCTGTTGCTTCAAGAGCCTGACATACTGCTGCTCGACGAGCCTACCAACCACCTCGACGCCGAGAGTATAGAGTGGCTGGAGCATCACCTGCAGCAATACAAGGGGACTGTCATTGCTGTGACGCACGACCGCTATTTCCTTGACAATGTCGCCGGTTGGATTCTGGAGCTCGATCGCGGCGAAGGCATCCCCTGGCAGGGCAACTATAGCAGCTGGCTCGACCAGAAGACGCAGCGTCTGGCTATGGAGGAGAAGCAGGAAAGCAAGCGTCGCAAGACTTTGCAGCGCGAGCTGGAGTGGGTGCGAATGGCTCCCAAAGCGCGTCACGCCAAGGGCAAGGCGCGTCTTGCGGCCTACGACCGTATGATGAACGAAGATGTCAAAGAGAAGGAGCAGAACCTTGAAATATACATACCCAACGGTCCGCGTTTAGGCAACAAAGTGCTTGAGGTCGAGGGCGTAAGCAAGGCCTACGGCGACAAGCTGCTATACGAGAACCTGACCTTCAGTCTGCCGCCCGCAGGCATTGTGGGTGTCATCGGTCCCAACGGCTGTGGCAAGACGACTCTTTTTCGCCTCATAATGGGGCTGGAAAAGCCTGATACAGGCACCTTTACGGTGGGCGAGACGGTGAAAATCGGCTATGTCGACCAGCAGCACGTGCAGATCGACCCCGAGAAGTCGGTGTGGGAGGTGGTCAGCGAAGGCAACGAGCAGATACAGATGGGAGGCCGCTTGGTGAACAGCCGCGCCTATATATCGCGTTTCAACTTCAGCGGCAACGACCAAAGCAAGAAAGCCGGCGTGCTCAGCGGCGGAGAGCGCAACCGCCTGCACCTGGCGCTGACCCTGAAGAGCGAGGCCAACGTCCTGCTGCTCGACGAGCCTACCAACGACATCGATGTCAACACGATGCGTGCTCTCGAGGAGGGTCTCGAGAACTTTGCCGGCTGCGCCGTGGTCATCAGCCACGACCGCTGGTTCCTTGACCGCATCTGCACCCATATCCTCGCCTTCGAGGGCGACTCGCAAGTCTATTTCTTCGAGGGCTCCTACTCTGAATATGAGGAGAATCGCAAGAAACGCCTCGGCGACGACACTCCGCACCGCTTCCACTACAAGAAACTGCAATAGCGTTTTAAAGAACGACAATGCCCGACAATTACCGACAATTTCCACCAAAAAAATGGATAGTCTCGAAAAGTATAAAGACAGAGTGTATCAGATAATTGGAGCCGCGATGACCGTTCACACGGAGCTTGGCGGAGGTTTGTCGGAACCAATCTACAATGAAGCGTTGCACCTCGAATTACTTGAAAGAGGCATTGAAAATGAGCCGGAAAAAACACTTAGCCGTTATTACAAAGGCCATAAGCTCGAGAAGTACTATCGGATGGATATAGTTGCGGAAGATATAATCATTGAATTAAAAGCAACCGACGACATTCTGCCGGAACACAGACTCCAGTTATTCAACTATATGCGGCTCACCAAAATGCCCATAGGATTGTTGCTCAACTTCGGACTCAAAAGTATGTACGGCGAGCGGTATTACTACAACCCAATCACCAATGAATGCCACCTTCTGGACAAATCTCTAAACCCATACAAATAACATTTTCGATGATTGCCGGCAATTTGCGGGAATTGTCGTTTTAACCCTAAAGGCCTGTCTTGCAGGCATTGAAACAGATGAAAAGACTCGTTATAGCCCTGTTGCTGTTTGCCGGTGCCGCCAGTGCGCAGCACACGCGGCAGGGGCTGATGCAACCCAAGTATGAAGACTTCAACCTCAAGTTCTGGGTGCGGCAAATGACTGTCGTGCAGCGTTATGCGTCAGGCCAGGATATAAACTTCCAGGAGACCTACCTGTTCGACTCGGTGGGCGACCTTGCCGAATACCGCAAGCGCGGGTTCGGAGGGCAGCATATAACCAAATACCCCTTGCAGAAACTTGATCCGCAAAAGCACTATGATTTTGACTACGATGGTGATATACTGCGTGTTATGGAGTTCGATTTAAAAGGTCGCCTCGTCACGTCGACGCACTACATCTACGGCAGCGGCGGCGACCTGGTGCAGACCGTGCAATATGCTTATAATGAGGCAGACAGCGGTGCGGTGATGGAGCGCACGGTGACGCTCTACGACAAGCACGAACGCCCCGTCTCGGTCAGCACCTACACGTCCGACGAGCTGCTGCTGGTGGCCGAGGCGATGAAATACGACCGCCGCGGCAACAACATCCTGCGACGCATCACATACTATGACGAGGAGTCGACCACCGTCAGCGTCGAGCGCCGCAGCTATACCTACGACCGCCACGGCAACTGGACCTGCTGCCGCTACTCGCTCGACGGCAAGGAGATATACACCATCGAACGCAAGCTGGAATACTACGGCGAATAGCCTGTAAAGGCTTGATATGCAGTCTGGAGGCGCCTGCGTGCTCCTCGGGACTGCTTTCTCTGTGCATTGTGCCGGGGCCGTGAAAGGCTTGTGGAAACCTGCTTGCAACACTCTACCAACACCGCTCGTTGTCCAGTCGTTGTCCAGTTGTTGTCCAGTTGTTGTCCAGTCAATGACTGGACAACAACTACTGGACAACGAGCGGTGTTGGTACGGTCAAGAGGCGGCGATGCGGCAGGGCGGAAGCGAAGCTTGTTTTGGCCGTAACGCACTGTGCCTTCGGGCAGTAGGTGCATTGTTGATAAGTTTTGCGCCGGCAAGGGCGGGAAAACGACAAAAAATGTGTAATTTTACACCCTCAAAAGCTCATCCCAAAATAAGTATAGTATGCCCTATTTCACCCACTTACACGTGCACTCGCACTTCTCGATACTCGACGGTATGTCGAAAGTGCCCGACTTGATCAGCAAATGCAAGCGCAACGGTATGTACTCGATGGCGCTGACCGACCACGGCAATATGTTCGGCATCAAGGAGCTTGTGGATACCGCCAAGAAAGAGAACGGCAAGGTGAAGGACAAGATAAAGGAGCAGAACGAGCTGATTGCCAGGCTTGGAACGACGGAAGAGGCATACGCTTACTTTGCCAGGCAGGACTATGCCGACGAGCTGAAGCGGCGCAAGGAGAGCGGTGAAAAGGTGGACGACAAGGCCGAGTTTGTGCCGCCCAACCCGACGGCCGACGACCTGATGGCGGCAAATGAGCGCCGCGTGGAGACGATAGCCGAGTGCGAAGGCAAGATTGCCGAGCTTAAGAAGCATTTTTTCAAGCCTATAATTGGCATCGAGACCTATTGCGCCCACCGCACGCTGCACGACAAGGACGCCAACATCAAGGAGCGCGACCCCGAAACGGGCCGCGACCGCATTACCGACCGCAGCGGCTGGCACCTTATCCTGCTGGCAAAGAACAAGCAAGGCTACAAGAGCCTTTGCAAGCTGAGCTCGATAGCCTTCACCGAGGGCTACTTCTATTCGCCGCGTATCGACCACGCGCTTCTGGAGCAGTATCACGAAGGGCTGATTTGCTGTTCGGCCTGTCTCGGCGGCGAGATTCCGCAGAAGCTGCTCAAGGGCGACATCGAGGGCGCACGCGAGACCGTGCGCTGGTTCAAGAATCTTTTTGGCGACGACTTCTATCTTGAGCTTCAGCGTCATAAGACCGACAAGCCGAACGCCGCCTACGACACCTATCCCCGCCAGCAACAGGTGAACGGCTACCTGATGGAGTTTGCCAAGGAGTTTGGAATCAAGCTTATAGCTACCAACGACGTGCATTTTGTGGAGGAGGAGCACGGCGAGGCGCACGACCGCCTGATTTGCCTCAGCACGGGCAAGGACTTTGACGACCCCACGCGAATGCACTACACGAAACAGGAGTGGCTCAAGAGCCCTGACGAGATGGCTGCCATCTTTGCCGATGTTCCTGAGGCTCTGGAGAATACGCGGGAGATCGTGGACAAGGTGGAGGAGTTCAGTATCGACTCGGATCCCATTATGCCGGTGTTCCCGATTCCCGCCGAGTTCGGCAGCGAGGAGGAGTATCGCAGCCGCATCACTGAACAGGAGCTGTTCGACGAGTTCACTCGCAACGAGAAGGGTGAGGTGGTGATGAGCCAGGAAAAGGCCGAGGACAAGATAAGGAAGCTCGGAGGATATAACAAGCTGTACCGCATCAAGTTCGAGGCCGACTATTTGGCAAAACTGGTGTGGGAGGGCGCCAAGAAGAGGTATCTGGACCGAAAGTCGGGAGCGGATGGCGACGAGCCTGTGACTGAGAACGTTGCAATGACAGCTGAGGAAATAAGGGAGGCCCTGACCGAGGAGCAGCGGGAACGTATCGTCTTCGAGCTGCACACCATCAAGACGATGGGCTTTCCGGGCTACTTCCTGATTGTGAGCGACTATATCCGCGCGGCACGCGAGGAACTGGGCGTCAGCGTGGGCCCCGGACGTGGCTCGGCGGCAGGCAGCGTGGTGGCCTACTGCCTGTGGATTACAGACATCGATCCTTTAAGGTATGACCTTCTGTTTGAGCGCTTTCTGAATCCAGACCGCATTTCGCTGCCTGATATCGACGTGGACTTCGACGACGCGGGACGCGGCAAGGTTCTGGATTGGATTACAGAGAAATACGGCAAGGAGAAGGTGGCCCACATCATCACCTACGGCACAATGGCCAGCAAGTCGAGCATTGCCGATGTGGGACGTGTGCAGCGTGTGCCGCTGAACATTGTGAATCAGATTAAAAGCTATATCCCGGACCGTAGCTTCCCCGACAACGTCAAGGACGAGAAAGGCAAGTCGCCCAAGGTGAACCTGAAGAATTGCTACAAGTATGTGCCTGAGCTGCACCGCATTATGGAGGCTCCCGACACGGACAAGTTTATGGATGAGCCCAACGGCAACATCAAGTCTATGCTGACCTATGCCGAGGAGCTGGAGGACACCAACAGGCAGATAGGCATCCACGCCTGCGGTGTCATTATCGGTGCCGACGACCTGACCAAGTATGCGCCCGTGTGTACCATTAAGGACAAGGATTCGGGAGAGGACGTGCTGGTGACGCAATACGACGGACACGTGGTTGAGAATGTGGGCCTTATCAAGATGGACTTTCTGGGTCTCAAGAACTTGACCATCATCAAGGACGCTTTGAGCAATATCAAGAAGCGTCTGCATATCGACCTTGACATAGACCATATCCCGATTGACGACGAGGCGACCTACAAGCTTTTCTCGGAAGGCAACACGGTGGCAACGTTCCAGTTCGAGTCGGCGGGTATGCAGAAATACCTTAAGGAGCTGGAACCGTCGCAGTTTGAGGACCTTATAGCTATGAATGCCCTCTACCGCCCGGGTCCTATGGCCTATATTCCCCAGTTCATCAACCGCAAGCAGGGCAAGGAGCCTGTGGAATACGACATCCCTTGTATGGAGAAGTACCTGAAAGACACGTATGGCATTACGGTCTATCAGGAGCAGGTGATGCTTCTGTCGCGCCAGCTTGCAGGCTTTACGCGCGGTCAGAGCGACACGCTGCGTAAGGCTATGGGCAAGAAGCAGATAGAGAAGATGAACGAGCTGGAGCTGCTCTTCTACGAGGGCGGCGAGAAGAATGGCTTTCCGCGCGACAAGCTGACCAAGATTTGGAACGACTGGAAGAAGTTTGCCGAATACGCCTTCAACAAGTCGCACGCCACCTGCTATTCGTGGGTTGCCTATCAGACGGCCTACCTCAAGGCACACTATCCGGCTGAGTATATGGCTGCTGTGCTGACTTCGTCGCTGAGCGATATCACGCGCGTCACGCAGCTGATGGAGGACTGCCGCAAGAACAACATCGAGGTTCTGGCGCCCTGCGTCAACGAGTCGGATATCAACTTCTCGGTCAATGACAAAGGGCAGATTCGCTTCGGCCTGAGCGCCATCAAGGGTATGGGCGAGGCGGCAGCGCAGGTTGTCATCGACGAGCGCGAAAAGAACGGGCCTTATAAGGACATATTCGATTTCCTGGACCGCGTCAATATGAAGGCTGTGAACCGCAAGAACCTTGAGGTCTTGGTCAAGTCAGGCGCCTTCGACCAGCTTGAGGGTATGCACCGTGCGCAGTATATGTACAAAGAAATCGACAGCGACAATGTCCCGTCCTACCTCGAGAAGCTTGTGCGTTGGCAGGCTCGCAAGCAGGATGCCGCCAACGCCTCGCAGATGTCCATATTCGATATGTCGGACGAGATTAAGGGTGAAGACCATCCTCCCGTCCCGGAATGCGAGCCGTGGACCAGCGTGGAGCAGTGCAACTACGAGAAGGAGGTGATAGGCTTCTATCTGAGCGGGCACCCGTTGGACGACTATAAGTATGAAATGGAGAACTTTGTCACTGTCAATGTGGCACAGTTGGCCGACTTGGAATCGCTTGTGGCGCGCCGCGACGTGAAGTTCGGCGGCATCGTTACCGCGGCAATGTCGGGCATATCACAGAAGACGGGGCGGCCGTATGGCAGTATGACAATAGAGGATTACAACGGCTCGTATGAACTGAGACTGTTCGGCGACGATGCAGTGAAGTACAAAGACTTCTGTGTCAAGGGGATATTCGTTTTCGTGCACGCCAACGTCACGCAACTCACAGTGCGCAAGGACGGCATCGAAACCAAGCTCTCGCCGCGCCTTAAGATACTCAAGGTGATGCTGCTTAGCGGTGTGATGGACGAGTATACCAAGACAATCAATTTCCATATAGACATCGAGAAGCTGACGGATGATTTCTGTACACACCTGAAGAAGCTGGTGAGCCAGAACCGTGGCAAGACTAAACTGACTGTCAATGTGGATGATAGAAAGAACGGTATGTCGCTGTTTATGTCTTCGGTCGAGATGAGTGTCGAGGCGAGCAAGTTCGTGCATCTGCTCGAAAGCCTGCCGGAAGTGGAGAATGTCACGTTCAATAACAAACAATCTTAAAACCAGTTCATTGTGAGGCAAATCAAACTACATACTCCTGTCCCTGTCGAACCCTTGGGGCTAACGATAACTCCAGAGGACCGGATAATGCTCATAGGCTCTTGCTTTACAGAGAATATGGGGTTGCGGCTGCGTGATTTGCGCTTCGAGGTTTGCATCAATCCGTTCGGCATCCTGTACAATCCGCTTTCGATGGCCGACGCTCTTGACAGGTGCTTGGACGACAGGACGATAGGGGAGGAGTGCCTTGTGCAGTACGAAGGTCTTTGGCACTCGTGGCTACACCACGGCAGTTTCTCCAAGGCCAGCAAGGAGGAGTGTCTCGAAGCCTGCAATACCGCCATCCACGCTGCGCACGGTTTCTTGCGGTCGTGCAACGTGTTGATACTCACTTTCGGCTCTGCCTGGTGCTATGAACTTGCCGCCTCTGCCGGTGTGGGGCCCGGCCCGGCCGTTGTAGCCAACTGCCACAAGCTGCCGGCTGCCAATTTCACCAAACGCCTCCTGTCGGTAAACGAAGTGGTGTCGGCTTGGAAGCCGTTGGTAGAGCGGCTGTTGCAAAGCGGTGTCAAAGTCGTGTATACCGTCAGCCCGGTGCGTCACCAGGCCTATGGCGCGCACGGCAACCAGTTGGGCAAGGCCGTTTTGCTGCTTGCAACAGAACAGTTAATGTCTGAAGTTGGCGGTTGCTACTTCCCTGCATACGAGATAATTATGGACGAGTTGCGCGATTACCGCTTCTATGCCGACGACTTGGCGCACCCCTCTGCGTTGGCAGAGCAGATTGTGTGGCAACGCTTTCAAGAAGCCGCAATGACGGCCGAGACCATACAACGCTGCGAAGAGGCGGAGAAGGAGAACAGGCGCAAGGCGCATCGTCCGTTACATTAAACAAGTTAACAATCAATTACATCAAATGAAAAAGAATATAGCATTAGTGATGGGAGGCTTCTCTGGCGAGCACCAGATTTCCATCAACAGCGGTTGTCAGGTGTATGACTCGCTTGACAAGAGGAAATACAATGTGTATAAGATAGTTATAGGTCTCCGCGATGACAGTGGCATAGACCGCAACCAGTGGTATTGGCTTGCCGACAACGGCGAGCACCGCCCCGTGGACCGCGCCGACTTCACCGTGACCGACGGCGGTAAGAAAGTGCGTTTCGACTTGGCTTTCATTATCATACACGGCAACCCCGGCGAGAACGGCGTCCTGCAAGGCTACTTCGACCTGCTGGGCATAAGGTACACAACCTGTGGCTTCTACACGTCGGCACTGACGTTCAACAAGGGCTACTGCAACGCCGTGGTCCGCAGCTACCACATCGTAAAAGTGGCCAAATCGAGGCTCTTCTATCGCAACCAACCCATTGATTGCAAGGAAGTAATAAGCCGTCTCCGGCTACCCCTCTTTGTCAAGCCCGCATCTGGCGGCAGCAGCGTCGCCACCACCAAGGTGAAACGCAAAGAGGACCTGATGCCTGCCATCGAAGAGGCTTTCACAGAGGACGATGCCGTGCTGGTGGAGGAGTTCGTGCAGGGACGGGAGTTCGACTGCGGCGTGATGAAAATCAATGGCAAGAAATATGTCTTCCCGATAACAGAGATTATCCCCCTCGGCGGACACGAATTCTTTGATTATGAGGCTAAATACGACGGTTTCTCGAACGAGGTCACGCCTGCCGAGGTCGACAGTGCCGTTTCGGACGAGATACAGGATGTCTCCTCAAAGCTTTACGACCTGCTCGACTGCCGCGGCGTGGTGCGCTTCGACTTCATTTACAATGAAGAGCGCCAACGTCTTACCTTCCTCGAAGTCAATACCATACCCGGCCAGAGCGCCGAAAGCATCGTCCCCAAACAGGCCCGCGCTATGGGCATCTCCACGGCGCAGCTGTACGAGATGATTATAGAAGACGCGCTATCGAAATAGATTCCTTTATATATTGCTAATTATCAATCATAAAACTATGGATAACGAAATATTACAGGCTCTCTGCGAGCGGCGGAGCGTGCGCTCGTTCAAGCAGGAACAGATTAAGGACGAGGAACTTAAAGCCGTGCTCGAGGCCGGAACGTATGCGCCGACGGGTATGAACCGCCAGGACCCGTGGATAGTTGCCGTACAGAACCCCGCGATAATCAGCCAGTTGGTGAAGCTGAACTCCCTGTTTACCGAGCAGGAAGGCAACCCCTACTACGACGCACCGACCATCGTGCTGGTCTTCGCCTCGCGTCCCGACACGTGGCCCAACGGTATGGCCGACGGCACGTTGGTGCTGGGCAATATGATGAACGCCGCGCACGCAATAGGCCTGGGCTCCTGCTGGATAAACCGTGAGCGTCAGATGTTTGACACCGACGAGGGGCGTCGGCTGATGGTGCAGTTCGGCCTGCCCGACGGACTGATGGGCGTGGGGGCCTTGGCTCTCGGCTATCCTGCCAAGTCTCTGCCGCCGGCACGCCCCCGCAAGGAGAACTACTATCGCATCGTAAAGTAGTATGAAAGAACCGATTGTGGACGCTGCCACACAGGAGTTGCTGCGCCGGTACGCCGCACAGTACGAGACAGCGGACTTCCTCGTCGGCGACCCGTCCTATTGGATGCATCAAGTGGCGGGCGTTGAGAATCAAGAGACTATGGCGTTCCTCGCCTCTTGCCTGAGCTACGGGAGCCGCAAGCAGTTTATGCCCAAGATAGGCCGGTTGCTCGAGTTGTCAGGCGGCGAGGTGTACTTGTGGGTGCGCGAAGGTGCGTTCAAGGAACATTTCCGTGCGGGCGACAAGGATTGCTTCTACCGCCTCTACAACAACGACTGTATGCACAACTTCCTCTGTGCCAGTCAACAACTGCTGCTCGGATACGGCTCGCTCGGGGCCTTTGTCCGCAGCGCCGCGACTGACGGCTATGGCGCGGTGCAGGCCATCTGCTCCTTCTATGCCTCGAAGGGCGTGAGCGTGGTGGTGCCAAAAGACACACAATCAGCGTGCAAGCGCGTATGTATGTACCTGCGTTGGATGGTGCGCAGCGGCTCGCCGGTCGATTTGGGCCTGTGGGCCGGATTCATCGACCGTCGCACGCTGATAATGCCGCTCGACACCCACGTCGTCGGCCAGTCGGTGCGCCTCGGTCTGCTGCCTTGCCGCGCGGCGTCGATGAGCGCCGCCCGCCGCCTTACGGCCGCCCTTGCCACCGTTTTTCCCGACGATCCCCTGCGTGGCGACTTCGCCCTTTTCGGCTACGGAGTGTCAAACGACGCGTAGCTTTTGCCTAATTGCCTTATATTCTTTCTTTTACAGTGTCGGAAGCTGACGAGTTCGGCATTCTGACATCACTGAACACAACTGCTTGATTCAGTGGGGCTTCGTCGTACCATCTTCGTTCGTTGTCCAGTCGTTGTCCAGTTGTTGTCCAGTTGTTGTCCAGTCATTGACTGGACAACAACTGGACAACAACTGGACAACGACTAACGGTGTTGACAGGGTGTTTTTGCGGTGCTGAAACGTCGAAAGTGGCGTGCGAAAGTTGACAAAAAATAATTGCTTGGCTAACCAGCTGTTTTTCAATTGTCTTGAGACTTGGGGGCTTTGGTATGGAATTTTTTTTACAGGCATTTGTTGATAAATGAAAAAAATGTTGTAATTTAGCAGTGCGAAAGGATGTGTTCCTGAACGCTTAAAAAGTCGAATAAATAATTAAAAATTAATAATATGGAAGCAAAAAAATCGCAGAAAGCAGACCTTGAAAACAAGAAAGGATTGTTTGTTGAGATAGGTATGGTGACGATCCTTGCCCTTGTGCTTGTTGCCTTCAACCTGAGAAGCACTGAAAAGAGTGACAGCAATTTTGCCGTGCAGCAGGTAAGCACCGAAATGGAGGAGGAAATTCTCAACACTGAAGAGGAGCAGCCCGAGGAGCCGGAACCGGAGCCCGAGCAGCCGGAACCGGAGGTTACGACCGAACTCGAGGTGGTTGAAAACGACGCTGAGATTGAAAACGAGCTCGGTATTGTCGACGCCGGCGACGACGCCAGCAAGAAACAGGAAGAGGTGGTTATCACTGACGTAGGAATCGAAGAGACTGTAGCAGAGGAAGAAATTTTCGTTTTCGTTGAGGAAACCCCGTCGTTCCCCGGCGGCGAGGATGCCCTCTACAAGTTTCTGGGCGACAATCTGCAGTATCCTGATTTGGCACGCGAAAACAACATCACCGGCAAAGTGGTTATCCGCTTTGTCGTCGAGAAGGACGGTAGCATCACCAAGGCTTCCATCGTCCGCGAAATCGGCGGTGGCTGCGGCAAGGAGGCACTGCGTGTGGTGAACAGTATGCCTAAGTGGAAACCCGGCAAGCAGAGCGGCAAGGCTGTACGTACAGAGTTCACCCTGCCGGTCGACTTCCAGCTGAACTAATGATTTGGCTATAAATTAAAGCTAAAGGCGGACTCTGTGTTCGCCTTTTTTCGTGAGTGGAGACGCTATGATTTCTGTCAATAACCTTTCTGTGCAGTTTACGGGCGTTAACCTGTTCGACGACGTCACATTCAACATCAACGACCGCGACAGGATAGGCCTTGTGGGTAAAAACGGCGCCGGCAAGTCGACACTGCTGAAGATACTGTGCCGCCGGCAGGAGCCCGAGACGGGCACGATAGTCATTGCCTCGGGCCAGACGGTGGGCTATCTGCCGCAGGAGATGGTGCCCGACAGCGTGGGGACCGTCATAGACGAGACGATGACGGCCTTCGAGCAGATCGATGCCCTTGAGCGTCAGCAGGAAAGCCTGACCGCCGAGGTCGCCGAACGGACCGACTATGAGTCGGCCGACTATGAGCGGTTGGTGAGCCGTCTGCACGAGGTTACCGAGCAGATAGCTATGCTTGGCGGCGGCAACCGCAGGGAACTGGCCGAGAAAATACTGCTTGGCCTGGGTTTCCGCCACAGCGACTTCGGCCGCCTTGTGGCCGAATTCAGCGGAGGCTGGCAGATGCGTGTCGAGCTGGCCAAGCTGCTGCTGAAAAGGCCTGACTTCCTGCTCCTTGACGAGCCGACCAACCACCTTGACATAGAGTCGATACAATGGCTCGAGAACTACCTCGCCACCTACACGGGAGGCGTTGTGCTGGTGTCGCACGACCGCACGTTCCTCGACAATATCACCAAGAGGACCATCGAAATCACTGCCGGCAAGATTTATGACTACAAGGTGCCCTATTCCGAATATGTCGTGCAGATGCAGGAGCGGCGGGCGTCGCAGATGGCGTCGCTGACCAACCAGCAGCGGCAGGTGGCACAGATAGAGGCTTTTATAGAACGCTTCCGCTACAAGGCCACCAAGTCGAAGCAGGTACAGTCGCGCCTCAAAATGCTGGAGAAGATGGAGGAGGTCAAGGTTGACGAGGTGTCGACCGAAAGCATTCATTTCCAGTTTCCTCCGGCGCCGCACAGCGGCAAGATAGTGCTTGAGGCCGCGCATCTGGGCAAGGCCTACGGCGACAACCAGGTGTTCGATGGCGTTGATTTCCTGGTTACGAGCGGCTCCAAGCTTGCATTCGTGGGGCGTAACGGCGAGGGCAAGTCCACGCTGGCCAAGATTATAGTCGGCGAGCTGAACGAATACACCGGTACCTTCAAGTTGGGGCATCAGGTGCAGATAGGCTATTATGCGCAGAACCAGGCCGCTATGCTCGACGGCGAGAAGACGGTGTTTCAGACTATCGACGACGCTGCCGTGGGCGACATACGTCCCAAGATCCGCAACATTCTGGGCTCCTTCCTGTTTGACAATGACGATATAGAGAAGAAAGTCAAAGTGCTTTCGGGCGGTGAGAAGGCGCGACTGGCTCTGGCCAAGCTGCTGCTGACGCCGTGCAATCTGCTGGTGCTCGACGAACCGACCAATCACCTTGATATGGACTCGAAGGACATCCTCAAGAACGCGCTGCTTCAGTACAAGGGTACTCTGATTGTAGTGTCGCACGACCGCGATTTCCTGCAGGGGCTCACTGATTCGCTCTTCGAGTTCCGCGACGGCTCCGTGCACGAGTTCAAGGGCGATATTTTCGAGTTCCTGGAGTATCGTCGCCTGGAACACCTGAAGGACCTTGAAAAGAGCAGAAAGCAACCGTCGGGCAAGGCTCAACAGGAGGTGTCGCAGAACAAGTTGAACTACCAGCAGTCGAAGGAGCGTGAGCGTGAGCTACGCAAACTGCGTGGCAATGTGGAGCGGATAGAGCAGGAGATATCGCAGCTTGAGGCAACGATAGCAGAGAAGGAGGCGCAGTTGGCGTCAGGCAGCCCCGAGGCCACCAACAACCCCGGCTTCTATGCTGACTATCAACGGTTGAAGGACAGCCTCGAGGAACGAATGACGGCGTGGGAAGAGGCTACCATCGCATTAGAGGAATACAACAGCTAATCCGTTATGGCTGAACATAATAATTTAGGAGCGCTTGGCGAGACGGTTGCGCGGCGGTATTTGGAGAGTAACGACTACCTGATACTTGAGACCAACTGGCGTTTCGGCAAGCTTGAGGCCGACATCATTGCCTGCAAGGAGGGGCAGATTGTCTTTATTGAGGTCAAGACGCGCACGACAGACTACTATGGCGACCCCGAGGACTTTGTGGACCGTAAGAAGCAGAAGGCCTATATCCGCCTTGCCAACGCCTATATTCTCGGCAATGACCGCACGGAGGAGGCCCGGTTCGACATTATATCAATCATAGTCGGCGGCCCTGAGCAGGAGCCTCAGGTCAAGCACATTGTCAATGCCTTTACCACTATAGGGTGATTGCTTTGCCGTTTAGCCGCCGGTAGAAACCTGTACCGGCCCGCCTGCTGCACGGCCACGCTGAATGCAAGGATATGCAATGCGTTGAATGACAGTGCGGTTTCTCCAATAATCACTTAGCAGTTGCTGCCGGCAGCGAAGCCTGTCGTGAAGGCAAGCTGCAGGTTGTAGCCTCCGGTGTCGGCATCGAGGTCGAGCACCTCGCCAACGATATAGAGCCCCTTGACCAAGCGCGACTCCATTGTCTTGGGGTTCACCTCTTTAAGGTTGACTCCGCCTTGCGTAACGATGGCCTCCTCAAAACTGCCTGTACCCGTCAGGGCGAAGGTGAAATCCTTGAGGAAGCGGAGCAGCCGTCGGCGCTCTTCGCCGCTTATTTGGTTGAGACGCTTGTAGTATTCGATGTGCAGATGCTGCAGGGCCAGCGGTATCAGTTCGGCCGGCATCCACAGACGCAGTGCGTCGTGGAAAAGGCGTGTGCCGTTGGCATTGAGGTCGTTGATAAGCCGCTTGTCGAGTGTGGCGGCGTCGATGGCAGGTTTGAAGTCCAGATGCGCCGCGACCGTCTCGCCCCGATGCAGCGGTGCCGTGGCCATACGGCTGGCCGACAGCACGATAGGGCCTCCGATTCCCGTCTCGGTAAAGGTCATTTCGCCGAAGTGTTCGCTCAGTTTGCGGCCTGCGGCGTCGGTGAGTGTCAGCTGCACGTTCTTGAGCACGAAAGCCACCAGCTCCTGCGGTATCAGGTCGCAGTCGAGGTGCACCAGTGCCGGGTAGCGTGGCGAGAGGGAGTGTCCCGCCTGTTCAGCGAAGCGATAGCCGTCGCCCGTCGAGCCCGTCAGCGGATAGCTCATACCTCCGGTGGCGATGACGGTGCTATCGGCGCGCAGCGAGGTTCCGTCGGCGCAGCGCACGCCGCGAGCTTGGCCGTCGTCGATGATGAGCGAGGCCACGCGGCAGTTCTTGCGTATCTCCACGTTGGGCATAGCCTCCAGTGCCTGCACCAGGCCCAGAAAGATGTCGAGCGACTTGCCGCTCTTGGGGTAGACGCGGTTGCCGCGCTCCACAACGAGCGGAACGCCGAGTTCCTCGAACAGGTCCATCAGCTGGGTGTTGAAGAAGGTGGAGAACGAGTTGCGCATAAAGCGTGGGTCCGAGCCCACGTGCGCAAGGAAGTCCTTGAGCGGAGCGGTGTTGGTCAGGTTGCAGCGGCCCTTGCCGGTGATGCGCAGCTTGCGTCCGGGCTGGTCCATTTTCTCCAGCATCACCACCTGCTTGCCGCGCCGAGCGGCGGCGTAGGCGGCCATCATTCCTGCGGCTCCGGCTCCGATAATGACAGTGTCGGTCATCTCAACTCCTCGTTTTCAGATTGTCGTTTTATCGTGCAATGTCGCCGATGTCCTCGGGATGGATGCATAGCACGGGAATCTGCGACTTGTGGACAATCTGCTGTGCGTTGGTGCCGAGGAAGAGGCGTGCCAGCAGGCGGTCCTGTTCGGTGTTGATGACCACCAGGTCGGCGTCGATGCTGGCGGCATAGTCGAGCACCGTCTTCGAATAGTTCTCGTAGCGTCGGCCGCATTTTGAGCAGGGGATGCCCTCCTTGGCGAAGAAGTCCTCCACCTGCTTGAGGTAGGTGCGCAGCGTCAGCGCGTCCTGAGCCGTCTCGATAAGGCCCAGGATGTGGACGTGCGAGCCGAAGATGCGAGCCATCTGCGCCGCCGGCGCCACCTTCTGGCGCGAGTTGGCATTGATGCGTATGGGCACCACAATGTTGTCCAGTTTCTTGTGGAAGTTGAAGCCCTCGCGTATGGTCAGGGTGGGGCAGGGGGCCTCCTGCACAATGCGCACGGCGGTGCTGCCCATCCAGTATTTCTCGAAACCCGACGCACCGTTGGTGCCAATCACTATCATCGGCGAGTCCTCCTTGCGGGCTTCGTCGGCGATGCAGCCGGCCACCTTGCCGCTCAAAATGGCGTATTCGATAGTGCCGTGCCGCAGGTTGGGCCTGTGCTCCTCGCACAGCTGCTGCAGTTTCTCTTCGGCCAGGTGCTCGGTCGTTTCCATCTGTTCGCCGCTCAGCAGCTTTTTCTCTTTCTTGACCCATAGCAGACGGATGCCTGTTTTAAGCTGATTTGCAATGTCAACCGCGATTTCGAGAGCCACATACGAGCCTTTCGAGAAGTCGGTGCCAACGATTACTGATTTCATAATGACAGTCTGTGTTACATAATAAGTCTGGAATCTTCCAACGCCGAATGGCGCATATTATTGTGTTCGGCACAAAAAAAATATGCAACCGGCGGTCGGAGGGCCTCGGCCGACGGCCCGAACCCCTCGCCGCCGCGCCGCGAAACGTCCGCCTCAGGGCCGCTTTTTCGCCGCACCAAGTCCGTCCGTTGTCCAGTCGTTGTCCAGTTGTTGTCCAGTTGTTGTCCAGTCATTGACTGGACAACAACTGGACAACAACACTGGACAACGACTGGACAACGACCAGTGTCGGTCCCTCGAAGGCATTGACAATGAGTGTGTTGCATCCGGGGCGTTTCGAGGGCGTTTCCGCGGCGGCCGTGGCGGTGGCGTATCGTGCATAAACACAGTGTGTTGTGCAATAATATATATATATTTGTTGCAGATTGCGTTTTTTTTAGTAATTTTGCAAATTCATTCTTTACCGAAAACACCGCACAATGAACGATAATTTAGACCCTACCGGACGTAGCCAGAGCGCACGCGAGCGCGAGGTCGAGAAGGCCCTCAGGCCCAAGGCGTTCGACAACTTTGCCGGCCAGCAGCAGGTGCTCGACAACCTGCGCATCTATGTGCAGGCCGCCAAGACGCGCGGCGAGTCGCTCGACCACGTGCTGCTGCACGGCCCCCCGGGTCTGGGCAAGACTACACTGTCGCACATCATAGCCAACGAGCTGGGCGTCAATATGAAGATGACGTCGGGCCCGGTGCTCGACAAGCCGGGCGACCTGGCTGGCCTGCTGACATCGCTGGGCCAGAACGACGTGCTTTTTATCGACGAAATCCATCGCCTGTCGCCCATCGTCGAGGAGTATCTCTACTCGGCAATGGAGGACTACCGCATCGACATAATGATAGAGTCGGGCCCGGCGGCACGCAGCGTGCAGCTCAACCTCAAGCCCTTCACTCTCATCGGCGCCACGACGCGCAGCGGTATGCTGACGGCCCCCCTGCGGGCCCGCTTCGGCATCACCTGCCGTCTGCAGTACTACGACGCCCCGACGCTG
>CAJOMZ010000029.1 GCA_905236645.1 uncultured Bacteroidales bacterium
GCTTGTCGGCGGTGGTGTAATCGGTCGAGACCGTGCCCTTGAAAAACGCGGTCAAAAGGGGCAAAGATTCCCCTTCATAAATTCGCCAAGTGGTGTTGGCGCCGCCTTCGCCGGAGATGGACCAGTTCGTATAAGTTGAGCTGGTCAATACGTTGCCTGAACTAGACGTCGCCGCTGTATCTTTGAAATAGGAGTTTTCTGTTTCGATAACAAAACCGCCTTTTACCCAGGGGCCACGCTGTGATTCGCCTCTTACTTCGGGTAAAATCTTAATTAATCTTCCTGTAATATCCATAATTGTATTTTATTTATTTAATTATCAAAACCATAGTTTCTGCAAAGGCTTTTTCTCCACGACAGAATGCGTTTACAAAAGTACACAAAATGTTTCAAGGTGCATAAAAAAGTTATGAACAAAAAGTTACTTGGTTGATAGTCAGAGCCGCTGCATTTTTATTTTGGCATTTCAAAAAGAATGTGTATCTTTGCAAATTGAAAAATGTGTAATCTGAGCAGAAATTGAAATCAAAAAAGGTATGAGTACGCAAGCGATGACAAAGAAAATATCCGAATATTTCAAGACGCAGCCTGTTGAGAAAGCGTGGCTGTTTGGATCGTTTGCACGGGGAGAGGAGACGCCAGAGAGCGACGTCGATATACTTGTACAATATGATGAGAAAGCACGGATTTCCTTGTTGATGATTTCTCGTATGATGGGCGAGTTGGAACGCTGTGTCGGTAGACGTGTGGATTTGATAGAAGATGGTTGCTTGATGCCTTTCGCAGTAGAGTCGGTCAATCGTGACAAACAACTGATTTATGAGAGAAGAAGTTAGAAATATAGAGCGTCTTCAACATATACTTGAAGCTATATATGTACTTATAGACTTTACGAATAGTCATTCGCTGGAAGAGGCTCAGGCGAATCCTGTAACATATTTCGGCTTAGTTAAGTACGTGGAAATAATAGGTGAAGCTGTGTATAAGTTGACGCTGGATTACAAAGCCAATCATACCGAGGTTGACTGGGACGACATTGAGCGTATGCGCCACGTACTCGTTCACGGCTATTATAAAATCCGCCCCAAACAATTATGGGAAACCATTACCATTGATATTCCGCAACTGAAACCAAAGCTGGAAAAACTGATTGAAGAGTTGCAATTAAAGGAGATTTGACCTATGCCGATGTTTTATACGCCTAAGCCACGACAATTCCATTACAAACCATTGTTTTACGACCCTGAAAAGGATGAATGGGAGAAGCTGAAAGCCAAGTACAGGCTTGAGAAGGGGCTGCCGCTTGACGACGAGAAGCTGAGAGCTGAGAGCGAGGAGCAGAAAGTAGAAAGTGAGGATAAGGATCTGGAGTATTTCCAAAGGAAAGTGCGTGACATTGATCGCACAGAGAGGCAGGAGAAGCAAAAGCTGACTTTCACCGACTTCTTCAAAAAGAGGGAGAAACCGCAGTTCCATTATGTGTCGCGTTTTGACAGCGAAGGCAATTTGCTGGAGACACCGCCTGAGGCAACTAAGGACGCAGCGGTGAAACGTCGCATAAGTCGCCGTTTTGAGGATGACGATATGGATAGATACAAGCCTATCCCTGCTGGCAAGATAATGATTTACACGCTATTGGTGTGCATTTTGTTGTTCTTTATTTTCAGTTGAAACAATTTGGGCTTTAAAAGCGCAGGTATTCCATTTTTTTTGTGTAGTTTTGCAAAAATTTTTGCCTATGTTTATTGAGGTCTTAAAGTCTAAAATACATAGAGTTACCGTTACCGAAGCCAATATTGACTATATTGGGAGCATAACTATTGACGAGGAACTGCTTGCTGCAGCCAATATGATAGAGAACGAGCGTGTTGATATTTACAATATCACCAACGGAGAGAGGTTTTCCACATATATCATCAAGGGCGAAGCCGGCAGCGGCGTAATAGGTATCAACGGTGCGGCGGCTCATAAGGCGCGTGTGGGCGACCTGCTTATAATTGCGTCGTACGCATCGATGGATTTTGAGGAGGCCAAGGATTGGCATCCTGCAGTTATCTTTCCCCAAGACAATCACTTGAGATGAAGAAGCGGCTGGGCGACATACTGAAGTTTGTTGTATTCCTCGGCATTGGAATCTTTTTTATCTATTGGTTTCTGTTAAAACTTGACGCAGACGAGAAGGCTGCAATATGGGAGTCGTTTTTGTCGGCACGATGGGGCTGGGTAGGTATGGTAATGTTGGTCAGTCTTGTATCGCATTTTGTCCGCGCCTTGCGTTGGCGGCTGCTTTTCAGGCCGTTGGAGTATAACCCGAACGTCAACAATACCTTTGGGGCAGTGATGGTGACTTATTTGGCGAATCTGGCTTTTCCGAGGCTGGGAGAGGTGATGCGCTGCGCGATGCTGCGTACGAGTGAAGGCATCCCTATGGAAAAGTCGTTGGGCACTGTGGTGACTGAGCGTCTTTTTGACACACTGATGTTTGTGCTTATCGTGCTGATTGGTTTTCTGCTGATGTTCAGCAGTGTAAAGGATTTTATCTATGATGCACTGTCCGATAAGTTCAGCTCGCTTCCGACGTTGGCTGGGATAGCTGTGGCAGGCGTGGTTCTGTTGTTAGCTCTTTTTGTTGTCTATAAGCTGTTTCACGACAAGTTGATGAACTTTGGCCTTTATCGTAAGGTTGTCGAGCTGTTGAGAGGCTGCGTTGACGGTGTGAAGAGTATCCTGCACCTTGGCCCTAAATCGACGGTGTTGTTTATTCTTTACAGTCTGATTATCTACTTTCTGTATATTGCCGGCGGATGGGTTATCCTTAAGGCTTTTGCTGAAACGGGCAATCTTGGTTTCCAGACAGCTTTTGTGATATACCTTTTCGGTTCGGTAGGAATGATGATTTCGCAGGGAGGACTGGGCGCTTACCCCGTCCTGGTGTGGCAGGCGCTGGCGATATATGGCATTGGTGAGTCGACGGGATTGGCCTGCGGATGGCTGTTGTGGGGTTCGCAGCAGGTTGTGGTCATAGTGTTTGGCCTGATGTACCTCATTTATTTCTCGTTGTTGAAGAAAAAAGCAAAGGCTGTATGAATTATAACGAGCACATATATTCAAAGATTCTGTCGGCCGCTGAGTTGACAGAACGCCTCGGTGTTATGCGGCAAGGGCAACAGAAACCCGTTGTGGTCTTCACCAATGGATGCTTCGACTTGGTGCACAGAGGACACGTGGATTATTTGAGCAGAGCACGCGATCTGGGCGACCTGCTGGTTGTGGGGCTGAACAGTGACAGCTCAGTAAGGCGACTGAAAGGTGCAAGCCGCCCTGTGTCGAATGAAGACAGCCGTGCCGCAGTGTTGGCGGCAATGGAGTTTGTGGACTATGTGGTTGTCTTTGAGGAAGACACTCCGCTGAGATTGATAGAAAGTGTTTGCCCTGACATTCTGGTGAAAGGTGGCGATTACGACAGGTCAAACGTTGTCGGTGCCGACTTCGTTGAGGCGTACGGCGGACGGCTGGAATTGTTGAGCCTTGTGCCGGGTGAGTCTACGACACGACTGGTAGAAAGGATAAAGAAATGAAAACAAGAGCTTATATATTATTGTTTGTATTGCTGGTAGCCACTGTCGGCTCGGCCAACGCCCAGCATAAAAAGAGAGGCCACCAACGGGAGTTCGATTTAGAAGTGCGAGGAGGAATCAATATGTGCCAGATTGACGGTGACGCTTCCGGTAACTACAACAAGCTGGGCTTCCACGCAGGTGTGAACACTTCATTCCCGTTGAGCGACGACGGCAGCCTTCGCTTTGTTGTGGAGCTTGGGCTGACGCAAAAGGGATCGAGGATTAGCAGTAGCTCGCTTGACCGCACTATATCGCTGTTTTATGTCGAGGTGCCGCTGATGCTGGCTTATGATATGTTTGAAGGAAATAAATTCAGGGCCGGTGTGGGTATAGCGCCTGCTGTTTTGGCCAGCGCTAACGTGAAGACAGACGGCGTATATGATGAACTGCATTCGCAGAACTACAAACGTATAGACGCGCTGCCGATATGCGTAAGTGTACGTTACAAAATAACCGACCATTTTGGAGTGGATGTGCGCTACTATAATTCTATGCTCAATACCGCCAAGGAGAACGGCATTGGCACTTATCGCATTTTCCGCAGCAACAAAGGGCAGTTCAACAGGCTGCTCCAGGCAGGAATAACAATTGATTTTTAATTAAAAACATAATATTATGACACATACACGTTGCTTAATCATTGGCTCAGGTCCTGCGGGATACACTGCAGGCATTTATACGGGTCGCGCCGACCTCAATCCGCTGCTGTATGAAGGTCTCCAGCCTGGCGGCCAGTTGACGATAACCACCGAGATAGAGAACTTTCCGGGCTATCCCGAAGGAATCTCCGGTACGGCAATGATGGCCGACCTCAGGAAACAGGCAGAGCGGTTTGGAACAGAAATACGCAAGGGGACTATTGAGGATATCGACCTCTCGAAACGCCCGTTTATCGCCCGGGACAACAATGGAGAAGAGATAGAGGCAGAGACCGTCATCGTCGCTACCGGCGCTTCTGCACGTTGGCTGGGATTAGACAGCGAAAGGAAGTATTATGGCCAAGGTGTGTCGGCTTGTGCTACTTGCGATGGCTTCTTCTACAAGAATATGGATGTGGCTGTCGTTGGCGGTGGCGATACTGCCTGCGAAGAAGCCACCTATTTGGCAACACTTTGCCGCAAGGTTTATCAGATTGTACGCCGCGACGAACTGAGAGCCTCGAAAGCAATGCAGCACAGAGTGCTGAACAATCCCAAGATTGAAGTGATTTGGAACAGTGTGACACAAGAGATTGTCGGTAATGATATGGACGGTGTCGTTGGAGCGGACTTGAAGAACGTAAAGACTGGTGAGATCAAGCACATAGACATTGCAGGGTTCTTCGTCGCTATCGGCCATCAACCGAACACAGCCTTCTTGAAAGGCCAGTTGGAACTGGACGAGGCAGGCTATATCAAGGTACAAAACCCGAGCAGTGCCACGAATGTTCCCGGCGTCTTCGCTGCCGGCGATGTATGTGACCCCAACTACCGCCAAGCCTGTGTTGCAGCGGCAAAGGGCTGCGTGGCAGGCATCGACGTTGAGAGATTTCTGCATAGTTGATTCATAATGCGAAGGGTTGTTTTCTTTCTGCTGATGTTGGTAGGCTTGTGTTTTACAATGCAGGCCCAAATGCCAATAAGTGCCAGAATCAGAAGCAATACCAACAGCACCAACAATACCAACAACACCAACTTTGTCAATCGGCAATTAGACGAGCCGGACAGCACGCAGAGCAATGAGCCGGAAGGCATAGTGTTCGACGATGTAGAAGAGTCGGATTCTGTACTGATTGGCGGTGTTTTCAGCTTCCCGCATCTGCAAAGGGCGGTGAAGTTATACAGCCTTGGGCATCCGAGCCTTGACCCCACGGGTGTCGAGTTCTTTAATCCAGTGCACACAATGAATGGATTGTACCATATCGACCTCGGTGCACTCGGGCAGGCCCACGTGTCGCTCTATCCATACAACATTGGCACTCAAAGGCTTTTTGATGCCCACGCATTTGATTCGCCACTCACATTAAGCTGGCAAGACGATGCTCATACCGTGTTCCGCAGATATCTGCATACCGACCGGCATTATCAGACACTCAGGCCGTACACACTACTCGGGTATGGCAGTTCGCTAAACAAAGACTATCAGATAAAAATAATTCATACCCAGAACATCAAGCCCAGATGGAACGTGGCGTTTATGTACGACCTTGTGAGCCGCGACGGACTTTATACCAACAGCGATGTGACGAACCACATACTTGACGCAACTACAAACTATTACTCGAAGGATGCACGTTACCAATTGCAGGCCGGCATCAGTCTCAACCGCCTTCGTCAGCAGGAGAACGGTGGCGTGCAGAACGACACAACCTGCTGGGACTATTCGCGCGAGGCAGGTGTGCCGGTCAATATGTATGCAGCCCAAAACCAGTGGCGCGACTTTGAAATACACATCCATCAGAGTTACAATACAGTACGCCAGTTCCAATATCTGCGCCCCATAACTGAAACCGTATTCGATACCATAAAAACCGACACCGTTACGGCTCGTCACGGATACAGCAACGACAGTGTCCCGCGTATTGCAACTGGGCCGAATCTCGTAATCCAAAAGAGAGACACCGTCATTGGCGTCGACACCATTCTTCCTCCCAAGCCTCATACCTATAATACCGGCGTATTTGCTTGGGACATAAACTTCTCCAAGCACCGGAGGATATTCTACGACAGTCAGGCCGACAGCTGGTTCTACAACTATGCATCCATTGACACTTCATTCTATTACGACTCCACAGCCCACTACAAGCTGTCGAGCGAGATATATTGGACCAACGATGCGTATATGAGCCACCGCTGGTGTAATCCTATCGTGCTCCTGTTCGGTATCAGACCCGAGTACAACAAGGTCCAGTTCGCGGGCCAGTCATTCGGCAGTTCAAGTCTTCAGGAATTCTCCGTCAATCCGTTCGCCAGAGTGGAGCTCAACACAAAGAACCTCCTCCTTACGGCTATGGCTGAGGAGGTTACAGGCAGCATACGCAACGGCGACTATCGGATAAACGCAAACCTTAGGGTAAATGCCGGTCAACGCAGCCTGTTCGACGTTGCAGTGCTCAGCGAGGCGCAGTCGCCAGACCTGATATTTTACCACAACGAAGGCTGTTACAGCTGGGATATCCCAAATTACAATAAGATAAAACGCCAGCAAGTAGCCCTTCGGTACAAAATGCAGCTGTCGGATCAAGACACCGGTCGGCTTCGCTATCTCGAGACGCGGACAAGCGCACTGCTGCTAAGCGACAACATATGGCTGTCGAGTGCAATGCGTCCCACTCAGGGCAATGAAACGGGTCTGCTGCTGCAAGGTACAGCGTCCACTCACTTGCGTTTCGGCTGGTTCAACATCCGCCTGCAGGAAATGCTGCAATACAGCGGCAACGACAACGTGGTCTGCGTGCCGCTCTTTGCAAGCAAAAACAGCCTCTATGCCGATGTCTTCCTGTTCCGCCGTGCGTTGCATCTGCAGACAGGCTTCGACTTGCGCTATCACACAAAGTATTATGCCGACGGCTGGAACCCGGTCCTTGGCGCTTTCTATAGGCAGGATGCCACCCAAGTGGGCAACTACCCGGTGGTCGACTTCTGGGTTACATTGCAGATAAAACGCGCCAGCATTTACCTTAAAGCCAGTCATTTCGATGCTCCTATTGAGCAGATGCTCGAGCCTGTGACGGGCGTTGGACCGTCGTATTTCAGTCTGCCCCACTATCCAATGGAGGGCTTTGGCCTTTACTGGGGCGTGATTTGGAAATTCTTCAACTAAAATCTAAACGGGAAGCCTCCTTTAGAGGCCTGGCACTCCCGACCGATTGCCCGGGGAAGCGCCGACGGTGTCCGCCTATCTGAAACTCTGGTGCGAGAACGTGTAGGCGTAGCCTATCATTGCTGTGGCCATACCCACGTTGTAAATCGATTGCGGCGTGTCAATGCGTGCAAAACGCGGCGGAGTGACACAATAGCGAGCGTCCAAATAGACGCTGTTCCGTTTGTCTGCCCTATAAACCAGTTGTATACCCACCGCTGGCGAAAAGAGAAAATTGGACTGGTCGTCGAGCCTCGTAATGATGCCGGCACTCAGATAGGGCATCGCCGTGAAGCGGCAATAAGGCTTCCCAGGCATAATCAAGGCCATCGGGTCCACCATCAGGTCCCCGCGTATATTGTAATACGAGAACAGCTCTTCGCTCGATTTGGCATAGAGCCCCGAGGCGCACAACCTTATCTGCCACAGTGTGGTAAGGCGCTTGCCAATGCCGAATTCAAATATCGGCGTCAGCTGCTCCACACGCTGCCCAAACGTCTCGATGCCCCTGTAGTTGAACGAGCAGGTGCCGAGAGCAATATTGAAAAACCAGTCGTTCTCAAAACGTTGTGTCTCAAAACGCGAGCGGCTACGGGTGGGATTGTCGGCAATGTCATACGTCACGCCAAAGTTCAGAAACCCAAGCATCGAGGCGTTGTCATAGTGATTGAAATCGGACGGATGCACGTATGCCGACAGCTCGGCAAACAGCCGCCAATTGTCGCTCACCTTCCAGTCGCAGCCGGCAAAGGCCAGGCCGCAGAAATCATTGTCGCCTGTCGAACTATGGACAAGTCCCACGCCTACACCTAAATAGCTGCGGAAGCGGTCGCTCGGGTTGCGTCCCTTCAAGGACGAAATGATGTCGGTCAGCATATCGACGTGGCCGTAATAAATAGTCGGCGCAGACCCCTCGCCCGACACGAGCATAGGCATCTGCATCGAGAACTGGCCACGCAGCGCTGCGGTGGATATCAACCACTTGCCTACCGTGGCGTTGAAGCCTGCACCCAAACCGTTTCCGTAGTGGTTGGCTCCGGCTCCCACCGATGCCCAGCTGTTGTGCATCAAGCCGCCCACCTGCGCACTGGCACACGCTGGCAGTAATATGGCGAACAACAATATAGTCTTAAATCGATGCACTTCAGGTCTTTAGGAAATCAAAAGGAGACAACGCCTCTGCGTCGCCTCCTTTTGTAATCAAGTGTTCACAATTATTTTACTTTCTCGGCAAACTCTTTGATGGTTACCTTTTCGGCTTCGGGTTTCAGTTGCTCCTTGAAGAGGGTGCAAGTGTTCTTGGCCGAGAGACGGTCTACAATCTGCTGCACGTTCTCACGATCCTTGGCAATGGTGCGGGCCGATTGCTCTAAGCGCTTGTCCTGAGCCTCGGCGTCTTCGCCTTCCTGCAGATGGTCGTTCTGGCGCAGAATGTCTTTTATGTAGTCCACAATGTCGTTCTGTGTGGGCTCAATGGGCTTGATCTTGTTGAGGGCGCTGTCCACCATCTCCCACTTCAGCGAAGGAACGTATTTCTCTGCCCATTCAGCCTCAAGGGTCTCGGCGGTCATATCCTTCTCGCCACGGCTCAGAATCCAGCGTTTCAGGAAGGCCTCGGGCATTGTGGCGGTGAAGTTGTCGATGAGCTGCTTGCGTACCTCGTTGACATAGAGGATGTCAGCCTGCTCGTTGTACGACTTCTCCAGTTCCTTGCCCAGCAGTTTGCGGAAAGCTGCGGCATCCTTCACCTTCTCGTTCGGGAACACTTTGGCAAAGAGTTCGTCGTTGATCTCGTGCGGAGTTATGTGCGAGCAGCCGCTGATGGTGAAACGCACGTCGGCTTTGAACTTCTTGGCGGCAGCTGCGTCGATGCGGAGATTCTTCTCGATGTCGGCAGCGGTGAAAGCCTTGCCAGCGTTGAAGACAACCTGCTCCTCGGCCTTCTTGCCGACAAACAGAGGGACAATCTCCTCGATGTTCTTCACGGTGCCGAGGTCGAACGAAGTGAAAGTGCTCACGCCGCCTTCCTTGACCTCACCGTTCTTGTCAAGCTCTTCGACCTTGCCGTAAACGAAATCGCCCTCGCCAACCGTCTCGGGGCTCTCGAACGAACCGTAACGCTTGCAGACGTCATCAACCTGACGGTCGATGTCTTTCGGGTTGATCTTTATCTGATACAGAGGCGCATTCACCTTGTCCCAAGCCAGTTCCACCTGAGGCATCAAGGCTGCGTCGAAGTAGAACGTAAAGTCCTTTGCGTGCTCAAAGTCGACCTTGCCGGTTTTTTCCTCATTCGAGAGAGGGCTGCCGATTATGTCAAGTTTCTCGTCTTCAAGATATTTGTACAGCGACTCGCCGAGCAGCGACTGTACCTCGTCGGCGACAATAGCCGATTTGTACATACGCTGAATCAGTCCCATAGGAGCCATTCCCTTGCGGAAACCAGGCACCGTGGCCTTTTTCTGATAATCCTTCAACTGCTTTGCAACACGTTCGGCATAGTCGTTTTCGGCGATTTCAATCTTAATCACAAGTTCCAATTCGCCCAAATTTTCTCTTGAAATGTTCATTTCTGTTATCTAATTAACTGTTTTATAATTATATGTTATTATACAATAATTTGCAAATATACAGACTTTTTATAAACTGGCAAAATTTATTTCATATTTCCCAACAGTTTATTTGCGGTCATTTCCATCCGATTGAAAGAGAACCAGCGTTTCCCGAGGTCTTTCAATGAGGCACCGATATGGTAGACAGTGTTGTCGATGCAAAGAAAACGGTCGTGGACTTTGTCGAACATCTTCACTGCCACAGGACGATACTGCGCATTGTGCTTCTCCAAATCCAGCGAAAACTGCTTCGATATATTTTTGGTATAGATGGTAGCCGCAACCTTATCCTTTCGCTTGTCCATCATTGTTAGCACCGTATCGTCGACATAATTGTCAAAAAGCACGATGCTCTTTTTGGCCGAACGTATAAGGTCGGAAACAAAGGTGTAAGCATCGAAAATCTGCCCGTCGAAGAATATGCCCTGCGTGGGAGTTGCGTTTTTGTCATCCAGACGTTTAAGTATCTGCCGAATCTGTTTGTCTGTATCCTTCTGGTGAGTGGCTATCTCCAATTGATGATGCTCTATCACCTCTATTCTTTTGAACATCTGTGCGTTGGCGGCAAAGAATTGGCGTGTGGCAACAAATGCCCGCATAATTCGAATGTTGGCATCGATAGCAATCTGGGAATGAAGTACGCTACTGAGCATAGCAATACCAATTTCAGTAAAGGCATAGGGCAAATATCTTGTGCCTCCGCGATTGTTTGAGGTGCCGTTTTTGCACCTCAAATCGTTAAACTCGTCACGTGTAAGCGTAAACATAAAGTCTGAAGGGAAACGTGATATGTTGGCACGGACAGCTCTTTTAAGATATTTGGTCTCTTCTCCGTAAATCATTGCCAAATCGCTGTCAAGCATCACTTGGGTTCCTATATGAGACCCTCAATATCCTGCTGGTCGAGGTGCAGATTTTGCACCTCAAACGATTGGATTCCACGTGCTGCGGAGTTACCTTCTTTGTTATCGCTTTTTGCAACAGTATTTATACTCTTTGTATCGTTTTTCTTTACCATATAATCTTTTGTTTGAGGTCGCAAATATGCAGCCTTGAACATAATTTCACGCTGCAAAATTACGAAAGTTGAACGATATGGCAAAATTAATTATGCATATCCTTAATTCACACTTGCTCATCCCATACTCTTCTTGCGCGGCAATCGACCCAAACAAATTCTCCACAGCATATCGAAACCATCCTTTAACCATACCTTTAAAAGTCGGATTCGGCCCCCAAAAATCCGACTTTTTGCCAATTTTTTGGCGTTTGCTTATATTAGATTGTATATCATCCTGTTATGGAAATGTCAAAAAAGTTTGAAAAAGTCAAAAAGGGGCAAAAAACGGCCTTGGGCAACTCTCTGATTTCCATATACCAAATACCTACCAAATTCTACCCAAACTCTTACCAAAGTTTTATCAAAGTTTTACCAAATTTTACTCTGGTAGAATATGATTGGTATTTGTTAAAAATTTGGCAAAAAGTCGGATCGGAAATGTACCGAAGAGGGCCCGTCGAAAGTGTCCAGCCATAGGGTAGGGGAGCGGCGCTCGTGGTTTGGACCGGAGCGTCGCTTGGTCCGCGCTGCATAGCAAGCATTGTATGATTGCAAAAAAAAGATCGCATATACGTGTTTGCGTATATGCGATCGGGTTACGAAATGCTTTTTTGCTATCTTATCACTACCACTTTGCGGGCGGGATGGCTGCCGATTTTGATCAGGTAGGTGCCGCTGGCCGGCACATCGAAGAATAGCTTTTCGAAAAAGTCCTGCTTGGTGGCAAGCTGGCGGCCGTTGAGGTCGAAGAGCGTCACCTCATTGCCGTCGGCCCCATCCACCACTATCTGCCGGTTACTGACATACACTTTGGCGGCGATAGGTTCTGCATTGTTGATGCCTACGGGAATCGTGTCGTGGATATAGACCGTGTCGTGGATATAGATAGTGTCGTACTGCGTAAGCCAGAGAGTGTCTGTGACGATGGTGGTGTCGTAGATGTAGTTGTCGACGGTGTCGTAGACTGTATTGATTAAGGTGTCTGTCAGCGTGATATAGGTCGTGTCGTGTACAGGGTAAGGCACATCGATATAGGTCGTATCGTGCACCGGCACGTACTCCGTCAATGTCAGTGTGTCAATCACCACCGTCGTGTCGTGCACAGGGTAAGGCACGTCGATGTAGGTGGTGTCGTGCACGTCGATATAGGTCGTGTCGTGTACAGGTACATACTCCGTCAGCGTCAGTGTATCTATTACCACCGTCGTATCGTGCACAGGGTAAGGCACGTCAATGTAGGTAGTGTCGTGTACCTGTACATACTCCGTCAGTGTCAGTGTATCAACCACTACCGTCGTGTCGTGCACCGCGTATGGCACGTCAATGTAGGTGGTGTCGTGTAGGATTGTAGTGTCGTGCATATGTACCGTGTCGACCGACACAAAGACGGCCACCAGTTGCACGTCGGAAGTCATCGTGACGGTGCGCGAGGCCAGCAGGTTGTTGTCGCTCCAGCGGTCGAAGCGGTTGCCCTGCGTAGGCGTGGCGGTGACGGTGGCCTGGCTGCCGTGGGTATAGGTACCGCCGCCGCTCACCGTGCCCTGTGTCTCGACGTTGGGCAGCACGGTGAGCTGATAGGAGTTTATCTCGAAGTAGGCCGTCAACGTGCTGTCCTGTGTCACGGTGATGGTGCGTGTGGCGTTGCTGTCGCCGTCGCTCCAATGGGTGAAGTGGTAGCCCGTGGCAGGATAGGCATAGATGGTGCGGGTGCCAAGATAGGAGGAGGTGCCGCTACCGCTGACAGAGCCCTGCTCTGTGTTGTCGGACACCGCCGTGACGGTGTACGTGTTTGGCTGGAAATAGGCGGTATAGGTCACATCGCCGGTCGCCACAACTGTGCGCGGGTTCATAGTGCCATAGTCATTCCACCGTGTGAAGTGGTAGCCGTAGTTCGGCACGGCAGTGAGCGTCACCGTGTCGCCGTAATACACCGTGTCGCTGCCTGTCACGACACCCTGCGCCGTGTTGGCGGACAGGCCGGCGACAGCGTAGGTGATGTAATCGAACAGGGCCGTCACCGTGGTGTCGGCTGTCAGGTGGAACGTGCGGGTGCTGCCTGTGCCGCCGTCGCTCCACTGCAGGAAGCGATAGCCGGTGCCGGGCACGGCCGTGACGGTGATGTTGCTGTCGCAATCCAATGCGCCGATATTGACAACACCCATACTCTCATCGTTCGAAAGAAAGGTGTAGGCAATGTCCATATCAAACGGCATACCGTGTATGCGTGATGAATAACTGTTCCAATTTGTTGCGGTCTGGTAGGCGGTGACGGAGCTACACTCTACATAGATTTGTAGTGAGGATGAAGCACCAAAAAAGCAGTCATTGCCCATTGATGGAGGCAGTGCCGGTTTACAATAGACAGAGGTCAGGCCGGTGCAATTATAGAAGGCGTAGTTGTCGATGCTGGTTACCGAGTTGGGGATGGTGACGGAGGTCAGGCCGCTGCAATTAAAGAAGGCGTAGCTGCCGATGCTGGTCACCGAGTTGGGGATGGTGACGGAGGTCAGGCCGCTGCAAAACACAAAGGCGTAGTTACCGATGCTGATCACTGTGCTGGGGATAACAGTGGTATTACAGCCCTGCACAAGATGATTCAAGTCTGTCTGAATAATGGCATTGCAACTGTCGCGGCTGTCGTAGTGCGTATTCCCTGCCTCCACCACAATCGAGGTCAGGCCGCTGCAACCATAGAAGGCAGCACCGCCGATGCTGGTCACCGAGTTGGGAATGGTGACGGAGGTCAGGCCACTGCAACCTTCGAAGGCACTGGAGCCGATGCTGGTCACCGATTCGGGGATGGTGACGGAGGTCAGGCCTCTGCAACCCCTGA
>CAJOMZ010000030.1 GCA_905236645.1 uncultured Bacteroidales bacterium
CGCCGCTGCCGTCGTCGACGTTGTGCAGCAGGTGGGCGTCGCTGAAGAGGGTCAGCGTACGGAACAGGGTGGAACGGTCGACGGTGGGCAGCGCCTCTTCGAGGTCGCCGAGGCTGAACACGCCGTCGGTGTGGCGGCGCACTTGATGCCATATCATTGTGCGTATGGCTGTTACGCGGATTCCTGCATTGGATAGGGTTTCTTCGTCGGGCATTGTGGTGTTGTTGGCATTGGTTTTTGCAGGCGGGATGCCTGTGCTCCTTTATTAACGGCGGTTTTATGTTTTTAGTGTGCGCATTGCGTTGAAGACGGCAATGACGGTCACTCCGACGTCGGCAAAGACGGCCATCCACATTGTGGCTGCGCCGAGCGCGGCCAGCAGGAGGACGAGCACCTTGACGCCGATGGCGAAGACCACATTCTGGTGTGCGATGCGCAGTGTGCGTCGTGCTATGCGTATGGCGAGCGGTATCTTTGACGGGCGGTCGTCCATAAGCACTATGTCGGCCGCTTCGATGGCGGCGTCGCTGCCCAGTCCGCCCATAGCTATGCCCACGTCGGCCAGGGCCAGCACCGGCGCGTCGTTGATGCCGTCGCCCACAAAGGCCGTTCTCCGCTCTCCGCTCTCCGCTTTCCGCTCTCCGCTTTCCGCTTCCAGCTTTCCGCTTTCCGCTTTCCGCTTTCCGCTCTCCGCTTTCCGCTCTCCGCTTTCCGCTTCCAGCTTTCCGCTTTCCGCTTCCCGCTTTCCGCTTTCCGCTTCCAGCTCTCCGCTTTCCGCTTTCCGCTTTCCGCTTTCTTCGCTCATCCACTGCACTTTGTCTTGGGGCAGCAGCTGGGCGTGGTATTCGTCGATGCCGAGCCTGGAGGCTACGCTTTCGGCAACGGCCTTGCTGTCGCCGGTGAGCATCACGGTGCGCCGTATGCCAATCTCTTTCAGCTCTTTGAGTGCGTCGGCGCTGTCTTCTTTTATCTGGTCGCTGATGACTATGTGGCCGGCGTAGTCGCCGTCGATGGCTATGTGGATGATGGTGCCTGTCAGGTGGCATTCGTGCCAGTGTGCGCCTACGGCATCCATCAGTTTGCCGTTGCCCACGCAGACGATGCTGCCTTCAACATTGGCGCGTATGCCGTGGCCTGCAATCTCTTCGACGTCGGTTATCGTGCAGCCGTCGGTGGCCTCGTCGGGGTAGGCGTCGCGCAGGGCTGCGCCGATGGGGTGGGTGGAGAAGTGCTCGACGTGGGCGGCGAGGTGCAGAAGGTGCGACTCGTCGTATTTTTCGGGGTGGACGGCTTCGACGGCGAAACGTCCGTGGGTCAGCGTGCCGGTCTTGTCGAAGACCACCGTGTCGACCTTTGACAGTATGTCTATGTAGTTGGCGCCTTTGATAAGTATGCCTTTGCGCGAGGCGCCACCTATGCCGCCGAAGAAGGTGAGGGGCACGCTGATGACCAGCGCGCAGGGGCAGCTGACAACGAGGAACATAAGGGCGCGGTAGAGCCAGGTGGGGAACGACGCCGCAAACGACGACGAGAAGAGAGGCGACAGCAGGGGCGGCACGATGGCCAGGGCGACGGCCGCAAAGACCACTACGGGCGTGTAGACACGGGCAAAGCGCGTGATGAACGCTTCGCTGCGCGACTTGTGTTCGGAGGCGTTCTCGACAAGGTCGATTATCTTCGACACCGTGCTTTCGCCGTAGGTCTTGGTTACGCGGGCCTTGACGACGCCGCTGATGTTGATGCATCCTGATATTATTTCGTCGTCGACCGAGACTTGGCGCGGCAGGCTTTCGCCGGTGAGGGCAACGGTGTTGAGGGCGGTGGCGCCTTCGGTGATGACGGCGTCGAGGGGCACCTTGTCGCCTGGGCGCAGTATGATGGTCTCGCCAATGGCTACCTGTTCGGGGTTGACGATCAGCTCGTTGCCGTCGCGGACAACGGTAGCCGTGTCGGGCCTGATGTCCATCAGGTGGGCTATGCTTTGGCGGCTGCGGCCTTCGGCATAGCCTTCAAAGAGTTCGCCGACTTGGAAGAAGAGCATCACGAAGACGGCTTCGGGAAACTGCGTCTCGGCTCCGGGCAGGAAGCCTATGCACAGCGCTCCGATGGTGGCTACGGCCATCAGTAAGTGCTCGTCGAAGGCCTCGCCGTGCAGGATGCCTTCGGTGGCCTCCTTGAGGGTGTCGAGGCCCACGATAAGATAGGGTATAAGATAGATCAATAGCAGCTGCCAGGTGGCGAGGCCGGTGTTGTGCTCGATGAAGACGGCAACGGCCAGCAGCACTGCAGCGGCGATAATCTTTATTAATAGTTCCCTGGGCGACTCGTCGTGGTCGTGATGATGCTCGTGGCCTTCGTGCTCGTGCCCTTCGTGGTGGTGCTCGTGCCCTTCGCCGTGGTGTCCGTGGCAGTGGCACTCATCGTGATGTTCGTGTGTAGTGTGTTGATTATGAGCCATAATATTGCATTTTATTGTTTGTTTTCTGAATGCAAAATTACGGCTGTTTTCTTGCAACTGAGTTGCAAAGATTAGAACAGCAGGAATTTTTCTTTGAAGCGCATATAGAAGCCGAAGAGGAGGTCGGTCTTGCGGAGGTCGAGGTCGTAGAGGGCATCAACCTGCAGACCGAGGTTGAGGCCTTTGAATTCGTGTTCGGCAGAGAGGGTGAATGTCAGTAGGTTGCGGATGTCTGTGGCGTTGGCAAGGCTTGGCGATGCAGGGATGTGCAGGGCGCTGTAGGCGTTGGCCGACCAGAAGAGGGGGCTGCCCAAGGCGCTGAAATAGTGGTCGCCGTGCCAGAAACCCGCAATGGCGCGGAGGGAAAAGTGCGACAAGTGGTATTGGTTCCAGTGGAGCCATTCGTAGGAGAGGGTGGGGTGGAAGGCTTTGCCGCCGTGGTCGAGGGTGTTGTCCTCAAGGTGGTAATTGTAGAGAGAGGCATCGAGTTTGAAGGAGTGAAAAGAGGGCTTGAAAGTGTTTGAGAATGAATATTTGATTTGCAATCCGACGCGCTCGTTGAACGTCGTTACGGTGTTGGTGTCTATGGTCTTGACCTCGCCTCCGCGGTGGGTGGCGATGAAGTGGACAGGCAGATTGAATTGCCAGCCCAATTGGTTGTATTTGTCAAGATTGCATCCTTTCCATACCTTTTTTTCAGTATTCAATTTTGCTATTCTAAAGATGTGGCTTGTACCCATCGTGAAGCGTTCCTGGTCGGGCGTCCACGGGGTGAGGTAGTGTGTCCAGTCGAGCCAGGTGTCGCTGCTCCATCTTTTGGTCTTGGTCAGTATCTGCAGGCCGTCTTCCTGATAGTTGTATATCCAGCGGGCGGGGTCGTAGACGGCCGGTGCCAGCTGGTGGGTGTTGCTGCCGTAGATGGTTCCGGCAACGAGGGTGAGCCATTTTGCCGGCGCGTAGATGAGCGAGAGTGCGGGTCGCAGGCGATAGAGCGAGTCGAGGCCTGCGAAGACGGTGGCGTTGAAGCCGACGCGCAGCTGGGCACGCTCGTTGATGCCGTAGGCGAGGGCAGGCGAGAGGCGGAAGCCGGCGACAGAGAAGCCTTTGGCGAATGGCGTGGCATATTCGGCATCGAAGAAGAAGCCTGCGGCATCGATGTCGAGCGCCAGATGGCGGCAGCCTTGTATGAGTTCGCGGTTGGTTACGGGCAGGTCGTAAAGCAGGTGCATCGAGTTGTCGGAGCTGATGCCAAGAGACGACGGGTGATGCGGATGGCGCGGTGTGAATTCGGTTGTGTCCTGCGCCTGGGTCGAGGCGATGCCCGTCAGCAGGAGCAATGTGAGTGTGAAAAGGTGTTTCATTTGCTTTGGATTTGGAATTGCAAAGGTACGTAAAAAAAGCGAATTGATAGCAGTGAAGAGTATAATGTGAAAAGGGTTTTTATTGCCTGTGGCAAAAAAATGGTGTTCTTTGTCACAGATAATTAATGAGTTGGCAAATGTTATTAAATTTATTATTTATATGTTGGTTTTTTTTTGTATTTTTGCACGAAAATTTAATGCTATGTATACAGATACCACAAAATTCATTGGCGAGGGTTTGACATACGACGACGTTCTCCTCGTCCCCAGCTTTTCTGACGTTCTTCCGCGCGAAGTGAAGGTTGACTCGCGCTTTTCACGTAATATCACACTTAATATTCCTATGGTCAGTGCCGCAATGGACACTGTGACCGAGGCTGCTATGGCCATCGGTATGGCTCAGGAGGGTGGTATCGGAGTGTTGCACAAGAATATGTCCATCGAAAACCAGGCCAACGAGGTGCGCAAGGTGAAACGCTCGGAGAACGGTATGATTGTCGATCCCGTCACACTGGGCAAAGACGCGCTGGTGAAAGATGCTTTGAGCTTGATGCACGAATACCACATCGGCGGCATTCCCATTGTCGATGCCGACAAGAAACTGATAGGTATGGTCACCAACCGCGACTTGCGTTTTGAACGCAATATGAGCCGTCCGCTGAGCGAAATAATGATTACTGAGCTCGTTACGACCCACGAGGGCACTACCTTCAGTGAGGCCGCCGAAATACTGCAAGAGTACAAAATCGAGAAGCTGCCTGTGGTCAGCGACGACGGCCAGCTGATGGGGCTGATTACCTACAGCGACATTATGAAGAACAAGGAACACCCTGTGGCCTGCAAGGATGCCAACGGCCGTCTGCGTGTGGCAGCCGGTGTGGGCATCACGACCGATATGATGGACCGTGTGGACGCTCTGGTTGCTGCCGGTGTCGACGCTGTAGTCATTGATACCGCCCACGGCCATTCGATAAGGGTTGTGGATGCGCTAAAATCGGTCAAGGCCAAGTATCCGGCACTTGACGTGGTGGTTGGCAATATCGCTACCGGCGAGGCTGCGCTGATGCTGGCCGAGGCCGGTGCCGACGCTGTGAAGGTCGGTATTGGACCGGGAAGTATCTGCTCGACACGCATCATTGCCGGTATCGGTGTGCCGCAGCTTACGGCAGTGTGCGAAGTGGCCGGAGCCTTGAAGCAGGGCGGCTATGACATTCCGCTCATTGCCGACGGCGGCATCCGCTACAGCGGCGATATTGTCAAGGCTCTTGCCGCAGGTGCAAGCAGCATTATGATAGGTTCGCTTGTGGCCGGCGTCGACGAGGCACCGGGCGAGACTATCATCTTTGAAGGCCGCAAGTTCAAGTCGTACCGCGGTATGGGTTCGCTCGAGGCAATGCAGAGCGGCTCGAAGGACCGCTATTTCCAGGACAAGGAGACCGATGTCAAGAAACTTGTCCCCGAAGGCGTTGTGGGCCGCGTGCCTTACAAGGGTTCGCTCAACGAGGTGCTGTATCAGCTTGTGGGCGGTTTGAAGGCCGGTATGGGCTACACAGGCTCGAAGGATATTGAGACCTTGCAAAAGGCCAAGTTTATCCGCATCACCGCCGCTGGCCGCACGGAAAGCCACCCCCACGATATCGCTATAACCCGTGAGGCTCCGAATTATTCAAGATAATCCTAACATTGTTCTTAACCTTGACTTTAACTTTGATAGATAATAAATGAGGAAGATTTTTGTTTTGTTGTTTGCTGTCGGTATGGCTTCAGGCGTCAACGCCCAGAAAGCCGACGACCCTGTTGTTTTTGAAATCAACGGCAAGAAGATATACAAGTCGGAATTTATGAGTGAGTTCCTGCGCTCGGTGGGCAAAGACCCCAGCGCGGCTCCCACTGCTTGTACATTCGAGAAGCGCCAGGCGCTGATGGAGTATGTGGACCTGTTTGTGAACTACAGAGTCAAGCTGGAGGACGCATATGAGCAGGGCTTTGATACAATGCCCGATATGATCAAGGAACTTACGGGCTATCGTAATGAGTTGGCAGCGCCTTATCTTATTGATTCTGTAACGCTTGACCAGCTTCTCAAGGAGGCTTATGAGCGTAACCACTACACGTTGCACGCTGCGCATATTCTGGTGAGAATGGGCAACCAGCCTACACCGGCAGATACCCTGAAGGCTTATCAGGAGGCAATGGATTTGTATGAAAGGATTAAAAAGGGCGAGGATTTCTCTGCCGTGGCGATAGAGTACAATGAGGCTCACCAAAGAGCAGAACGTCCTTCTGACAGCAGACCGAAAAAGGATGACGGCGACCTGGGTAATTTCAATGTCTTTGAAATGGTCTATCCTTTCGAGTCGGCAGCATACAACCTGGAGATTGGCGAGGTGTCGAAGCCTGTCCGTACGGCATACGGCTATCATCTTGTCAAGCTTATAGACAAGATGCACTATCTGGGCAAAGCCTCATTCCAGCATATATGGGTGGCAGAGTCTTCCGATCCTTCGAAAGCCGAGGGTATTATCAAGCAGGCTTTCGATAAGATTTTGAACGGCGAGAACTTCGCCAATGTGTGCAACGACTATTCCGACGACCAGAGTACAGCTGCTCAGGGCGGTGCTCTGACCAATATGAATGTAAGGGAAATCCCGTCGGAATATGTGCGGATCCTCTCGGTTATGCAGCCTGGCGATATGTCTAAGCCGTTCCACACTCATTACGGTTGGCATATAGTTAAGCTGAACAGCAAGGACAGTCTGCCATCGTATGAGGAAATGATGCCTTACTACAAGCAGCGTATGGCTCGCGACATTCGTAGCCGCAAGCCACGGACAGCCTTCGTGGAACAGTGCAAGAAACGCTACAATTTTGTGGACAATACCACCACTTATGTCACTGTGAAGGGCAAGAACGGCAAGCGTGTCAAGGAACCCAAAGCTTCGTTGGCCGAATGCAGGGCAGCATTGACGGATTCTTTGTTCATCAAGACTTGGCGTTACAGCGATACGATGGTTAAAGATATGCGACCGCTGTTCTGTGTTGAGGACCAGGAGTATACTGCAAAAGACCTGCTGAAATTCATTGAGAGGAATCAGAGACACGAGAGAGCGTTTGACCTGGATATGTATCTCAAAGACAGATACGATAACTTTATCAATGACAAAGTGTTTGAATATGCCGACAAGCATCTTGAGGAGGAGCATAACGAGTTCGCGCAGTTGATGAATGAATACCGTAGCGGCCTTATGATTTTTGCTTACAACGACAAAATGATATGGTCGAAAGCGATAAGGGATACCGTGGGACTTGCTGGGTTCTACGATGCTTATTCAAAGACCCGCAGCATAGACAACGAGGCTGATGCACCGTATTTCTGGAATGAACGTGCCAGTTTGACCGTTGTCAACATTGCGGACAGTAGCATTGTGGCTCCCGCCAAGGTCGTCAAGATGGTTGAGAAGGCAGTCAAAAAAGGTTGGACAAATGACCAGCTTTCGAACAAACTTACATCTTCCGTGAAAGGCGACGAAGATATAAAAATAACAAGTGGCACCGTTGTCGAGAAAGAACACCAGAACATCCTTCAGCCCAACCAGTGGCGTAAGGGGGTGTATGAAAGGCCGTTGCCGAAGGGATATGAGGTTGTCAGGGTGGACGAGCTGTACAATCCTACGTTGAAAACCGTCAAGGAAGCGCGGGGCTACTATATAAATGAATACCAAACTTATTTGGAAAAGGAACTGGTCGAACAACTGAAAAAGAAGTACAATGTAGTTGTTCATCAGAATGTCATAGACGAAATCACGTACTAATAAAACTATAATGAAGCGCAAGGTAGTTGCATTATTCTTATTTGCTGCCATAGCCACGGTAGCCTTCGCCCAGAACGAGCAGGCAAAAAGCGACAACGAACCTGTCATAGACAAGGTGGTTGCTGTCGTTGGCAAGAATATTGTCAAGTTGTCTGACATAGAAAACGGATACGTCTCCATTCGCATACGTCAAGGATATGAAAATGCATTTGAAAACCGATGCAATATCCTTGAAGGCCTTTTGATTTCGAAGCTGCTCGTCCATAAAGGCGAGGTTGACAGCACCGATGCCGACATCACCGACGAAGAAGTCGAGTCAAACGTGCAGCGATATATGAAGGCTTACGAGCGCCAGTACGGTAGCAAGGAGGCTATGAGACAGGCTACAGGCTACACCTACGACGAGATGAAAGATCTGTTGTCCAGGATGCTCAAAGAGCGGATGCTGACAGAGCGGGTGCAGTATAATCTGACTAACAATGTGAAGATTACGCCCTACGAGGTCAACCAGTTCTACAACAATATACCCAAAGACAGCCTGCCGACGATAGAAGAGACATACGAAATCGCCGAGATAGTGCGCAAGCCCGATATCAACGATGCAGAGCGTGAGCGCGTCAAGCTGGAATTGAACAAGATGCGCGAGCGCGTATTGAAGGGCGAAGTGCAATTCTCCACCCTTGCAGCCCTTTATTCCGAGGACCCCGGCACTGCCAGCAAGGGCGGCGAACTGGGCTTCTTTCCGCGCGGCGAAATGGTCGGCGAGGTGGAGGCCGCGGCCTTTGCCTTAAAGCCGGGCGAAGTGTCGCCGGTAATTGAAAGCCCGTTCGGGTTCCACATCCTTCAATTCATCGAACGCCGCGGCAACACCGTCAATTGCAGGCATATCCTCCTGACCCCCAAAGTGTCGCCCGAAGACCTGCTGCGCAACCGCATACTTCTCGACAGCATAGCGCAGGAAATAAGGCTCGGCCACATCACTTTTGCCGAGGCAGCGTCCCGCTATTCGGACAACTCCAACAAAATCGAGGGCGGCAAAGTGACGCACCCCGTCAACGGAGGCTATCAGTTCACGCTCAGCGAGCTCTCAAAGCTCTATCCCGGCATCGGCTTCTCCCAGATGAACGCCGGCCAGGTCAGCAACGCCACGGCGATGAAAACCGACGAGAACAAGGATGCCTACAGGCTTGTAACCGTCATCAAGCGCAACCCCGAGCACAAGGCAAACCTCACCGACGACTACGACCGCATCTATAACGCGGCACTCGAAAACGCCAAGCAGGAAAAGATACTCGACTGGGCGCAGAAGACAATCAAGAACACTTACATTCACATCGACAACGACTATAAAGACTGCAACTTCCGACTCAAATGGGTCGAGTAGCAAATCGTGAATCACAAACTACAGAACAACAAAATGGCATCAGATACAGAATCATTGAACAGGCTGGTTCAGAAATATCAGCGTCTCAGACAGGAAATAGGCAAGGTCATCATCGGACAGGACAAGGCCGTGGAAAGCCTGCTGCTCTCCGTGTTCACCGGCGGCCATTGTCTGCTGGTCGGCGTGCCAGGACTGGCAAAGACCTTGATGGTAAACACGCTATCCAAGGCCCTCGGCTTGAAATTCAGCCGAATCCAGTTCACTCCCGACCTAATGCCGTCAGATATCACAGGCACCGAAATCCTCGACGAGAACCGCAAGTTCCGCTTTGTAAAAGGACCTGTTTTCGCCAACATCCTCCTTGCCGACGAGATTAACCGTACTCCGCCCAAGACGCAGGCCGCCCTGCTCGAAGCAATGCAGGAGAAATCCGTCACCGTCAGCGGACACAGTTATCCGCTCGACAGCCCGTTCTTCGTCCTTGCCACACAGAACCCCATAGAGCAGGAGGGAACCTATCCGCTGCCCGAAGCACAGCTCGACCGCTTTATGCTCAACATAAAGATGGACTACCCGTCGTTTGACGAGGAGATGGACATCGTCAGACGTACCACGGTTGATATGGACGGCGAATTGGAAGTAGTCCTCTCCGCCGATGAGATTATGGAGTACCAGTCGGTCATACGGCGTATGCCTGTGCCCGACAATGTCGTGTCATACGCCGTGCGTCTGGTATCGGCAACAAGGCCCGACAACGAGGACAACCTGTTGGCCCGTAAATACCTCTCGTGGGGCGCCGGTCCACGTGCCTCGCAGTACCTCATTATGGGCGCCAAGACCAATGCAGCCCTCAATGGCAAGTTCTCGCCCGACCGCGAGGATGTCAACGCTGTCGCCACCGAAGTCCTACGCCACCGCCTTGTGCGAAACTACTATGCCGAGGCTGAAGGCATCTCGACCGACAGCGTTATCAGTGAACTTAAAAACTCTGTTAAATAGTAATAACAACAAATATATTATGAACCGTTGTGCCAAGGTATTCGCTTCAGTAGTGTTTTTGGGACTGTCGTTGCTGTTTTGCGGCAACACCCAAGGACAGACGGGAATCTATATTCCCAGCGCCAAGCCCATTAAGAATATGCAGAAAGCAATGGAGCACCCCGACCATTTCTGCCTGCTAATCAACTATAGCGGCTCCTCTGCCACCTATAGTACCAGCGACCTCGACTGGCTCGACTCGGTCTATCGCGTTGCCTTTGCCGACCGCACCAACCCCAAGCTCTATGCCATTACTATCGAAGGCTATAGCAACAGCGAGGCCCTCTCCGAGGAGCGCGTGAACAATATCTACACCTACTTCGCCAACCGCTGCTACGCCCCGTTCCCCATCCGCTATGCTCCCAACCCCATCAAGTGCAGTTGCCACGGCGACACGGTGGAGACTGTGCGCTACGAAGTGCCCGTCACCCGCAGCGCCTACAATGTACGCGACCTCCCCGAAAGCAGACTGACGTTCAACAAGACTATGAAACTCAACAACTGCGTGCTGATAACGCTCCATAACGACCCCGATGCCTGTCTTGGAGCGGCGCGTGGATGTGCGGTGCCCTCGATGGACACCACTGTGCGCGGCTACTATGCCTCGGTGTTTATGAAGCGCGGAGCCCTCTACAATGTGCAGGAAACCAAGGACAGCTGCCCTTCCGACGTCAAGTTCTCCATCGAAGAACACCTCGAATACAAGCCAATAGTGGAAGACTATTTCCTGGTGCCGCATCGCAAGCAAATCATCGTACAGGTCGGTTACATCGTGCTGCACAGCAGCCTCAACCGCAAATACGGCGAATGCTCGCAGCCGTTGCCCGACTCCATCTATGTACGCTTCCCCGTCACGCAAGAGCAACTTGACAACAAAATCCGCATCTTCGGCAAGAAGTATTCCGAAAAAGGCGTAGAGTACAAAGCCTTGACGACCAAGAAAATGCCTTCCAAGATATCGCTAAGCGTACAGGCATCGGTCAACGCAATGCAACTCGACACCATATTCCTTGGCAAACGCATTCAGCCCAACGAGCTCAGCGACTACTTCTACGAGTGCAAGACCGATATGGAGGACGGCTCCTTTGCCGCCGACGGCAAGCACTGGAAGGCCTATCGCCTGGGCAGGCACGGCGAATATGAAATCAAGAAACCCCTCCGGGCCTTGATGCGCATCGTCGAGGATGAAGTCGACGAGATTGAGGAACAGGAATCCGACCGCCGCTACAAGGATGACGAAGAAATAGAATAACATCCTGTCGTTCAGACAACCAAACATTACATAATGGCTTATTTACAGACTGACGTGACCAAGGTCACTACAAGAGTATTGCAAAATATGAAACTGCACGGCGAGAAAATCGCTATGCTTACGGCCTATGACTACTCGATGGCCCAACTGCTCGATCGCACCAAGATCGACGTAGTCCTGGTGGGCGACAGCGCAGCCAACGTTATGGAAGGCTACAAGACAACCCTGCCCATCACGCTCGACGAGATGATCGTCTACGCCTCCTCAGTCGTACGCGCCATCAACCGCGCCCTCGTCGTGGTCGATATGCCTTTCGGCACCTACCAGGGCAACTCAAAGCAGGCCCTGGCTTCGGCCATCAGGATAATGAAGGAGACCGGAGCCGATGCCATCAAACTCGAGGGCGGCGAGGAAGTGCTCGAGTCTATACAGCGCATACTCAGCGCCGGAATCCCCGTGATGGGCCATCTGGGATTGACGCCGCAAAGCATCAACAAATTCGGCACCTATGCGGTGCGTGCCACCGAAGAGGACGAAGCCAACCGCGTGCTCCACGACGCCCACGTGCTCGAAGAGGCGGGATGCTTCGCTATGGTGCTCGAAAAGATACCCGCAGCCCTCGCCTCGCGCATCGCCTCCGAGGTCAAGATACCTGTCATAGGCATCGGTGCCGGCAGCGGTGTCGACGGGCAGGTGCTGGTGCTTCAGGATATGCTGGGCATCACACAGCAGTTCAAGCCACGCTACTTGCGTCTCTATGGCACCATAGGCGAGGATATATCGCACGCCGTAAAGCAGTATATATCCGATGTAAAATCCAGGAGTTTCCCCAACGATAAAGAGCAATACTGACGCTGTTGCCTTGCAATACAAAAGCTTGAATGCTTTGGCTGAGTGACGTTCACCTGCCAAAGCATTCAAGCTTTAATGCTATACAGTAACCGGCGTTACTTGCTTATTCCTGTTATAATCAGCTCAATCTTAGTGTCTTTGAAAGCCTGATGCTTGTTGAGGGCGGCGGCAGCGGCGCGCTTTATCTCGTTCTGCGTCATACCGGCAATCGTAATCTGGTCGGGATTCATACCGTGAGCCACAAAGAACTCCTTGACGCTCTGCGCGCGCGCAATCGAGAGCTTCTGGTCCGCCTCAATGTCCACGGCATACGACTGAACGTAACCTTTAATCTGGAAGGTCACGTCCGGATGGCCCTTGAACATCTGCATATAGTTGAGCAGCGAGGTGTCGCTCTCGGGCAGCAGGTTGGCGTCGTCGTCAAAGTAGATGTCTGCAATGGGGAACTTGGTGCCCTTCTCGGTGCGGTTCATATTGAAGCGCAGCAGGGTGTCGTCCTTGAAGATGTTGGAGTTGAACTCCTTGAACACCGAAAAGTAGCCGTTCTTCTTGGCGTAGAGCGCATAGTTGAAGCCGGGCACGAACTTGATCTTGCCGCCTCTGAAGGCCGGGTTCTTGGCGATGGGTCGGTTGTCGGTGTTCTTCTCGAGGATAAGCAGGTCGACATCGATATTCTTCTTCAGCACAGGGTCGTAGAACACCACCAGCGGCTCGAACGACTCGACCTGTATCGACACCTTGATGGTGTGGCCGTCGCCTTTGCTGCTCTTGTTGTCGAGCACGATGTAGTAAACCTCGCCCTTGCGGACGGGGATCGATTTCAGGAAGTCCTCGTCCTCGTTGGGGGCTATGAAGAAGCGCTTTCCGTCGGCCCTCATTCCCATCGTGGCGCTGGTCATCCGCTTGCTGCGCGGCTTGGCGGTCACTTGCCCCTTCGAGTTCTTGGGCGTGGCGGCATAGAGGCCGGCGGTGTCTTTCGACGAAAGGTCGGCGGCCAGAGGTTTCAGCTTGTTCTCAATCAGTCGGTTGCTGAAGTATACGTCGGTGTATCGGTACACGAGGAAGTCGTAGTCGTCCCACTCGTTGTTGGGCGTAATGCTGATTTCCAGATTGCCCGAGTAGGGCACGGTGAATTTATACCACGTGGAATTGTGCTCATATTCAAACACATTGGGGTTGTTCCGGTCGCGCATAATCTCCTGTATGCGTCCGGCTCCCTGCGGTGCCTGGGTGGGGCCGAAAGGCACGTCGGGCATCAGTTCGATAGCGAAGAGGCAGTCGTTGCTGTTGGCCGGCAGCTCGACATTGACGGGCTCCTGTTTCACAGGCTTGACGGTCTTGCCTTTGGTGGTCTTGCCTTTATTCTGTCCTTGAATATTGCCGGCACTGAAAACCAGTGCCATAACAACAAAAGGTATAAATAACTTGTTTTTCATCTCAGTAGTTTTGTTGTAATATTAATGTCACTGCAAAAATACGAAAAAATATTAAAATAGGGCCTCTGAATTGGTTAAAAATATTAAAATAATATGTAAGTGGCTGCTAATCATAAGCCTGCCGTCGATGCCAGGGCTGTTTCCGCCTCGCTTTCCCGTGGCACTTTGTTGGCTGGCGGGCCCTGTTTTGGGCGTTTTCAACTTGCAGATGCATCGTTTCGGGCCTGTAGCCTGTCCGGTTCCTGAACGCTTTTCCGCCCTGCCAACACCGTCCGTTGTCCAGTCGTTGTCCAGTTGTTGTCCAGTTGTTGTCCAGTCATTGACTGGACAACAACTGGGCAACAACTGGACAACGACGACTGGACAACGGACGGTGTTGGTCCCGTAAAGTGCTGGTAATGAGGCGTTGTTTTTCCGGTGTTGGCTTTGTGATGTCGCGAGGCGTGATGTGGTGGCTTAAGGTGTTGTTTTACAGCGAATGAGGAGATATATGCGTTTTTTTTGCGGACGATTGCTTTTTTTTACGTATCTTTGCAGTATGATAATGTTTAACAATTAAAACTTTAAATTGCTATGGTAGTAGAAGTTAATGACAATAATTTTGCCGAGATCAAGCAGACAAACCTCCCCATCCTTCTCGACCTCGGAGCCACGTGGTGCGGCCCGTGCAAGGCTTTGGCGCCTATCGTCGAGGAAGTGGCCGCCGATTTTGAAGGCAAGGTCGTGGTCGGCAAGGCCGACGTCGACGAATGCCCCGGGCTGGCGGCTATGTTCCGTGTGCGCAGCGTGCCTACGGTGCTGTTCATCAAGGGTGGCGAGCTTGTTGACAAGTCGGTCGGCCTTGTTGCCAAGAGCACTCTGGTCGACAAACTGAACGCACTGCTTTAATATTGATTTTCAGACAGGTTCTGGCGCTGGCTTCGACTGCTGCACGGCAGCCGTCGGGGGCCTTTGCCTGCGCTACGCAAGGTCAATGTCAGGGTCAACGCCAGGGTTTTTGAGGTTCGATGTTTCCCGAGATAGAGAAATACAAGTCGCTCGATTTCTTTGCGCGCCAGGTGGTGGAGGGCTTCATCACGGGCTTGCACAAGAGTCCTTTCCACGGCTTCTCGGTCGAGTTTGCCGAGCATCGGCTCTACAACTCGGGCGAGTCGACGAAGAACATAGACTGGAAGCTCTATGGCCGCACCGAAAAGCTGTTCGTGAAGCGCTATGAGGAGGAGACGAATCTGCGCTGCCAGGTGCTGATAGACCGGTCGTCGTCGATGTATTTCCCCGTGGAGCGCCAGGGCAACTTCGGCAATCCCAACAAGTTGACCTTTTCGGTCTATGCCGCGGCGCTCATTATGGAGCTGCTTGTGCGCCAGCGCGACGCCTTCGGGCTGACGCTGTTCTCGGACAATGTCGAGCTGCAGACCGAGGTGCGCTCGTCGGTGCTGCACCAGCGCTATGTCTATTCGCTGATGGAGAAGTTGTTGCAGCCGGTCAAGGCCGATGCCCTCGAGCAGAAAGGCACCGATGTGGCGGGATGCATCCACCTGCTGGCCGAGAAGATGCACCGCCGCTCGCTGGTGGTCATCTTCACCGATGCCTTTGTGCGCGAGGAGGCTATGGAGCCGCTGTTCGACGCTATGCGCCATCTGCGCCACTGCAAGCACGAGGTGCTGCTGTTCCACACCTTCGACCGCGACAAGGAACTGGAGCTGAACTACGGCAACAGGCCCTGCTATTTCATCGATATGGAAACAGGGCGCAAGGTCAAGGCGTTCCCGGGCGAGATTGCCGAGCGCTACCGCGAGGCGGTGGGCGACCAGGTGGAACGTGTGCGCCGCCACGCTATGCAATACCACATCGACTATGTGCCGGTCGATGTCAATCTGGGCTTCGACCAGATTATGCAGCCCTACATATTGAAGCGCTCACGGCACTTTTGACACTGAATGTGAATTGAATGTTTTTTTACACCTGCGGGCTGCAACGCCCGCGCAATATTATGAATTGTGAAAACTAAAACGTTGATTGTAGCTGTTGCCGCCGCCTGCGCAACGCTTTGCGCATCGTGCGGCCCCAAGGATGGCGTCATTGCCAGCAAGCATAAGATTGACTGCATAATGGCTCAGGACGACCATTATGTGAACGATGCGCCCTATTTCTCGACCGGCGAGTATCTGGAGCAGGACTGGAACTGGGACGGCAACGAGATGTACCGCATCGACTACCACGGCGGCGAGCATCCCTATCAGGAGAGTTTCTTTCACGACGGCAACCGCATTGTGCGCACTACGGTTCCCGCCTATCATATCCGTACGGAATACTTCTATGGCACCCACCAGCTGGAGCATATCGAGGTCTATGCGAGCGACGAGCTGTACAGCTATATGACCTTTGTCCACGACGGGCAGACGCTTACCCTCAGCGGCACAATCAGGGTGTATAACGCAAACGGTGGCGTGAGCAAGAGAGGCGCCGGAAATCTCACGTTTACGACGGATCCTAACAATCTTCCGAGAGGCATTGAGCACCAAGACGGGCATCTGGTGTTCAGCACCCAGGACGACGTTACCATCACAAACACCTACGACACAGCGGCAACCGATACCCGGAGCCTCTGGTATGCCAGGCAGTCCAACTGGAAGGGAACCGTCAAAGTTGCGGGTCTGACTGGCAACTTGACGTGGCTGACCGGTGCCGGCAACGCCAACTCGACGATCTCGCTTCAGAATGTGGATAATGCTTATGTCATTGCTGCGGCCAATTCAACATATGCGATCCCTGGCACCCTGAGCATCGACGGTGTGACCGTGTTCAACAACGGTTCGAGCGGCTCCACGATGAGCATCTCCAATCTGACGGGCTCCTCGCAGCTTGTACTTGCCGGCTGGGGTGGTTGCTCGTCTGTCCGCTACAACATTCTCAATGTCGACGCTGACTGGGCTGGCATGCTCGTTGTTTCAAATGGCATTACCCGCACTCAGGGCGGAACGCTCACGATCGGAATCGGCAACATCGAGAGCGCTAACACCAACCCCGGCGCGTGTGTTCTTCCCATTACGAACGTCGCCCTCGAAAATACGACAGGTTCTGTAGTCTACAATCTCGACAATGCTACGCTCAACGGCGCGGCGGCAGATTTGGAGGTCAAGTCGGATGGCGTTTATGTGAGGAACAACGTCACTATCTCCGTCCCTGTCGTGGCCAATACGACGATCACGGTTTCTGTCGGTGGAGAGCCAGTTGCTCCGGCAACGGAGAGCGGTACGACCAATACGTACTCTGTGGCGAGCGGCGCGACGGTGACGGTTACCTACACCTCCGACGACTATGAAGTCACTGGCGGAACGTTTGAGTTCACCGCTACCGACGGCTATACGGTAAACACTGCGGAGGTCGTTACCAAGCAGTATGTGGCGAGCATCACCGTAGGCGAAACGACGACTAAGTACAGCACGCTTCAGGCGGCGATCGACGCGGTCGCACAGAATAAGGACATTGTACTCCTCATCAGTGAAACTGAGGGTGCTACGGTTTCCCGCGAAATTACGTTCAATGTCGTTCCTGGCGAATATTCGCATGGCGATATCGCCGCAGGCGGAAACTATATCCTGACGACCACGGCCTTGGAGGGCAAAACAAGGTATAGCTTCGCTCAAGCCGTCATCGCAGTTACCATCAATGAAGTACGCACGCTTTACCCGATGATGACCGCCAATGCCGGAATTGAGGCTGCTAATGCCGGTCCGATCGGTACCACCATTGAGATTCTCTCCGGCAATCCAGCGGATTATGCTGAGTATCTGCCGATGTTCGACTTGAATACCGATACAGGCGTATTCACGAAGGTAACGGATCCGGTAGCGGCTGTTTACAGTGGCGTGGTTCAAGTTCAGGTTTACAGAACACTTACCGATGCGTTTGCGGCGGCCGAGAGTGGACAGACTATCAAGGTCCTTGCCGAAAACACTTTGACTGGCGAAATCGCAGTCTCGAAGAATCTGACGCTCGACCTCAACGGGTTTAACCAGAAATGCGCAACTGTCAGCAACTACAAGCCTTTAGAAACGCAGGAGGATGCATGCGTCATCGAAAGCGCGACCCCCGCCAAGCTGACGCTTACTACCCGAACCTATGGGGACAACACGCCGAAGGCCACTTTGCGCGGCAGCGTTTCGTTTGAATACGCCTGCGAGGAGTCTGCCCCAAACATACTGAAGATTGGTGCCGGCAACCACGACACTGACGGCTCGCTTATCGTCTCCCGCGGAGCGCTTGTCCTCGCCGACGGAAACGGTGCCGACTCCGTAAGCCTTGAAGGTATGTCCGGCGACCGTCGCGTCGAGTGGAAAGCTGATGACGGCGGCGGCAAGCTCACCGTTT
>CAJOMZ010000031.1 GCA_905236645.1 uncultured Bacteroidales bacterium
ATACGAGACAAGCGGATTGAAAACCAATGCATTGGCCAGCATACGGCCCGCCGGCGGCAGCGGCAGTCGGCCATAGGTGGTGAATGCCGGCAGGCCCTTCTCGCTGACTATGGCCCTTGTTTTCGCCGCTTTTCGGCCCTACCAACACCGTCCGTTGTCCAGTTGTTGTCCGCTCGTTGTCCAGTTGTTGTCCAGTCATTGACTGGACAACAACTGGACAACAACTGGACAACGACTGGACAACGAACGAAGATGTCTTTGCAATTGGCTGAGGATGAGTCGGTTATGGTGCGGTGTTGATATTTGGTCATTTTACTGGTTTTCAGGTGTTTAAGTAAAAAGGGTGTGAATTTTAACACTTTTTAAGTTTTTGCCGTCGCAGGGAATTATGATATTATTTGGATTTGTTTTGAACACGGATTGTTTGGATAAACGCGGACTCTTCGTCCGTTATATCCGTGCAATCCGTGTTCATTGTTCGGGCAGGCAAATCCGCCGCAACAAGCAAAAAGCCCCGACGGGGCGACGGAACACAGGCAGGGGTGGAGCGCAGCGCAACCCCTGCACCGATGCATTACCCATTTTCGAGCCCCGACGGGGCGACGGACAGTGCCGGCCTTTCCGTCGGCCCTTCGGGGCTAAGGCGTATTTTTTATCGCTTGCGGTGCAATAAAAGTCGGGTGTGTGCGTTAATGGATTTAAAGTTAATTTATTTATAAATGTAACATAACTAATTATGAAGAATTTATTCTGCAAAAGAAATGTACTGGGTTTGTTGGTCGCGTTGCTGGCTGTGGTGACGCTGGCCTCCTGTTCCAAGGGTGTCGATATGGGTGCCTATATACCCAATGACGCTATGGTGGTTGTTGATGTCGATATGAATGAGCTGTGGGACAAGGCGGATTTGGACAATATCGATAAGATTTCGTTTGTCAAGCTGGGCCGTCAGGAGCTGCGCAGCGAGAGCCCTTGGGCTGCCGACCTGGTCGACGCCATACTGAAGGACCCCGCCGCGACGGGCCTGCACCTGAAACGCGACGTTGCTGTGTATTTCTGCTATGGTAGCGACATCGACGGTGCTGCTATCGCCACTATGCACAACAAGAAGAAGTTTGAGGAGTTCCTCAACGATTTTGCCAAACAGAACGAGATGACCGTCAAGTTCGAGGACAAGGACGGATGGCGCCTGGCAACGATGGTGGACGAAATCAACGAAGAATATTATCTGGCCTTCAACGGCGACGTGGCTATGCTGCTTTTCTCGGGCAACGGTAAGGACAAAGTGCTGTCGCTGAAGAAGGACGAGAGTCTGGCTGGCGACAAGCGTTTCCGCGAGTACTGGAAGAACCGCAGCGAGATAAGTATGTGGATGGGTATGAAGGAGATAATGGACATTGCGGAGCGTCAGGGTCAGGATGTGAGGGGTCTTGTAGGCCAGATCTATGGCGAGGACTACTGGGATGAGATAGAGAAGGCAAGTTATGCCTGCAACATTGTGTTCGACAAAGGGGCGGCCCGGATGATGTTCACCGTGCAAGGCATCAGCGACCGTTACATCAAGAAGTATATGCAGAAGTTCAACGGCGACCTGGTGGACCTGATGCCTGAGAAGACCTATGCTGCCATCTCGGTCGGGTACAACCTGAAAGAGACTATGAAGGCGCTGGATAGCGATGAAGAGCTCGGCATCGACCTTGACGAGGAGGCGCTCGACGGCGTTACGATACGCGACGTTGTGTCGGCCTTTGGCGGCAGTATGTTGTTCAACCTGTTCGACCTGCAGGTTGGCGAGGAAGGCAAGGTGATGCCTATGATGGCATTGGCACTGGACATAAAGGATGCCGACATAGTGAAGAAACTTTTTGAGGAAATCGAGATGGAGCCGATAGAAGAAAATGTCTTCGAAATTGGCAGCGACCTTTTCAACTTCCCGATTTATGTGGCTCTAAACAAGAAGGCGGTGTTTGTCACCAACTCGGACGCTGCCCTCGAAGGCTTCAAGAAAGGCGGCAACAAGAACGCTATGAAGAGCGTTGCCAAGAAGGTGAAGGCCGGCAACTATGTGTATGCCGACCTCGACATCAACCACTACCCTGACGGCATCCAGGCCCTGCTGCCGGCAAACGTCAAGTCGCTCCTGGGCAAGTTTACCGACTACACGGAGTTCAGGATGATCGACACCAAAAGCGGCTCGTGGGATTTCTATATCAAGGACAAGAAGCAGAACAGCCTGCTTGCCACACTGCACTTTGTGGACGACAACCTGGTGGAGCTGGGCAATCTGGCCAGTGAGATCGGCGGCAGCAGTTATACCGATGAGACCGACACGGGTTATTGGGAAGATGAGTGGGACGAAGACGCCGACGTGCACATTTAAATATGACCATAGAGCTTCACAATCTCAAGCCAAGGTATATGTCGGAATCGGAAGTGGCCGGTTCCGAAATATATTTGCAGCCTTCGGTGATCTTTGAGCAGGGGCGCCGCTATATGGTCCGCGCCCGCTCGGGTCACGGCAAGACATCGCTGCTAAACTTTATCTATGGCACCAGCGGCCAGTATGACGGCGAGGTCGTTTTAACGGAGAACGGAGAACGGAGGGAGGAGAACGAGCTGCGCATAAGGGTGCTGAGCTATATGTTCCAGGACCTGTGCCTTTTCCCTGAGCTGACGGCAATGGAGAATGTGCTGCTTAAGAACCGTCTTACGGGCTTCAAGAGCGAAGCGGAGATAGGGGCGATGCTCGACTTGTTGCTGCCTTCAGGCAAGAAGGGACAGCCTGTCGCCACGCTTTCGCTGGGGCAGCGGCAGCGCGTGGCGGCGGTGAGGGCGCTGTGCCAGCCGTTCCGGTTCCTTCTGATGGACGAGCCCTTCAGCCACATAGACAGCGACAATGCCCGCCGTGTGGCCGATATGGTTATGGGCGAGGTCGGGAAGCAGGGCGCAGGACTGATAGTCACGGCCCTTGACGCAATAGATTGTTTCCCGTTCGACGCGACATTTAATTTATAGCTATGTTGAGAAAGTTACAACGCAAGACGCTGGTCCCGGTCCAGATAGCGGGCTACGCATTGACGTTGCTGGTTGGTGCGGCGATAGTGCTGCTGGCCGTACAGGTGTATAGCGACCTGAAGCCGCTGCTGAACGGCAAGGCAGACGTTTTCAGCGCGCACACGGTGACGGTGTCCAAGAACGTCACGGTCTTCAAGACGGCCAGGAAAGAGGGCTTGTATTTTTCGGAAAAGGAGCTCAGGCAGTTGAGGGAGCAGGATTTTGTGAAGGAGGTGGCCTTGTTCAACAGTGCCGCTTTCAACGCCAGTGCTGCCATCTCGTTCGACGGTCAGCGGATGAGCACCGACCTTTTCTTTGAAAGTGTCCCCGACAGCTATTTGGACATAGAGAGCGCAGATTGGCGCTGGGACAGCACGTCGGACTTCCTGCCAATCATCATTCCGGAGGACTACCTGAATCTCTACAACTTTGGCTTTGCCGAAAGCCAGTCGCTGCCTGTGGTGTCGCCGGCGTTGCTGTCGCAGGTTACGTTCAGCATATATGTGGAAGGCAACGGCAAAAGCAAGGTCTACAACAGCCGCATAGTGGGCTTGACGGGCAAGATTAACTCTATACTTGTGCCGGAGGACTTTCTGCGGTGGGCCAACGGCGAGTTCGGGGCCGCTGAGGGCAAGGGCAGCAGCCGGCTGCTGGTCGAATTCAGCGATGCCAGCGACGAACGCATACCGCAGTATTTCGAGGCCAACGGCTTGAACATCAACAAGAGCGAGCTGGAGACGAGCAAGATGGTGTTTTTCTTCAAGCTGGCGATGCTGTTTGTGACGGTCATTGCTGTCATCATCATAGTCCTTTCGGTGGCGTTCATCATTATGAGTATGAACCTGATAGTGCAGCGCAACCGTGAGATGTTCGTCAATCTGCATAACATAGGCTATTCGATCAAGGACATTTCCGGATTCTATAAGGCTCTGGTTTGCGCCATAACCGTGGCTGACCTTGTGCTGGCCGCCGTACTGGTGCTGTGGGTCAGAGGGCTGTATATGGGCAGGCTGTCGATGCTTTTCCAGGCTGGCGGTGGCGTGACGCCGTTGCTTGCAAGCGCCGCGGCAATGATGGCAGTGCTGCTTGTTGTGTGCAGCCTCTTCACAGGACGGGCGATAAGGAATATAGTCAACAGACAATAAAAGAATCGCCATAGGCATCCTATGGCGATTCCTGTTTCAGTAAAGACTGAGGCTTATCTTCCGAACATCACTTTCTCGCTGTTGAACATACGTGTAAGCCCCCATACGGCAATGCCGGCATAGACAGTGTTGGATGCCAGACAGAGTATGACGTTGGTCCACGAGATTTCGTGGGCGAAGATGGCTGTCATCACTTCGATACTGTTGTAGAACGGGATGATATAGGTGGTGAAGCTGTCGGGCGTGCTGGTCTGGAACATAGGTATCAGGCCGGAGAGCATTACTACAAGCAAAAACGGCGTGATCATTGTGCCGGCGCTTTTGACATCCTTGGCCAGCGCCGACAGCAGGCTGACCACCGAGGCCATTATAAGCACTGTGGCGAAGATGACAAGCAGTATGGCGAGATAGTCGCTAAAGGTGTAGTTGAAGCCCAGGTCGATATCTTCGCCGCTAATCATCCTTGGCAGCGACAGGGCGATACCGATGAAGCTCGAGATGCCACTGAGCAGGGCGATGCAGCTGAGCGACACAATCTTACCCAGTGCCAGCTGGTTGCGGCGCATCGGCGTGACGAGCAGGGTGGCAATGGTGCCGCGCTCCTTCTCGCCGGCGATGGCGCTGGGGGCGATGGCCATAGTGCCGCTGAAGAGCATCATCACTATCAGCATAGGTAGCAGTTCGCTCCATATCATAGCGCCGATGGAATCCTCGGTGGCCATATCGAATTTGGCCTCTGTGCCATTGTCTGCGCGGTTCACGTCGAAGCGGTTGCTCAGCCCGCTCTCATAGGCATCAAGGAACATCGTCAGCGTCTTGTATATAAGGCTGCTGGCATTGTTGGTCGAGTTATAGTATATTTCCACATTGGGCGCCGGCAGGCCGCTTTGCGGGTCGTAGACGCTTGTCAGGAGCTCGAAGTCTTTTGGAAAGCGCACCATCACGATGTTCAGGTCCTTGTCGCTCAGCAAATCGATGTCCTCTTGCCCGAAAGGTTGCTCAAGTATAACCAGCTGGCTGTCGGTGGCTATCTCGGTGGCGAGGAATTCTGGCATATTCTCGACACGCATAGTTACCACATCGTTCTGGCCTTCGGTCACCATCTTGCCGATACCTTCGCCCATCAAGCTGTAGACAAGGTAGATGAGCAGGCCGGGCATTATGACGGTGGTGAACAGTAGCGAGCGGTCGCCGAAGAAGCGTGCAAACTCTTTCTTTATGATTGTCCAGGTGTTGTTTTTCATACTTCGTCTCCTTTCACTTCCTTAAAGATTTCAAAAAAGCGGTCTTCGATGGTCAGTCCGTTACAGACCTCCTCCAGTGTGCCGCAGGAAATCATCTTGCCGTCGATAATGATACCCACGCGGTCGCACAGGCGTTCGACAAGGCTGAAGATGTGGGTCGACAGGATGATGGTCTTGCCGGCGTTGCGCAGCTCCTGCAGGTAGTCGGTTACGGTGCGTGCCGTCAGTACATCGAGACCGTTGGTGGGCTCGTCGAAGATGATGACTTCGGGGTCGTGCACCAGCGAGATGACAAGCGACAGTTTCTGTCTCATACCTGTTGAGAGGTTTTTTACTTTCACTTCGGCGAATTTGTCGATGCCAAAGCGGGCGAACATCTGTTCCTTGCGAGTGCGCACCACATCCTCGGGCACCTGGTGCAGGCGGCTGAAGAAATCGAACAGGTAGTTGGGCGTAAAGAAATCTTCAAGTTTTAGCTCTGAAGTGAGGAATCCGATCTTCGAGCGCACTCCCTCGGGGTCACTGTTGATGCTGCACCCGTCGAGGACGGCGTCGCCAGCGTCGGGTTTGATGAGTGTTGACAGCATACGCAGTGTCGTTGTCTTGCCGGCTCCGTTGGGGCCCAGCAGTCCGAATATCTCGCCTCGGTTGGCGGTGAAGCTCAGATTGTCGACAGCCACCTTCTTGCGTTGGGTGGTGCGCTCAATCTGCTGTTGTTTCTTTGAAAGCGTGAAGGTCTTCGACAGTCCTTCCACGCGAAGAATTTCATCCATATTTTTTATTATTAATTTCAAATGATTATAACCTGCTGTTTTGGTTCCTCGCTCGCAAGCGAGCGAAATCTTGGAAATCTTTCAAACTTTCGTCTTTGGCAAATCCTGGAAATCTGATGTAATCTTGGAAATGGTTTCCGACTGGCGTCGGAAATAATGATGGTGTCTATATTTTAATCTGCTTTTTTCGTCTTCGTCTTCGTTTCCTTCTATCCAATATTCGTTTGAGGGGGGCAAAATATTACACCTATGGCTCTTTTTCTTTTACGGTGGTCAGTGACCAGACGATCATAAGCGTGACTGTCAGGAAAATAAATACGTAAGTCAAAGCCTCATACTTCTCCGACGGCCACAAGTCGTTGCAAAAGCTGAAAATGCCGGACAATTCGAAAAAGAACGTAATCAGTGGCCAGAAAATCAACCGCATACGCTTTTCGTCGACGATATTGTTGTATTTGGTCCATTTCAGGTGCCCGTTGACTTTCTTGAAGCCCCATTTATGGTTTTTCATACGGGGCAGCCACGTGATGAACATTCCGACGGCCAGGATAGCAAGCGAATAGAACAGGTAGCCGATGTAGAAACCAGCCCCCTGCGTGCGTATCTGTGTGGCCATCACTACGTTGCCCGCGACAACCGCGGCCAGTGCCAAAACGCTGCCAATCGCGGCAACGATTTTTTTTGTCTCAAGAGTCATAACGATTCTCCTTTCTTTTCTTGACGACGTGCGCGGATGAAACCTATAACAACCCCGCTCGCTACCGATATTAACACAGTAGCGCTAATCAGCACTCTGGACGACAGCATCCAGAATCTGTCGGGCCATATCAGGGCTAAAGCATAAAGCAGTACTGTCAGCGAAAACGCCCATCCCGTGATGCCCATCTGCAATGCCTGCAGGCCGTCATCGTCGGGCTTCATACGGCGCGGTTCGCGGACAAAACGCCATTTACGAAGCGTCAGCACACGGTATTCCATTCTCGACTCAGCCTGTCGCAACGTCCCCCAGTCGGCCACCAGGCACACCACGCTGGCAAACACACAGACGGCAAACACAAAGCCGAATGTCTTGAGGTTCTCGCCCCTTGTCAGGACGAATCCCATAATGCCGCCCACAAGGTAGTTCAGCAGCGACAGGGCGGTCAGAGCGATGGTGGCTATACGGATTTTATTCATTGCCGCCTCCTTTCTCCTTGGCCGAGGGCGAAACGCCCTTGCCAGAGGACTCTGATTCCCCGTCAGTGGGCGTACACGGGGGTACGCCCCTACGGTTAGATTCGTTTTGCGTTGCGCCACCGCGGTCGGAAGTGCGCTTCGGATAACGTTTTGCCTTCTTCAATGCTTCAGACAAAATCCACTCTATCTGACCGTTGGTGCTACGGAACTCGTCCGCAGCCCAACGCTCGATAGCATCGTACATTTCACTGTCCACCCTGAGGGCAAAAGTTTTTTTCATAGATTAATAAATAGAGCCAGTATTGATTACGGGGCTGGCGCTCTCGTCGGCGCAGAGTACGACAAGCAGGTTGCTCACCATCGTGGCCTTCTTCTCCTCGTCGAGCTGCACCACTTCGCGCTCACTCAATTTGTTCAGTGCCAGCTCAACCATCGACACGGCACCCTCCACAATCTTCTCGCGGGCCGAGATGATGGCGTCGGCCTGCTGGCGGCGAAGCATCACGCTGGCAATCTCGGCGGCGTAGGCCAGGTAGTTGATGCGTGCCTCCACAATCTCGATGCCGGCAATCGACAGGCGGCTGCGCAGCTCCTCTTCCAGCTGGTTGTTGATTTCCTCGGCGCCGCTGCGCAGGGTCAACTCCGTGCTGTTGTGGTCTATGTTGTCGTAGGCGTAGTGGCCTGCCACCTTGCGCAGCGCCGCGTCGCTCTGCACGTGCACAAAGCTGTCGTAGCCCTTCAGTTGCGGCTGGGCCTCCTGTGCGTTCTGCTGAGCCGTCGACCCCGATGCCAGAGTCTCAACGTCAATATCGAACACAGCCTTGTAAGTGTCGGCAATCTTCCACACCAGCACCAGACCAATCATAATCGGGTTGCCGTTCTTGTCGTTCACCTTGATGGGAGGCACATCCATATTGCGTGCGCGTAACGATATTTTACGCTTTGCATAGAAGGGGTTGACCCAGAAGAACCCGTTTTGCCGCACCGTGCCGCTGTAGCGGCCGAAGAAGGTCAGCACGCGGCTCTGGTTGGGCTGGATTATCATAAAGCCGATGCAGTGCAGGATGTAGACGAATGTCAGCACGACGCCGCTCAAGATAGGCAGCAGTATCAGTGCCGTCGGCTCGCCGTTCTCGGGGTTGATCATCCCGTCCAAACCGGCCAGTGCGATGACGATGAGGATGAAGCCCACCAGCATTGCAAGGTTCAGAAAAAGGTGCAGGAAACCGTTGTTCTTGCCCGAAAGTTGTCTGTTAAACTCTTTTGTTTCCATTGTGTTTGGTTTTAATTGTTGCTTTAATAATCTGATAATAATTGTTTTCTGTTGATAATTCGTTTTGATATCATTTTGATATCACAATGCAAAAGTACAACCTTTTTTGAAACTACCAAAAAAAATCGCAAAAAAATCTTTATTAATTTAAATTGAATGTAATGCAATAAAATACGGTTTGCGTCGTTAAGAGAATACTAAACAATAACAAAGAATGATTATTTCCGCACTACTGATTATAACTCTTGCACTGACTTGCATACTTATTCTCTTCCGAGTGCTGCGTGGCGAGAGCTTTCGCGATATACGCCGCGAAATCAAAGAACTCAAGGCACAGGATGTACCCCACTATTTCCTGCGGTCGCTCAAGATAGTGTTCTCCTTCAAAGGGCCTGGCTACGCCCGCAAACAGCGCGAAGCACAGCGTGAGGAGCAGAAGCACAAGACCGACAACGCCTGACGCAAAACAATGCCTCATAAATGAAAGACTGGCTTTTAGATATACTGCGCGAGCCCGACACCCAAGGGCCGCTGAAATACAGCGACGAGGAGCACGCCTTGCTCTCGTCGGGCAACTCCTTCAAGGTCGAAGACGACATCCCGTCGTTTGTCAGCGAAAAGCCTGCAAAAGCGGGCTTCGACTACACCAGCCACTATGCCATCGACGCCGAACAGTTCGACTATTTCCGCGAGCGTACCGACCGCCTCACGGCAACCCACCTGCGTTTGCTCCGCGATACAGTGATGAAACAGGTGCCCGCAGGCTCACGGCTGCTGCTGGATGTCGGCTGCGGTTGCGCCTTCGTTGCCGAGCGCTTTTGCCCGAAAGGGGTCAATGTCGTGTCGATGGACATTGCCCGAGCCAACACGCAGAAGGCGCTCTCCAAACATCCTTTCCCCACCCACGCCGCGGTAGTGGCCGATGCCTACCATCTGCCTTTCGCCGACCAAACCTTCGACTGCATCGTGGCTTCCGAAATCATCGAGCATACCGTCGACCCGCAGGGCTTTGTATCGTCACTCCTCTCAAAGCTCAAGCCCGGCGGAACGCTCATCGTCTCGACGCCCTACAAGGAGCAAATCGCCTACTCGCTCTGCATCCACTGCAACTGCAAGACCCCGCACAACGCCCATCTCCATTCGTTCGACAAAGACAAGATGCGCCGCATCGTCCAGCCCCTGCCAGCCGAAATCGCCGCTATGCGTCTTGTAGGCAGCAAGCTGCTGCTGCGCAGTCACTTGGTAATGCCGTTGTCGCACCTCGGCATTCCCTTTTGGCGGCTCTGCGACCGCCTGCTTAACCGCCTGGTACCCAAAGCGGAACATTTCGTAATCACTATAAGGAAACGTTAGACTCGTAGCGTGCCACCAGCCGCATATACCATACCGCCAGCGCACCGTTGACCACTGCTCCGCTCAGCGCGAAGAACAGGATGGAATGGCGGAAGTCGCCGCTGGCAATGCCCCATACCACCGATGCCACACGCAGCGCCAACAGCATCAGATAGAAGAAAAACTCTGTCCGCTGGCGCGAGAAAACATTGCTGATGAACACCAGCGACGCCGACGTCAGCGTCACATAAACCCAAGGCAGCAGGCAGCGTATATAGTAGCCGCATCCGCTCCAGCGGTCGCCGAAGAGGAACCCGAAGATGTCTCCGCCAAAGATAAATGCAACGACAAAAACCGGCAGTGCCACGGCGTTGATTGTCAAGATAAAGCGACGTATGTCGCCGCTGATGGTCTTGCCTGCGCGCACCTTCTCGGTGACACGCACGTAAAGAAGCTTCTCGAAAGCCGAGTTGAATATGTTGACAGGCCTGAAGGTGCAGGTCAGGGCCAAAGCGAAGAGGCCCACCTCCGCCTTGTCGAAATAGAGTGCCAGCCACAGGAACGGCAAGTTGTACGACAGGCTGTTGACAAGGTCTTTGGGCATCGTGAAGAGTGGAAAATTGTGGAATCGGGCCGCTGCAGCCTTGCGCTCGCTGCGGTCCGTGTCGCGGGGCAGGCCAAGCCTGCGGCATTTCACGGCCAGGTTGATGTTGGCGCAGATGCGGCCCAGTATTGTACCCAAAGGCAGACCGATGCTATGCCACAGCGTCGCCGCCAGGCGCGGCAGACCGAACAGCGCCTTGAACAGCACGCCCGACGTCGAGCCAACCACCTCGGACAGCGCCAGCTGGCGGAACTTGCGGAAGCGGTTGAGCAGCTGCGAATACACGCGCGACGTGCCGCAAAAGTACACCATCGGCGGCACCAGCAGCGCCAGTTTCGGGTCGAGTGTCGCCAGCCTCGTGCCGGCAAAGGCCTCGCTGCGGCCTACGGCGCACAGCACCAGCAGCAGCGTCAGCAATGCTATGGAAACGACCGTGTTGAGCCTCAGCGCCAACCGGCTCACGGCGGCAGCCTCGCGGTCGTTGTCTGCCAGCACCACGGCCAGCTCATACTTGCAGGTGCTGACGATGACAAGCACCTCTATATAAGAGTAAAAGACATTATAGAAGCCGAAATCCTCGGGCGAAAAGAGGCGCGACAGGACAAGATAGGATGCAAAGGCAATGACCTGCGCCCACACATTGCCCGACACCAGCGTGATGCCGTCGCGCATAAACGAAGAGCCTTTTATAATCTTTTTCAAATCCATCGGTCGTTCCCTCCTTGCTTTCGCCTTGTCAACGCCCCGTCCTTACACCTCGCCGTGGTATTTGCGTGTTATCCACTCGGCGGCGAGCAGCAGGACTATGATAATGAAAATCAGCGGCAGATTGAGCATATCGCTGTATGATGTCTCGCTGAAAACCAGTGTCTTCATATCGTCGCGCTCGCGCAGCAACCCGCCGATCCGCTCCACTTCGCGTGCAGCCACCATCGAGCCGCCCGTGGTTGCGGCCATAGTGCGCAGCAGTGAATGGTCGGCCACGGTGTTGAGCGCCTCAAGCTGGAGGTCCTCCACCAGAAACGAGCCGCTGGCCGTCAGGCTTTTGCCGTTGAATCGTGTCGTGGCGTTGTAGCTGTACGACCCCGGCGGCAGTATGCCGAGATTGAGCGAATAGCCCGTGGCCGAGCGGTTGAAGGTGTAGCTCTTGCCCTGCTCGCCGCTGCGACGCACCGTCAGCTCCACGTCGGGAATGTTGACAGGCTCATAGTTGTCGTTGTACAGCTGTGCGTCGAAGGTCACGGCTTCCGACTGGCCGAAGATGTTCTTGGCGTCGATATGGAACTTCTCGTTGTTGGCTCGCAATGCGGTGAAGACCACAATCTTGTCGATAAGCGTATTGAAGTTGGCGTGTGTCTGGTTGGCCTGCCAGTCGGCCAGGCGCCAGCGCCACAAGCCCTCGCCGGCAATGAAGGCATAGCGGCTTGCCGCCTGCTGCGTTACTGCAATCAGCGGCAGGCCCGAGTTGACCGACCCTATGCGTGCGTTGAGCAGCGCCTGCCCGTTGGCCCCCAGCTTGTAGTCGCCGAAAGGCGACGACAATGGCGGAAACTGGGCTATGCTGCGGGTTGCCTCGTCGGGCAGGGTGAAGTAGGTGAAGTTCTTGTTTATCAGTGCCGAGGCCTCGTTCTGGCGCTCTATGCGCGAGTGTATCTCCAGCCCTGCGTGCAGGTTGTTGAGGCGTGCCAGGTCGGTCTGGCTGCCGAGCACGAAGAGGGCGGGGGTGCCCGATTTGAGCAGGGCGGCGACATCGATGTTCGACTCGGCCACCTTCGTGGGCAGCTGGTGGAAGACAAGCAGATTGTAGTCGCGCGGGTTCTTGTTGAAGTCTTTAGCCATAAAGACCTCGGTCTCAAAGTTTTGGTTGCCTTCTATGGCCGAGCGCAGGGCGGCGATGTCGGGGTGCGGCACGGCGGCGATGATGGCAATCTTCTGGTGCCCGTCGATGACCTCGACCGGGACGACGCGGCGGTTGTTGCGCAGCGACCGCTCTCCGCCGAGGGGTGCAATCTCGACGATGTAGTTGTGCAGTCCGGCGCGGTCGGCGTCGACGGTGACGCTCTCGGTGGCCGAGAAGCGCTCGTCGTCGATGGCAATCTGGCGGCTGTGCAGCCTGCGTCCGTCGCACGACACGGTCAGCGTTGCCGTCGCGCCTTTCAACTGATTGGCATTCACGGTGATGTCCATCGGGAAGGAATTGCCCAGATAGGCCACGCGGTTGAAGCGCACATTGGCTATGCTTGCGTCGCGGTGGACGGTGGTGTCGCCCATCGCCACGGTGTAGACCGGAAAGGTCAGCGACGCCGTGGCTCCAAGCGGGTTGGAGCCGGCGTTGTAGATGCCGTCGGAGGCGACCACCAGCGCCCCTATGTTGCGGTGGTAGTAGCGCTCGGCAATGCCCTGCACCAGCTGCGCTATGTCGGTCGAGGGCTCGCTGAAGGTGAGCCCGGTGCCTTCGGCATTGATTTGCGAGCCGAAGCTGACGCGCTGCACATCGTAGTCGCCCGACAGGTCGGCGGCCAGGCGGTCGAGTTGCTGCTGATAGTCAGTGTGATAGAATGCCGAATCGGGGCAGTAGTCGAGCGACTTGCTGTTGTCCTGCGCAATGACGACGACGGGCTTCTCCTTGCGGCTCGCCTCGCGTTTGACCAAAGGGGCAAGGAACAGGAATGCGATGGCTGCCACCGACAGGGCGCGCAGCGCCGAAAGCGTTATGGCCAGTGGCCGCGACAGGGTCTGGCCGGCGTCGCGGCGACGCCGCAGCCAGTAGAGCGCGGCGGCGTAGGCCACGCCCAGAAGCAGGCACAGAACGATGAAATACCAGGGATAGTCTATAATGAGCGACACGGTTGCAAAAAGTTGTTTTAAAGCAGTATTAACGCCGAAAGCGCGCCGATAGTATGTCGACGCCTAATTTTTTCGTCGCAAAAAAGCCGTTTCAACGCGTATTGAAACACAGCGACTTACCGTACCATCTCCGTCCGTTGTCCAGTCGTTGTCCAGTTGTTGTCCAGTTGTTGTCCAGTCATTGACTGGACAACAACTGGACAACAACTGGACAACGACTAACGGACGGAGATGGTACGGTGCGGAAGCGGTCGGGTTGCGGCCGGTGCATAACTTTTTTTTGCCGTATTAGGTTATTTTTGTACTTTTGCAAAAAATATCAATATCGCTATTATGAAGAAAATTATGATGCTGCTTGCTATGGCGGCAGTGACAATCAGCGCGTTGGCTGATGAGGGTATGTGGATTCCTATGCTGCTGGGCCGCAACGAGGCCGATATGCAGAAGGCCGGAATGCGCATTACGGCAAAGGACATTTACGACATTAACAATGCCTGCCTGAAGGATGCTGTGCTGCTTTTCAACCAGGGGTGCACGGGCGAGTATGTGAGCGGCGAGGGCCTTTTCCTCACCAACCACCACTGCGGCTACTCGTACATCACTATGCACAGCACCGTGGAGCACGACTATCTGACCCGCGGCTTCTGGGCTATGAGCCGCGAAGAGGAGCTGCCCTGCCCGGGCCTTACGGCAACGCGATTGGTGAGGATGGAGGACGTGACGGCGCAGGTGCTCGCCGGCGTTACGGCCGAGACCAGCGAGGCTGAACGCAGCTCCATCGTCGAAAGGAACATAAAAGCCATCGCCAGGCGCGCCGAAGAGGGGACGCACTATAAGGCTGTCATCAAGCCTTTCTACTATGGTAACCAGTATTTTATGTATATCAACGAGGTGTTTACCGACGTGCGCCTGGTGGGTGCACCGCCGTCGAATATCGGTAAGTTCGGCGGCGATACCGACAACTGGATGTGGCCCCGTCACACAGGCGACTTCTCGATGTTCCGTGTCTATGCCGGCGCCGACAACAAGCCTGCCAACTACTCGGCGGAGAACCGCCCGTACAAGCCGCTGAAGCACCTGGAAATATCGCTCGACGGCGTGCAGGAGGGCGACTTCACCTTCGTGTTCGGCTATCCGGGCACCACGCAGCGCTATGTGACCAGCGACGCCGTGGAGCTGGCTGCCAACGTGGAGAATCCCATCCGCATCGACCTGCGCACCATACGCCTGAAACACTACAAGGACGCTATGGAGAAGAGCCCCGCCCAGAGGCTTAAATATGCATCGAAGGTGGCCAGCGTCGCCAACGCCTGGAAGAAGTGGCAGGGCGAGACCCAGGGCCTCAACCGTATGAATGCCGTTGAGAAAAAGAGGGGATATGAGGAGCGCTACCAGAAGTGGGCCGCCGACAAGCCGCAGTATTACAATGTGCTGCCGCAGCTGCACGAGGCCTACGGCACCCTGCGCCCCATCGAGGTGGAGTTGATCTACTACAGCGAGGGCGTGCGCGCCAGCGATTTTATGCAGCGAGCCCAGAAATACAGTCAGTTGGCCGACGAGAGCGATGCCTTGAAAATCATCGGCGCTGTAAACCGCCTGAAGGAGGACAACAAGAAGTATTTCGCCGACTTTGAGCAGCATTCGGCTGTGGATCGCGCTATCTTTATCGAGACGTTCCTCTATCTGTGGGAGGCCGGCCACGCCCCCTACCTTGGCGAGAAGGCTCCGACCAAGGCCGCCGTTGAGCAGAAGCTGGGCAAGATATACGACGGGTCGCTGCTGAACAACAGCAAGAAACTGGCTTCGTTCCTTGACGGCTACACTGAAAAGTCGGCCAAGAAACTGAAGAAGGACCCCGCCCTGGGTTTGTTTGAAATGGCCTACGCGCAGGCTTACGACCCGCAGAAGATAGCGAAATACAAGAGCACCTACCAGGATATACAGCGCCTGATGCGCATCTATGTCAAGGGTATGATGGAGATGCAGCCCGACGTCAATTTCTTCCCCGACGCCAACCTCACGCTCCGTGTGGCTTACGGCCACATACAGGGCTTCAACTCGTTCGACGGTGCCCGCTATGAGGCGTTCAGCGACCTCAAGGGCATTATGGACAAGGAGAATCCGAATATCTACGACTATGTGGTCGAGGACAAGCTCAAGGAGCTCTACGCGCTGAAGGACTATGGTCGCTACGGCATCGTTGAGGAGATCAACGACTCGACCGTCACCGAAACGCCCGACGGTATGATAATACGCCGCACGCACAAGGTCAACAATCATATGCCTGTCTGCTTCATCGCCACCAACCACACTACCGGCGGCAACAGCGGCAGCCCCGTGCTCAATGCCGACGGGCGCCTGATAGGTATCAACTTCGACCGCTGCTGGGAGGGCACGATGAGCGACCTGCTGTTCGACCCCGACTACTGCCGCAACATCTGCCTTGACATACGCTACTGCCTCTTCATCATCGACAAGTACGCCGAAGCGGGCCATCTGATCGACGAGATGACGCTGGTGTCGTCGAAGTAAGTGCGCGGACGGTGTCCTTTTGGAGGCGGCGGCTGTCGTAGGGGCGGCCGGCGTGACGAAGAGTGCGCCGGCACGGACTCCATAACGGGGATTCTCCCCTTGGCGTGCACCCTGCACGGCAAGGAAGGACCGATACGATTTTTATACATCAGCAACTAATCAACAATGTGATGGGACTGTTCAGTTTTTTGTTACGAAAGAAAGAAGAAGAGAAGGAGGACTCGTCGATGAAATATCTGATAGTAGGGTTGGGCAACATTGGTGCCGAATATGAGGACACGCGCCACAACAGCGGCTTTATGGTTCTGGACCGGCTGCTGAAGGCCTGCAGCCGCGAGGGAGGCGAGAAGCCTGCATACGTGCTGGAGCGCCACGCCTACCGCGCGGAAGTGCGCTTGAAGGGCCGCACACTGGTGCTGATACGCCCGACGACCTATATGAACCTGAGCGGCAAGGCGGTGCAGTACTGGCTGCAGAAGGAGAAAGTGGCGGTGGAAAACCTGCTGGTCATAGTCGACGACATTGCGCTGCCTGTGGGCAAGATTAGGATGAAGAAGCAGGGCTCGCACGGCGGACACAACGGGCTGGCCAACATCGAGGAACTGATACATACGGCCAACTATAGCCGTCTGCGCATCGGCGTGGGCAACAACTTCGGCCAGGGGCACCAGATAGACTATGTGCTGGGGCGTTTCAGCGAGGAGGAACAGGCACGGCTCGAGCCCGCACTCGACAAGGCTGTTGAGGCTGTCAAGGCTTTCGCCACCCTCGGCCCCGACAGGGCTATGAATATGTACAACTGATCGATTATGGCAAATCTGCTTTTTGATATCGGCAACACGCGCACCAAGGCGGCGGTTATGTCTGGCGGCGAGGTGCAGGAGGTGTTTGTGGCCGACAGCCTGGCGCAGATAGACATAGAGGCTCTGTGCCGCAAATACGCTGTGGACAAGGCCATTGCGTCGGTGGTCGGGGCGGCGCCCGACTTTGAGCGCTTGCTGCCGGGGTGGTTGTTTGAGCGTTTCCACCTGCTCAGCTACAGGTCGAGGCTGCCGATAAAGATTGACTATGAGACGCCTCAAACGCTGGGGATGGACCGCGTGGCGGCTGTGGTCGGTGCCCGTGAGTTGTGCGGCGGCGGCCCGTTGGTGGTCGTCGATGCCGGCAGCTGCATCACGATAGACCTTCTGGACGATGCCGACTGCTACAGGGGCGGCGCCATTCTGCCGGGCATCGCTATGCGCTTCAAGGCTATGCACGACTATACCGCCGCCCTGCCGCAAGTGGCTCTCACGCCTGCCGAAAGGGAGGGCGAGGCGGAGACCCCGCTGACCGGACGCTCGACACGGGCCTCTATGGTGTCGGGCGTATGCAATGCAGCGGTGTTTGAAATACAGGGGTTTATCGAACAATATAAGGGCAGTTTTCCAAATGTTAAAGTATTTTTAACAGGCGGAGATGCAGTTTTTTTTGCAAAACGATTATTTTTTCCGAACTTTGCAACTCCAAGCCTTATGTATATCGGGCTTGAAAGTATACTGAATATGAATGTTTTAAGCTGAAAAACAGTGGTGTCTTATAAAAAAAATTCTTATAAAAAGGGCATAATGCTGTTCGTTGTGGCGGCGCTGGCATTGTCGCAGGCGGTGGCACAGAACGGCCTTAACTCGCCATATTCGCAGTATGGCATCGGATACAACAATATGCCGTACAATATGCCGTCGGCGTCGATGATTGGTGGTGTTACCACTACACGCTCGGCATTGAATATGGTCAATCCCTTCAACCCTGCTTCGTATGCGGCTATAGGCAAGGAGACGCTGGTGTTCGATATGGGCCTGTCGATAGATATGACCACGCTGAGAGGCAACGGCGGCTCGCAGTTCGACGCTGACGGCAACGTGGGCTATCTCGCTATCGGCTTCCCGCTGACCAAATGGTGGAAGACGGCGATAGGCGTGATGCCGCTGACGGATGTCAACTACCAGTCGGTCGTGACCAGTGCCATTAACCCTGGCGGCGAGGTGAAGACGAAATATGAAGGCACCGGCGGTGTGTCGCAGTTCTTCTGGGGCCACGCGTTCAACGTCTTGAACGGCAGTGACGACAAGAAGCCGCAACTGCGCGCAGGTTTCAATGTCGACTATCTGTACGGCAGCCTTACACGCGCCGTGACCTATGATTTTACGGCCAACGACACTACCTATATGATGGACAGCCGCAGGCAGAAGGATACATACGTCAGCAACGTGCTGTTCGACCTGGGCCTCCAGTACGAGCAGCCGGTGGGCGAGAAGTATCGTCTGGGCGCCGGCATCACGGTCAAGCCTCACAGGAATATGAGAGTCAAAGACAATGCGCTGGTCTATACTTTCGTGACCAACGTTGCGTCGGAGTATATGCGCGACACTATCTTCCCGCTCGACGGGGGGGACAGCGAGTTTGAGAGCGACCTTGAGCAGCCTTTCACCACAAGTGTCGGCCTGTCGTTCCAGCGCAACGACAAGTGGCTTGTGGCCTTGGACGCCACCTTCGCCCCCTGGAGCGGCTTGAAATATACCGAAAACAGCACGTTCTCCATTTTTGGCCAGAGCCCTATACGCTACAGCACCAACCAGCGCTGGACACTGGGCGTGCAGTTGCTTGGCGACAAGAATGCGGCAAGCTATCTGCGCCGTATCACCTTCTCGATGGGAGCCCATTACGAGCTGGGCCGCCTGCAGATGGAACTCCCCGACGGGCAGTATCAGCTGAACGAGTGGGGCATTGGCGCCGGCGTTACGCTGCCGATGCGCAAAGGCCGATCGGTCATCAACATATCGGCTGCCTACTCTTCGTTCGGCACCGAAACCCTTCTGCGCCGCGACGCCTTCACCATCGGCATATCGGTGGGCAGCTGCGAGAGCTGGTTCGTGAAACGCAAGTTCAACTAAAAGGTTAAAAAAACATAAAAGCACAATAGGCAAGTCTGCCTACAGACTAAAGGTTAAAAAGAGTGCAACAATTGCCAGAAAACAAATAAACAAAAAATAACATTCAGAGAGATGAAAACGATCAAAATTCTAACGCTTGGGTTTGTGATGGCCGCATCGGTACTTACGGCTTCCGCCCAGTTCAAGAACGCTGAAGACAGCATTTGCAAGACCAACCGCTTCCTCTATCAGGAGGCCCTCAAGTCCAAACAATACCAGGATGCCTACGAGCCTTGGAAGATAGCTGTCGCCACCTGCCCCAATAGCACAAAGAACCTCTATATCCAGGGTGCCACAATCCTCAAGAATCTCTTTGCTCAGGAGAAGGATGCAAAGCGCCGCAGCGAGCTTCTCGACGAGCTGATGAATATGTACGACCTGCGCATTGCCAACTATGGCGAGGCCCCGATGGTTACAGCCCGCAAAGCTTACGACCTTGAGCAGCTTGGCGGTGCCGCGCGTCTTAAGGACTACTATGAACTCTATGCCGAAGCAATGCGCCTTGGGGCCGACCAACTGGAGCTCGCTTACATAGAGCGCTACTTCGACGCCACCGTGAAGTATGTAACCTCGGGCAATGCCGACACGACCCTCATCATCGACAACTACGACATAGCCAGCGAAGCTATCGAAGGCCTGCTTGCCAGAGAGACCGACAGCGCTAAAAAGGCAGAACTCTACGGTGTCAACGCTCACATCGAAAACCGCTTCTCGCCCTTCGCCTCGTGCGAGGAGCTGGTGAAGATCTATACCAGGAAATTCCAGGCCACCCCCGACGACGTGACGCTGCTCAAGAAGATCACCACCATCCTTCGTAAGAAAAAATGTATGGACACCGAGCTCTTCTTCGCCGCCACCGAGAAGCTGCACTCACTCGAACCTACAGCATCCACTGCCTACCTGATGGCCCAAATGTGCTACCAGAAGGACAAGTTCAGCGATGCCGCCAAATACATCAACGACGCTATCAAGGACGCCGAGGACAAGGACAAATACAATATGTACATCCTGCAGGGCCTCTGCTACACCAACACCAACAGCTACTCTGCCGCCCGCGCCTCCTACAACAAGGCTGCCGATGTGGAGCCCTCCAAGGGTGAGCCCTATCGCCTCATTGCACAGCTCTACGTCAAGGGCTCAAAGGCCATCAGCGACGGTATGGGTGGCCGCTCGGCATACTGGGCCGCCGTCGACGCCGCGCGCAAGGCCCTGAGCGTCGACGATTCGCCCGAGAACGTCGAGGCTGCCAACCGCCTCATCAGCACCTACTCCGGCCACTATCCGAAGCAGGACGAGGCCTTTATGCTCGACCTCATCGACGGCAACAGCTACACAGTGCCCGGCTGGATTGGCGTGAGCACAACAATCAGAACAAGGAAATAAACAGTGGCACTGCTGAACGACAAGTGATGTCATTCAACAATCACAGCCACATCAAAAAAGGCAGGAGGCGTGCTTCAAACACGCTTCCTTGCTTTGTTTTGGTATGCCTCGTCGCCTTCTGTTCGTGCCGGAACGATATAGAGAAGGCACGTTTCTTCGACCCCAAGGAGCTGCCCCAGCAGTCGCTCGACAGCGTCCGCGTAGTCCGCAGTCTGAACGGCAAGAAGCAGATGCTGATGACCGCGCCGCAAGTGATAATCTACGACAAGCCCGAGAAGAAGACCGTCTATCCGCAAGGCATAAGAATGCAGATATTCGACGGCGGCAAGCGCTGTGCAGCCTCCATAAAGGCCGACTACGCCTACTCGCTCGACGAGAAGAAAATCGTGGAAGCGCGCCGCAATGTGGTCGTTATCGACTACCGCTCGGGCGATACCTCCTACCTCAACAGCCTGGTATGGAACTCGGCCGAGCACCGCATTTTCTCGGACGATACCGTCAAGTCCGTCAACGGCAAGCGCATCACTTACGGTGACGGCTTCGAAAGCGACGACGAATTCACCACCCCCCACATCGTACGCCAGCGGGGAACAATGACCATAGACGAATGAACAAGCCCACACGCAAACAATGGCAAGGATATGCAGTGCTCTGTCTGGCGCTGGCTTTGGCATTGCTTGCCGTCGTGCTGTGGCCCAAGATGGAAAAGGCTCCCGAGCCCACTGCCCATTCGCCCCTCAAGGAAGCCGTGGCCCGCTACGGCGACGAGATGGCCCAAGAGCGTGCGCTCAGCCAGCAAACGCGCTATGTGTCAGTGCCTAACGACAGCCCCTTCAGCGCCGACAGTGAACACAAGCCCGTAGCCGCCCCAAAGCGCGGCGACGCCTTCACCATCGAGCTCAACAGTGCCGACACCGCCGATCTGCGGTGCCTGTACGGTATCGGTCCCGTTTTCGCCGCGCGCATAGTCAAGTACCGCCAGCAGCTGGGCGGCTATGTCCGCAAGGAACAGCTGCTCGAGGTCTACGGAATGGACGAGGAGCGCTATGCAGGCATTGCGGCCTTTGTGGTCCTCGACACCGCGTCGGTGGCCAAGCTCCGCGTCAACGAGCTCTCCGTCGCCGAGCTGAAGCGCCATCCCTACCTCGACTACTATCAGGCCAAGGCCATTGTCGACTTCCGCAACGGCGGCAGGCGCTACCGGTCTATGGACGACCTGCGCCTGGTGAGCCTTATCGACGACGAAACTGCAACAAAATTACAAGGTTATATACAATTTAATTAGACAAACAGCGTTTAATAACACATCATACAAAATATCTATCAATATGAAGTTCAATACCAGTCAGATAGCAGCAATGCTCGGCGGAAATGTAGAGGGCGATCCCAATGCCGAGGTGTGGAAGCTGTGCAAGATTGAAGAGGGAGAGGCCGGTGGCCTCTCGTTCCTTGCCAACAGCAAGTATACCAACTATATATACGAAACCAATGCCACGGCTGTAATAGTGAGCAACGACTTCCAGCCCGAGCATCCCGTCAAGGCGACAATGATTCGTGTCGCCGACCCCTATCTGGCCTTTGCCAACCTGCTGAAGAAGTACAACGAGATGCAGCTCGACAAGCGCGGCGTCGACCCGCAGGCCTACATCTCGCCCAGCGCCACCATAGGCAAGGACTGCTACATAGGCCCCTTCGCCTTCATCGGCGAGAACGTCTGCATAGGCGACGGCGCCAAGATATACCCTCAGACCTACGTCGGCGACAACTCCACGATAGGTGCCGGCACGACCCTCTTTGCAGGCGTGCGCATCTACCAGAACATCTTTGTCGGGGCCCGCTGCATCCTCCATTCGGGCGTAGTGGTGGGCGCCGACGGCTTTGGCTTTGCCCCCACCGAGGACGGCAGCTACCAGAAGATTGACCAGATAGGCAACGTGGTGATAGAGGATGACGTCGAGATCGGTGCCAACACCACCATCGACCGTGCCACCCTCGGCTCAACGATAATCCACAAGGGCGTCAAGCTCGACAATCTGTGCCAGATAGCCCACAACGTCGTCGTGGGCGAAAGCACCGTGATGGCTGCACAGAGCGCCATAGCCGGCTCGGGCAAAGTGGGCGGCCACTGCATCATTGCCGGACAGGTGGGCATCGTGGGCCACATCGAGATAGGCAACCACGTGACCATCGCCGCTCAGTCGGGCGTAACCCGCAGTTTCCCCGACAATCAGACCTTGCTCGGCTCTCCGGCCACCGACGCTGTCAAGCAGCGCAAGACCTATATCTACGAGCGTAACCTTGAGAAGCTCTTCAATCGCGTCGACGAGCTGGAGAAGGAACTTGCCAGACTGAAAGGGTGAGCAAGGCTAACCAAGCATTACAGGCACTTTGATGAAACCTTCAGGCACACTCAGATTCTTTGCGGCCGTTGTCGCTGCCTTGGCCTTGCTGTGCATCGTCTTTCCCACTGACGGCATTGCCCTGGGCGGCGTAACCCTGCGTTTCCCCTCGCTCCACAAGGTGCTTGTGCGCGAGAAGGAGAAGAGTATGGACCAGCTGCTGGTCAAGCGTGTGGAGCGTGACCTGACGGGGGCGCGCGATTCGATCGAGGCGTGCCGCAGCCAAATCTTCGAGGGCCAGACGCGTTTCTGGCTGCCCAACGACGATATCGGCTGCTTCGACAAGTTCTTTGCAAGCATCGAGAACGCCGTCGACGATAAGCGCATAGTCCGTGTGCTCCACTATGGCGACTCGCAGATAGAGCAGGACCGCATCAGCTGCCGCCTGCGCGAACGGCTGCAGACCACCTTCGGCGGCGGCGGCCCCGGAATGCTGCCCCTGCGACAGCCGGTGCCTACCATCACCTTCAACCAGTCGGCCTCGGGCTCACTTACAGGCCAGTCCACCTATGGCGACAGCTCCTTTTCGCGTGCCAACGGCAACTACGGCCCGATGCTGCGCAGCTGGCGCGTCACGGGCGGCGCCACCCTGTCGCTCTACGCCTCCAACGGCAGGTATGCATCCGAAATGGCCGGTCGCTTCAGCACCCTGCGCGTGCTCTTCAACAACCGTCCAGGTCCGCTCAGTGTGGAAATGCACAACCGCAAAGGCCCCGGCCAGTATTCGCGCAGCGTCGACAAGCCCGGCGTGGGGATGATAGCCTGGCAGATGGACACCGTCACCTCGTCGGCCTCGCTTACCTTCACAGGCACTGCCGACATCTACGGCATTATGGTCGACAACGGCTACGGCGTGGCCGTCGACAACATAGCGATGCGCGGCGTGTCGGGCCATCAGTTCAAGCAGACCAACTTCGACCAGCTGGCCGAAGCCTACCGCCTGATGGACGTAGGGATGATTATTATGCAGTTTGGCGGCAACTCAGTGCCCTACCTGCGCACCGAGAAGTCTATCGACAACTACTGCGAGAAGCTCGGCGAGCAGATAGACTTTGTCCGTCGCGCCTGCCCCGAGGCGGCAATCCTCTTCATAGGCCCCTCCGATATGAGCACCAAGGTGGGCGGCAGCCTGGCCACCTATCCGATGCTGCCCACCGTGGTCGAGCGGCTGCGCGATATGGCCAACGCCCACGGCGCCGCCTATTGGAGCATATACGACGCTATGGGAGGCTACAACTCGATGACGGCCTGGGTCAAGAACGGCTATGCAGGCTCGGACTACATCCACTTCACCCACAAAGGGGCCCGCATAATGGGCGACTACCTCAGCGACGCACTGATGAATATGTACGACCTCTACAAGATACGCCACCAGCTGTCGCCCCAACAGTTCGACCGGATGTGGAACAGCAAACCGACCTTGTAATCAAGAATATAGACCTGACGATGCATCCGAATCAGAAAGCATACAACCCCGTTTCTACATCGTACCGGCACGGTACCAACACCGCTCGTTGTCCAGTTGTTGTCCAGTTGTTGTCCAGTTGTTGTCCAGTCAATGACTGGACAACAACTGGACAACAACTGGACAACGACTGGACAACGAGCGGTGTTGGTATGAAAACCGCGTCCGGAAGCGAGGGAATCATTTATGAACTATCTAAAACGAATTAAACTAATGCGAATTTCTACAATCGACAGAATATTAATGTTTTTTGTGGTCTGCAGCCTCTTTATAGGCTGCGGCAACGCGCAGGAGCAGGGCGTCGCGGTCCGTATCAGTGTCGACGACAGCCTGATGTTTGTGCCGATAGACACCTCTTATTCGTTCATCAAGTACGATTCCAGTCACCTTCTGCAATATGGCGACAGCGCGCAGATGCGCCGCTTTGCCGAGAAGTGGTACACGGTGCTCTCGACGGGGCAGGGCAGGGTGAACGTGATGCAGATAGGCGCCTCGCACATTCAGGGCGGCACCTTCCCCCACCGTATGCGCCTCAACTTTCTGCGGCCGCTGCAGTCGGCCACGGGCGGGCGCGGGATGCTGTTCCCCTATTCGGCGGCGCTCAAGTGCAACAATCCCTACGACTACAAGGTGTCGCGCTCGCGGCCGTTGGAGCTTACGCGGTGTGTCTACAAGGAGCCCGTCGAGAAGCTCGGGCTGTGCGGCATTGCCGTCACCGCCAGCGGCGAGCCTGCCGACATAGGCATTGCGCTGAACGAGCCTGAAATCGACTTCGCCACCGATCGCATCGTGGTGCTCGGCTCGGCGCGCGGAGGCGTGGTGCCGTTTGTCAC
>CAJOMZ010000032.1 GCA_905236645.1 uncultured Bacteroidales bacterium
TCCCATGAAAAGGACCAGTGGGGCGAGGAATTCTGCCACAAGGTCAACGGCGTCAAGATTTTCGCCATGGGCGCGGACTATATCCCGGAGGACAATATCTTTGCGCGCATCACGCCGCAGCGCACCCGCAAGCTGCTGGAGCAGTCGCTCGACGAGGGCTGCAACGAGGTGGTGGAACTGGTTCCGCCCCAATCGTTAAGGTCGCTGTCGTTTCTTGCCTACGATGTGTACTGCGATGCCGTGCGGCAGCTGCTGGCCGGCGTGTCGCCGAGCCGGATAGGTGTGCCGTGCGAGCCGTTGCGCCGCCGTGTGCTGCCGCAGGCGCAGCTTGACGGCAACGAGCTGGTGGCTATGGTGACGGGTATCGACAGCTACGGCAACGCCGATTTGAATATCAGCTATGACGATTTCGAGGCGCTGCGCGCCGGCCGCCGCTTCAAGGTCAAGATCGAGTGGCGCCTGGGCAGCAACGACCGCTTTGAGGACATCAAGAGCGTCTGCCGCCACTACAGCGACGTCCGTATGGGCAACATACTGCTGACGGTTTCGGCCACGGGCCGCCTGCAGATAGCCATCAACAAAGGCTCGGCGGTGCAGCTTATAGGCCTGCGCTACGCCTCGCGCTGCCACTTCCTGTTCGAGTGAAGGGAAGGGAAACCCCAGGAGAGTCAGACAGAAACCAAGGGGAGCCAAGGGACAAATGTACCGGCTCGGCAGGTATTGTCCCTTGACTCATTCTGCATAGAATGCAGTTGACCAAAGCTTTCAACCAATCCTTCGATACTATCTGTTCCCGCATTCCTTTTACTCTTACATATTTTGTCTTACAATCCGTTCCATATCGCCCACAAGATAAAACGGTAGATTGATGAGACGAAACTTTTTTTTCTTTATTGTTGTCTGCACATCATCAATCGACAACGGGCCGGACCATACCCTCACGGCAACATCTGTAGGCGAGAGGTCGATAAAGGAATGTATGGATCGGAGGTGCGAGTTTCTCCCCGACTTCACTTCTATAGGTATAAGCCGGGAATCAACAGTCCATATAAAGTCAACTTCGGCGGACGCTCCTCCACCACCTTTAACCCAGAATTGCCGACGCTGGCTGATCTTGTAGTTTAATGTCAAGAGTTCTTGTGCCACCACGTGCTCAGCAATCCTACCCTTCCACACATCCATTATGTCGTTGGCTCCAATAATATCATTCCGAATGTTGGCTGCATAGTTGACCAATCCCGTGTCAAGCCATATCAGTTTGGGCTGTCGTTTGGTCTCAGGCATAGCGGGCACCGCTGTATTTGTGATTGGATAGACTAATTCGAGCAGCATCGCTTTATCCATCAGGCGGAAAGCCTCACCAACCTCCCGGGACTTATAGTCTGAGTTGGCAAAGCCGTTCATAGTGACCGTGCTTCCTGCATTCCCCCACCCGTGTTCCAAAATGAAACGGATGACATTCGACAGTTTGCCAGCTCTCGCATATTTCTCGGCATCGTCACGATAAGCCTGCAGCAGCGTTTCATATATGTCGTCAAAAGCCAACAAGTCTCGTTCTTCCAAGTATGCCTGAACTGCTGCGGGCATCCCTCCCACAAGCAAATATTTATTGAAGCAAGACATCAATTCGTTGTGTACCACATCTGCCAATTCCGGTGTCCTCGCCATCTCTAAAAGATGATTTTTCCCTATAGCACATACAAACTCGCGGAAAGAGCAGGGTCTCATTGGCAAGTAATCAACCCTTCCGACCGGGAATGAGAAATCCACATTGACAATGCTCTCCAATAGCGACCCGGCAGCAATAATATGTAAATCTGGACGCTCTTCATAGAAATAGCGAAGCTTTGAGATGACTGTCGGCGAATTCTGTATCTCGTCAATGAAAATCAATGTAGTTCCCTCTCGACGCTGATGCCGATGGAAAAGGAAAAGCTGCTCAACCAGAGTGTCTAATGGCAAATCTTTTTCAAGGAGCGCCTTGTGGTCTGCCCGCTCCAAGTTATAATAAAGATAGTTATTGTAACTACCCCCAAACTCATTCACCACAGTTGTTTTGCCAACCTGTCTCGCACCCCTGAGGAGCAAAGGCTTTCTTCGTGGACTCTTCTTCCACATTTCCAACTCGTTTTGTATGTCTCTATTAAACATCTGTATATTGATTTGAAAATGCAAAGATACAAAAATGTTTTAAAACGTCAGATACTTTGCACTAAAAATGTTTTAAAACGTCAGATACTTTGCGCTAAAAATGTTTCAAAACGTCAGATATCTCTCCCCCATTATCTTGGTCATCAGTTCCTGTTCACTCTGGTCAAGCTACTGCAGGTGGGCGAAGATATCTTCGCTCTTGCGTGGTGCAACATACTTGTAGAACTCGCGGGTGAATGGCATCTCGTAGCCTATCTTGATTTTCTTGGGGTCTATCTTGGCTTTAGACAGGTAGGGGTAGACATTGCGCTGCCACTTCCTGTTCGAGTGAACGGAAGGGGAAGTCAAGGGGAGTTGGATAGAAACCAAGGGGAGCCAAGGGACAAATGTACCGGCTCGGCAGGTATTGTCTCTTGACTCCCCTTGACTTCTTTACCTTCTATTAGCTCTACTCAACCTCTCTCTTCAATCAGTCTATATCTATTTCTCTTGCAATTTGTTTTCAAACAGTTCTTTTTGCATCTCTATCTCACGGCGCAGTTCTTCTTGCGTAGGCATATAGGTCAAGTATTTGGCCGCGTACATTTGCGGATTGGTCGCCAGTGTGGAGAATTTGGCCACGTCTGCATTGGTCTCGGAACAAAGGATGATTCCGATGGATGGGTTGTCGCCTTCGGGACGTTTGTAGGTATCGTACATTTTAAGGTACATCTCCATCTGCCCCACGTCTTGATAACTGATACGTGTTGTTTTAAGGTCTATCAACACAAAGCATTTAAGAAGATAGTTATAAAACACAAGGTCGATATAATAGTCGTCGTCATAGGTATGTATGTGCTGTTGTCTTGCCACAAAAGCATAGCCTTTACCCATCTCTATAATGAAGGTCTGCAAATGACTTATGATGGCTTCCTCCAATTTGCTTTCAGTGAACGCCGCATCTTGGTTCAGTCCGAGAAACTCGACAAGCATCGGGTTCTTGACAAAGGCTGATTTCTCGTGCTGATATTCTGCTGTTTTCAGTGCCATTTCCTGCTCCACCTCAGGCTTGTGGGCCGCTGGTGTCTGCATCAGCCTGTAGTAATATTGCGTGTCGATATTACGCTTCAGGGTCCTGTAGTCCCATTGCTGCGAGGCTGCCTCCTGCATATACCACATTCGGGCATCCTTGTCCGGTACGCGCATCAGTTTCTCATAGTGCATCCACGACAACTGTGGGGGCATTGGAATAGAGCCTGTTGCCAATTCGGTTATTAATGGTAGCCGAATTGCAGAACCCTGAATTTCAGATTCAGCGAGCAATGGTTGCTGTTTCTTTTCAAATGCATCGTTAAAAATAGCGAGCAAAGGTCGCTGAATTTGCAAGTCGTTGAATTCCAAAAAGAATTGCCTATACGCTCGTAACGTTGTCTCTGAATACCCTTTCCCATACTCGGCAGTCAAAGCCTCTGACGCCTGCTTGATAATCTGCTTGCCATATTCGGCTCGCTGTTTACCGTGCTGTTCCTGCTCCACAATTCGCCATCCTATAAGCCAGTTGCTGACCACCTGCATCGTGTTGGCCGCTCGGTAACTGTATTCTCTTGCCGACCCGACAATGGTTTTCAGGTCGGATACAAAGTTGTTGGCTCCTGTGATTTCAATCATAACATTCTTATATTTAGACGTGTTACTGTATTTTCATTGATTTGGCCGTCAGTTTCTGTTAATGCCGGTCAAGCCCTTGGGGTGAACTATTGCAATCCTTCAGTCATACTCGCTGACGTTGTTGTAAAAACAACGTCCAGCGCTTACTTTTATTGCGTGCAATATGGTAAATATTAACTTGATACGAACGGAGGCGACAGGCATTCTCTGGATTGAACTTAAAGTACAAACAAAAGACTGCCAAAAACGAAGCGTTTTGGCAGTCTTTGTAAAGTATGCACCCCTTATCTATTTACTTTCAAGGGGTAAACCGATATGTGGTTTGGCCTTTCAGCTTTTGGGTGTCTTCCAGTTGAAGAAGACCTGCACGCCGGCCATCTGGTAGATCTGCCAGTGGCCCCAGTTGCCCATACCGCTGAAGTCGGTGTCCCATTTCAGGTTGAGGGCGAAGTTGGCCGAGATGTGCTTCGAGAAGCGGTAGTCGAGTTTGAGCTCGAAGTCGAGGTCGGTCTCGAACGAGCGCTTGCCGAGCCAGTTCTTGCCCTGCAGGTCGGCCCAGGTTTCTTCGTTGGCGAGGGTGTATTTGGTCGCTGCCGGGTCGGCGGTGCCATCCCAGGCGTCAATGTCCGACCAGCCCATATTCTTGGGTTTCTTGTAGTCATAGAAGAGCTCGGCGCGGGCGTAGAGGTCGAGGCTTGGCAGGATGTCTTTCTTGAGGTACAAAGCCTTGACATACGAACCGAGGGCGAAGTAGGCGTGGGTGAATGTCGAGGGGTCGGCGACGTTGAAGTCGTCGCCCTGGATGACGCCGTAGGTGTAATTGTTGGCTATCAGCGAGTCGTTGTAGACGAAGGTGGTCTTGCCGGTCAGGAAGGAGAGCGACACCGACCAGTGTTCCTTCTTGAGTTCGAACGAGAGGGCGGTGGTAAGGTAGCCCGGAGCCATAAAGCTCGACACCTCGGTGGCGATGGCGTTGTAGCCTATGCCTTGGTATTCGTAGCCTTTGCCGAACTGCGACTTGAAGTTGGCCGTGAAGCTGGCGCCCCAGTCCTTGTAGGCTTTCCACGAGAGGGCGGAGGTAAGGTCTATCTTGTCGTTGCTTTTGCGGCGGGTTTCGAAGCGTCCGCCCACGCTGTCCTCGGCCGAGTTGTCGAGGTCTTGCCAGGCGAAGCCGTATGCGAGGTCGGCGACGTTGTCCCACACGAATTTGGGGTGGGTGTATTTGTAGTTGCCAAAGAACGTTCCGGTGATGTCGATCTGCGAGTTGCCGGTGGCCGACCAGTTGTGATAGATGAATTCACCTATCTTGAGAGCCGGCGTCGACGATGTCGTCCACACGCCCTTGGATGTGCCGGTGCTGTCGCTTGTTGTGGCGTTGTTGTTGTCGCCCTCGGCCATTGCCATTGGCGCGAAAAGGAGGGACATTGCTGTCAGAAGGAGTATTTTTTTTGTCATAGTTTATGTTGTGTTTTTGATTGTTTCAGTCAGAAAAGTCGTAGCCGGCAATGGCGTCCTGTATCTCGTTGGCCTCGAAGCCGTGCGATGCCAGGAATGATACAAGCTTGGCCTTGCGCTTGCGCGGGTCGTCGTCGTGGATTGTCTGCATCTTGCTCTCGGCCAGCTGCTGGAGCACTTCGCGGTACTGGTTGCCGTCCATCTGCTGCAGAGCATTGGCAATAAGCTTGTTGTCGATGCGTTTGCTGCGCAGCATATAGTTGATTTTTATGCGTCCCCATTTTTGAAGGCGCAGTTTGGAATCGCAGTAGAGTTTGCAATAGCGGGCTTCATCGATGTATTCGTTGTCGACCAGATAGTCGATGATGCGGCTTGACAACTCCCTGTCGGCTCCCCAAGCCAGTAGTTTCTCTTTTACTGCCGTGCGGCATTGCTCACTGGCAGCACAGTATTGTTCTGCCTTTGCAACGAAAGCCTTGTCTGCGTCGGTGAATTTGTATTTGTCTGACATTTGGGTTGTCGTGAAATGTTAATTGTACAATAACTCCGTGAATATAAAACCGTTAGACAAATCCTGCGATTTTATTTCGTTTGGCAAATGTACACAAATAATTTGATTTACGGAATTTTAAATGCATTTTTAACTTTTTGTATGGAAAATGTTTCTTTTGCTCCGCGGGCACAATACGGTGGGGAGGCAGGTTTTTTAGGGCTTTTCTAAAATAAATTTTGCCGTTTTGCAGAAGTTTCGTAACTTTGCATCGGATATATAAGATACTTTTATTATGGGAAAAGGAAGAATACTATTTGTCAATCAAGAGATTATGCCTTTTGTGCCAGAGAATGAAAATTCTTATATCGGGCGTTATCTGCCTTCGTTTGCACAGGAAAAAGGACGTGAGATACGTGTCTTTATGCCGCGTTTCAACGAGGTGAACGAGCGCAAGAACCAGCTGCACGAGGTCATCCGCCTGTCGGGTATGAATCTTATTGTCAACAATGCCGACCATCAGCTTATCATCAAGGTGGGCTCTATACCTTCGGCCCGTATGCAGGTGTATTTTATCGACAATGAGGAGTACTTTACGCGCCACAAGGGTTTCTTTGACGAGAAGGGCCGGTTCAGCCCCGACAACGACGAGCGTATCCTCTTTTTCGGGCGCGGAACGCTTGAGGCTGTGCGCAAACTGGCGTGGCAGCCGCATCTGATTCATTTCACGGGCTGGTTCTCGTGTATGATTCCTTTCTACCTGCGCCGCATCAACAAGGAGAATGCCTTTTTCTCGGGCACCAAGACTGTCTTTTCGATCACCAACGATGCTTTCAAGGGCGGCTTCGGGCCTGATATGGAGCGCAAACTGAAAGCCGACGGCGCGACGGCCAAGGACTTGCGGCTGTTCGAGAACCTCGACTATATGACGCTGACCAAGGCGGCTATCACCTACGCCCACGGCATCGTCATTGCGTCGCCCAATGCCAACCCGGAGCTGGTGGCTTTCGCACGCGAGAACAAACGCCATATCGTGGAGTACAATCCCGACAAAAACGCTTTCTACGAACAAATCAACAAGCTGTACGACACTGTGATTGGCAGCAACATTAACAACTGATACCTTTTATGCCAAAGAGATTTCTTTATTTCGCCATATGCCTTTCGGCTTTTCTTATCCTGAACGCCTGCGACGAGAAGGAGTCGGACCTGGGCGTAGACCTGCAGGATCCTTCGACGCTCTATGAGGGCATTGTCGACACCGCCTACGGCACGGCAGTGACAGTATACGACGACTCGCTGCTGACATCGGGCCAGTCGAGTGTGCTGGTGGGATGCTACAGCGACGCTGTGTTCGGCACTTCGGAGGGCATCTACTACACGCAGATCACTACGGCCAACGATGCCGGCGTGGTGTTTGACCAGAATTCGACAATCGACTCGGTGGTGCTTTCCTTCGCCGTGTCGGATATCCATACGTCCGCAAGCGGCTCAAAAGGCTACCGCGACCTGCATTTCGAGATATACCAGCTGGCCGAGAGCCCGATGAAGGACACGGCATACTATGCCACCGACGAACTGGCGGTGACTAACACCTGCCTCTTCAACGATTTGGTGCGTGTGGCGGAGAGCGACACAATGGTGGCGTCGATGAAGCTCGGCGACAACTTTATTGCACAGATATCCAACCATAGCTTTGGCTCGTCGGCCGAGTTTGCCGATGCCGTCAAAGGTATGCGCGTACGCCTTGTCAACGACGGCACGCCTGTTATGGCTACTCTTAACCTGGCGGCATCGAATACTCGCATCAGGGTATACTACAAGTACGTCAATGGCGATGAGACTATAAGCCGCACCTACGACTTCGATGTGTCAAGTTCGGCTCCGCACTTCAATGGCTACAGGAACAATTTTGCCGGCCCGTTGGCTATATTCAACACGAATAAAAACGATTCGATTGACGGCAGCCGCTACCTGTATCTCAGTCCTATGGGTGGCACGAATGTCAGGCTGAACTTCGACGCTTTTGTGCGCCAGTTCCACCAGGAGCATCCGTATGCCATCATACACTATGCCGAGCTGCTGCTGCCTGTGGCCGACATCACGCCTGCCGACAAGCCGGGTATGATTGTGGCCCTTAAATGCTACAACGACGGCACAGTGGTCAACATACCGGATATGTATGATGCCTATACCAGTTCGGGCTTCGACGGCAAATATGATTCGGACAACGGCTATTACCGTCTGCGTGTGACACAGCATTTCCAGAAGCTGGTCAAGAGTGGTATGGACCTTGGCACGCTGCTGCTGATCAATGGCCGCCGCTCGTCGGCATTGCGCACGGTCATCAACGGCTGCGACGCCGTGACGACAGGCAACAACCCTGTCCGTATTCAATTTGTTTACAGTGAATAGTAGTTTACAGTTATGCTAAAAAAGTCGATTGTTTTCATTTTGTGCTGCTCGTTCCTGCAGCTCAATGCACAAATACGGTACCAGAAGTTCTATGACGCCCTGCAGCAGAAAGCAGCCGTTGAGGGTATGATGACCGACGACAGTGTCCGCACAGGCGAATGGACGTGGTGGCACCAGAACGGCCGTGTATACCAGCAGGGGCAGTATAACGAGCGCGGAGAAAAAGTGGGAATGTGGAAGGTCTTTTACGACGACGGCTCTAAATGCGCCGAAGAGTGCTTTGGCAACGGCACTTCGCGCGAATGGTACAAGAACGGAACCCTCAAGAGCGAGGTGGCTGTGGCCAACGGCCTTAAGCAGGGCACCTATAAATCGTGGTATGCCAACGGTCAGCAAAAGGACGAGATTCCATTTGTGCACGGTGTAAAACAGGGTGCTACAAGCGAGTGGCACGAGAACGGCAAGAAGAAATTTGAAGGCACTTATAAGGACAATGAGCTCAATGGCCAGGCGGTATGGTATACCGACAAGGGCGGATTGGATATGAAAGGTCGCCTTGAAAACGGCGAGCAACAGGGCGAATGGCTCTTCTACTGGCGCACCAACGGCAAGCTGGGCATCCGCGGCAACTATGACAAAGGCCTTGAAACTGGCGTTTGGACCTACTACTACGAGACAGGCGAGAAGTGGCGTGAAGGCAGCTATGCCGGCGGCGACAAGTCCGGCAAATGGGTCACTTACTATGAGTCGGGCCGTAAACTGCACGAAGGCAACTATGTAGCCAATATGGAAGAGGGCTTGTGGACTGCATTCTATGAGGACGGCCACATTGACTATACCGGCTCTTTCCGCAAGGGTAAGAAGGACGGCGAGTGGAAGGCTTATTATGACGATGGCCGTCCGCGCTATGTTATGCACTATGCATCGGACGAGAAGGACGGCGAGGAAGTCCGCTATTTCCCCAATGGCAAAGTGGAGTCGCGTGCTAACTACAAGAATGGCCAGTGGCACGGCAAATATGAGCGTTACAATAGTGCCGGAAAGATAGAGGAGCAGGGCTCCTTCGTCAACGGCGAGAAGGATGGCCGCTGGGTACTGTACGATGCCCACGGCAAGGTGGCTATGGAGATGGACTTCAAGGCCGGCAAGAAGGACTCGAAGGACAGCAAACCTTCGGGGGGCCGCGTGGGTGACTTCTAATCAGATGCTGTCGTGACTACTCTTTTGTTGGCTTCAAAGTCGCCCCGACGCAGGCAGTTGCTGTCGCAGTTGGGATTTCCGACACGTTATGTGGATGTTGATGTCGAGGAGGTTGTGGCTCCCGACACTCCTGTAGAGTGTATAGCGGCAGGATTGGCATTGCTTAAGGCAAAGGGCTATGCGCTTCCGCTGGCTGTAGACGAGGTGCTGGTGACAGCCGACACCATTGTCGTGCATAAAGGCGAAGTGCTTGGCAAGCCACACAGCCGCCAGCAAGCTTTTGATATGCTGCGTTCCCTGTCGGGCGACAGGCATACGGTCTTTACGGGTGTATGCTTGAAAAGTCGGGAGCGCCAGGTGGTTTTTACCGAACGGACCGATGTTGTCTTCCGTCGGCTGACGGAGAGAGACATTGCTTATTATGTGGACCTAAACAGCTGCTACGACAAGGCCGGAGCCTACGGCATTCAGGAGTGGATAGGTATGATCGGTGTGGAGCGTATTGAGGGCTGCTACTACAATGTTATGGGGCTGCCAGTGTCGCGTCTTTACAGTGAGCTACAACAGCTTATAGCGAAATCCTGATTCATTGTCAGCTCACCTTTGTCAAGCATTCGGCGCACAGTCTCTGCAAGCAGCCCATCGTCAATCTTTGGCAGACGTTCTGCCAGTTGCTTTATTGTAAGCTGACCGCCTTTCAGTTCCTTTATTATTGCCTCTTCGGGACTGGCGGTGTCGGCTTTCTTTCTGTCTAAACACACATCGCAGACACCGCAGTCGATGGCATCGTTCTCGCCAAAGTAACGAAGCAGTTGGCGGCATCGGCACTCGCTGTCGTTGGTGGCATAGTCTATCATTGCCTGACTGCGGCGTCTGGCGGCCTCTTTAAGTTCTTTGTAGTTTTTGTCGCTTATGTGCAGGTCTCTTATGTCGATTCGTGGCGAGCAGAACACTATCGGTGGCTTCAGCATCTTGGGCTGATAGTCGGCAATCTGCAGACGGTTCAGCTCTTTCAGGCTGTTGGCCACCTGCGTCTCTGTCATTCCGCATCGGCTGGCTATCAGGCTCTCACTGATGGGTGTATAGTCAGTGAAGAGCCCTCCGTAGAGACGCAGTGTCGCAGCCAGCATATCACCTGCGGTGCGGTTCGAGAGCTGGTAGCGGTACAGCTCTTCTTTGTCGATGATGATGAACAGTTTTGACTGCAGTTCGTTGTGCTCTGGCAGTGAAACAAGCCCTTCGCGTTCCAAGAACTTAAGTGCGCTGAAGAAGGTGTATATGTCAAGGCTGTAGCTGTTGCAGATTCTTTCGGCATCGAATTCAAAGCGTGCATCTTTACCTGAACCTATGGGTATCTGGTAGTAGTTGCACAGGGCGTTGTAAACGTTTTTGATATAGCTGAGCGGAGGGAAGTCGCGTTCAAGATTGTCGCGCATCCTCGCGATGTCGTTGTCCTGATAGAACAGTACTGCATAGGCCTGCTGGTCGTCGCGTCCGGCGCGTCCCGCCTCCTGGAAGTAGGCCTCGGGCGACTCAGGCATATCCCAGTGCACTACAAAGCGCACGTCGGGTTTGTCGATGCCCATACCGAAGGCATTGGTGGCCACCATAACGCCACGGTTCGACTTCTGCCAGTCTTTCTGGCGACGCTCACGTTCCTTCTGAGGTATACCGGCGTGATAGGGCAAAGCGGCAATATTGTGGTCGTTAAGCATATTGGCTATCTCCAAGGTGCGCCGCCGGTTGCGTACATACACTATGCCGCTGCCGCCCACGTTACGTATGATGCGCAGCAGCTTGCCTTGCTTGTCCTCCTCGTTGAAGGCGCTGTACGACAGGTTCGGGCGCATAAAACTGCTCTTGAACAGCCGCCCTCTGCGGAAGTCGAGCTTCGTCTCTATGTCGTTCACCACTTCGGGCGTAGCGGTGGCCGTCAGCGCAATGACCGGGGCCTTGGGATGGTACGGCCGTATGCTGGCAATCTCAAGATACGGAGGCCTGAAGTCGTAGCCCCACTGCGAAATGCAATGGGCCTCGTCTACGGCAATGAGGTTCAGCGGCATCTGCCTCAGGTGGTCAATGAAGGTGCGGCTGCAGAGACGCTCAGGCGACACGTAGAGCAGCTTGATGTCGCCATAGATGCAATTGTTGAGGATAGTCTCTATCTCGTGGTGGCTCATCCCCGATGTGATGTAGCGTGCCTTTATGCGCTTCTCGCCCAGTTGCCTCACCTGGTCCTGCATCAAAGCCACAAGAGGCGATATAACCAAGGCAATACCATCATTGGCCAAAGCGGGGATTTGGTAGCACAGCGACTTGCCGCCGCCGGTAGGAAGCAGTGCCAAAGTATCGTTTCCGGCCAGTACAGAGGAGATAATCTCCTCTTGTAGTGGCCGGAAACTGTCGTAGTGGTAATAACGCTTCAGTATCTCGAGTGGCGTCATCGCTCTATCTCAGCACTGTTACTGTGCCTCGCTGTGTCACAATGTCGGTGGTGCCGGGCCTGCGGTAGGTGCAGGTATACACGTACACTCCCATCGGGCAGGGCTTGCCGTTGTAGGTGCCGTCCCATTTAAAGTTCTGGTCGGTGGTGTACAGTATCTGGCTGCCGCGGCGGTCATAGAGGTAGAATGAGAAGTACTCCAGATTGTTGTGGGTCAGGATGAAGAACTCGTTGTTGGTGCTCTCCTCGGGGGTAAAGGCGTTGGGAATCCACAGCGCAAAGATCTCTATAGGAATATAGAACGAGGTGTCGCTGTTGCACTGCAGGGCACCGCCGGTGCCGGTGACAAGAGTTATCATCACCGAGTCTTCACTCAGGTCAGTAAAGGTGTGGCGCACCTGCTTGTCGTACGAGGTATAGCCGCTGCCGAAGTCCCAGAAGGTGTATGTGGAGCCAGGCGACACGTCGCGGAATGTAACCTCAGGCACCTCCGAGTCAATGAAGTCGGGGTTCAGCTCGAAGGTGGGCACAGGATGGTGGTACACCGTGATGGTCTGGTTCAGCGGCGAGGCCGAGCAGTTGTTCATACCGTGGCCTACCAGTGTATAGGTGGTTGTTGTCTCGGGGCTTACTGTCAGCGTGTCGTTGTTTGTCTGGCCCGACATTGACGGGTCGTCGGGCATCGAGGTCCACGTGTAGCTGTAAGCGTTCGAGGCGTAGAGCATCACCCGGTCGCCCTCGCACATCTCTACGATGGGCACCTCCAGTTTCGGGTCAACAATATAGATATTGATGCTGTCCACACTCTCGCAACCGAACGGGCTGCGGGCTCTGACATAGTATCTTGTGTCGTGCGAAGGCATTGTCGTCAGCCGGTTGGTGTTGCTCTGCAGGGGGTTGCTGCTCTGCAGCGAGGTATACCAGTCATAGATAGTCTGGGGGTTCTGCGATGCCACATCCACTATTGCCTGCGTGCCGTTGCACACTATCGTGTCGCCTGTCACCTCAAGCACAGGGTACTCATCCACGTGCACCACGATGCTCGTGTCCACATAGCAGTATACGTTGTCCAGATTACCGTCGAAATTGGTGTCCTCCTGATAATAGGTGCTGTTCCTTGTGCGGATGTGCACAACCGATGTTGTGTCGAAGGTATAGCGTGTGGCGGTCTGGGCCGAGACGTAGGTGGTGTCGCCAGCCCCGTTCTCTATAGTCCACTCGTTATAGGCGGCTCCGGGCGTTTGGTTGAAGATGAATATCGTGTCGCCCTCGCACAGGCTGTCGCGCGACAGGCGCAGAGACGGCACTGGCGGCTTGATGGTGCGAATGGGTATAGTCTTCTCGTTCCAGCACGAGGTGCCTACTGCCGAGGTGCGCACCTTGACGCTGTAGTTGGAGCTGCCCTGGGCGTAGGTGTGGGTGGCGTGGCCGCCATTGTAGGTGCCCACCAGGGTTGCCGGCGTC
>CAJOMZ010000033.1:0-13250 GCA_905236645.1 uncultured Bacteroidales bacterium
GCTGTGCCGCACGCCGACGCTGTGCGGGCGCGGAAGGCCCATCATCAGGTCGACCGACAGATTGTCGAAGCCGGCGGCAGCGGCGTTGCCTATCGCGGCGCAGGCCTGACGGCTGTCGTGAACGCGGTTGAGCATCTTCAGCTCGCCGTCGTCGAGCGACTGTATGCCGATGCTGAGCCGGTTGAAGAACCGCAATCCTGCAAGGCCTTCAAGATACTGAGGCGTAAGGTTTTCGGGGTTGGCCTCGATGGTGGCCTCCTCGAGCTGCGACAGGTCGCAGTGGGCGCGTATGGCATCGACAATTTTTCCCAGCTGGCTTATCGTCAGCACCGTAGGGGTTCCGCCGCCAAAGTAGACAGTGCGCAGCGGCCGGTCGGTGCGACGCCCCGCCAGCTCAACGCACAGAGCCGCGACATACTCCTCGACATTCCTGCCGCGGGCCACGGAATAGAAGGCGCAGTAGGTGCATTTGTGATGGCAATATGGGATGTGGATGTATAGCATACCGTAAAGAAAAAGGGTCCCGACAGAGACCCTTGCAGTAGCGGGGACGAGAATTGAACTCGTGACCTCCGGGTTATGAATCCGACGCTCTAACCTGCTGAGCTACCCCGCCGCGAAATCGAGTGCAAAAGTACACATTTTTTGATACGTGGCAAATTTTTTTTCAAAAATATCTTATCTTTGTAGTCGGATACTGACAGCCAATATCCATACAACAGTTTAAATGTCAACGCTCTATGATGGACGAACAGGATAAGAAAACATATTCAAATTTTGAATACGACAGTGCGCTCAACGTGGTTGAAGGGGTAAAACAGCCGGAGCAAATCAGCAATTTTTACCTCGAAAAGATGCGTCAGAGAAAGCACCTGGAGCCCTCGACGGAGGAGATGGTGGACGGCATACTGCACGGCGACCGTGTAATGCTGTCGCGCGCCATCACGCTGGTGGAGAGCTCGCGTTTCGACCATCGCGCCAAGGCGCAGCAGGTGATAGAGCAGTGCCTGCCCCACTCGGGCCAGTCGGTAAGGCTGGGCATCACCGGCGTGCCGGGCGCAGGCAAGAGCACCCTGATAGAAGCTCTGGGCAAGATGCTTACGGCACTGAACCACAAGGTGGCAGTGCTGGCCATTGACCCGAGCAGCGAGCGCTCGAAGGGAAGCATTCTGGGCGACAAGACGCGTATGGAGGAGCTTTCGACCGACCCCAACGCCTTTATCCGCCCTTCGCCGTCGGCAGGCTCGCTGGGTGGCGTGGCCCGCAAGACGCGCGAAATCATCATACTGTGCGAGGCGGCAGGCTTCGACACCGTCATAGTGGAGACCGTGGGCGTGGGCCAGTCGGAGGTGGCTGCGCATTCGATGGTCGACTTCTTCCTGCTGCTGCAGCTGGCCAACACGGGCGACGAGCTGCAAGGCATTAAGCGCGGCATTATGGAAATGGCCGATATGATAGCCATCAACAAGAGCGACATAGACACAGACAAATCCCAGCTCGCCGCGCAGCAGTTCCGCAACGCGCTGCACCTCTTTCCGATGCCCGACTCGGGCTGGACGGTGCCGGTGGTGCTATGCTCGGCCTACAGCAAGCTGGGGCTTCAGGAGATATGGAACAATGTGCTCGATTATGTGGCCTTCACCAAGCAGAACGGCTACTTCTACCAGAAACGCCAGGAGCAGAACCTGCGCATTCTGGACGAAACAATTGAGAACACGCTGAAGGACCGCTTCTACAACGCACCCGGAATGGAGGAAAGGCTCGGGCAGGTGCGCAAGGACATATTGGAAAACAAGGTCAGCGCCTACGCCGCTGCCGAGAAACTTGTAAACGGAAAAAAATAACGATTATGAATAAAAGGAATGTTACCATAGCTATTATCGCCGTCGCAGCAGTGCTCTTCGGCGCCTGCAGAAGGCCCTACGAGACGGTCTTCTCGACCTACAAGAACGGCTCGCCAAAACTGGTGTTCATCGTTGTCGACGGCAAGAACGGACAGGTTGAGCGCCTGGGCGAGAAGATGTACTACGAGAACGGCAAAACGATGTATGAGAAGCACTTTGCCGGCAACAAGCCGACAGGCGACTGGAAGTTCTACTATGAGAACGGCAACCTGCACGCAGAGGGCAACTTCGACAGCAACGACTCGACGGGCAGCAATTGGAGGTTCTACAACGACAAGGGCGAGGACTTCTACGGCGAGGAGTACGATTCGATGGCGGTGCTTGACTTCACCGCCGACCATCGACCGCTGTCGGTGACCTACTACAAGGGCAACAGCGAGATGCGCTTTCAGTTCAACGATAACTACACGATCAACACCAAAGGGCGTGTGGTCAACGGGCTGAAAGAGGGACGCTGGGAGTTCTACTATGCCAACGGGCAGAAGATGCTCGAGGCCAACTATGCCGGCGGCAAGGAGAACGGCGCCTACAACTCGTATCGCGACAACGGCGTGCCCTACTTCAGAGGCTTCTATATCAACGGCCAGCGCGCCAACATCTGGGAGTTCTACGATGATGCCGGCAATCTGGCTGGAACCAAGGACTTTGACATTCACTGACAATGGACGTTTTTTTCGAGCAACCTATATATAAGCTGATTGGCGAGGTGGCCGACGGTATGGGTGTGGAGACCTATGCCGTGGGCGGCGTTGTGCGCGACTATTTCCTGCAGCGCCCCTGTTCGGACATCGACGTGGTGTGCGTGGGCAGCGGCATTGCTCTTGCCGAGGAGGTGGCCAAACGCATTGGGCCGCATACCGAGGTGCACGTCTACCGCAACTTCGGGACGGCACAGATACACTACACCGCCGACGGCACCGAATGGGAGCTGGAGTTTGTCGGCGCCCGCCGCGAATCGTACAGCCACGACAGCCGCAAACCAATAGTGGAGGACGGCACTCTGGAGGATGACCAGAACCGTCGCGATTTCACTATCAATGCTATGGCCGTGTGCCTCAATGCCGGCCGCTTCGGTGAACTGGTCGACCCCTTTGGAGGCATCCGCGACCTCAACGACGGAATACTGCGCACTCCGCTCGAGCCAAGCATCACTTTCTCGGACGACCCGCTGCGTATGATGCGCGCTGTACGCTTCGCCTCGCAACTGGACTTCACCATAGAGGAACGCTGTTTCCAAGCTATCTGCAACAATGCCGAGCGGCTTAAAATCATATCCCAGGAGCGCATCACTTCAGAGCTGAACAAGATTCTGCTCTCGCCACGTCCGTCGGTGGGGCTGAAACTGCTGCAGAAGTCAGGCCTTATGCCGATCTTCTTCCCTGAGTTCTCAAGGCTTAAAGGGGTGGAGACAATCGATGGCCGCAGCCATAAGGACAACTTCTACCACACGCTGGAAGTCGTTGACAATGTGGCAGAGAAGAGCAACGACCTGTGGCTGCGATGGGCGGCACTGCTGCACGACATCGGCAAGCCTGCCACCAAGCGCTATGACGAGAAGCAGGGCTGGACGTTCCACGGCCACGAGGCGAAAGGGGCGCAGATGGTCAAGCGCATATTCAAGCGGATGCGGCTGCCGCTTGACGCGAAGATGAAGTACGTGGAGAAACTGGTGCTGCTGCACCTTAGGCCCATAGTCATCTCGGAGGACGTGGTGACCGATTCGGCTGTGCGACGGCTGCTGTTCGAGGCAGGCGACGACATCGACGACTTGATGCTGCTGTGCGAGGCCGACATCACCTCGAAAAAGGAGGAGAAGAAGGAGCGTTTCCGCAAGAACTACCAGCTTGTACGGCAGAAACTTGTAGAGCTCGAAGAGAAGGACCGCATACGCAACTTCCAGCCTCCGGTCAGCGGCATTGACATTATGGAGACCTTCGGCCTCAAACCCTGCCACGAGATCGGCGTCATCAAGGATGCAATCAAGGACGCTATCCTCGACGGTGTCATCCCGAACGAGCGCGAAGCCGCGTGGAAGATGATGCTTGAAATGGGCGAGAAACTGGGGCTCAAGCAGGTATGAAACGCCTGATAGTCATAGTAGGCCCCACGGCTATCGGCAAGACCGCCGCCGCTATCGAAGTGGCAAGGCAGTTGCAGACCGAGATAGTATCGTGCGACTCAAGGCAGTTCTATAAGGAATTGGACATTGGCGTGGCGCGTCCCACACCCGAGGAACTTGCGGCAGCGAGGCATCACTTCATCGCCTGCCGCCCGGTAACGGAGCCATACAATGCCTTTGACTACGAGCACGATGCGCTGAAGGTGCTCGGCACAATCTTTGAAACCCACGATACCGCAGTCGCTGTCGGAGGGTCAGGGCTGTATGTCGACGCCTTGTGCAACGGTATCAACCTCCTGCCCGACCCCGAACCCGAGCTGCGGGCCGAGCTGAGCCGGAGGATTGCCGACGGGCATCTCGACGAGCTGCTTGCCGAGTTGCAGCGGCTCGACCCCGAATACTACGCCATCGTCGACCGGCAAAACCCGATGCGCATACAGAGAGCCCTCGAAACCATCTACACGTCAGGACTGCCTTACAGCTCGCTCATCGGCAAAAAACTGCCGCAGAGACCTTTCGACATAGTGAAGATAGGGCTCCAATGCGAGCGCGCCGAGCTCAAGGAACGAATCTACCGCCGCGTCGATATGATGATGAAACAAGGGCTTATCGACGAAGTCCGCTCGCTGCTTCCCTTCCGCTCGCTCAACACTTTGAACACCGTAGGCTACAAAGAGGTTTTTGAATTTCTCGACGGCCGGTGCACCATCGACCAAGCCACCACGAACATCAAGAACCACACCTGGCAATACGCAAAGAAACAACTGACCTGGCTGAGACGCTACAGCGAAATAAATTGGGTAGACAGAAAAAAAATTAAAGAAATATTGCAAGTTTTTTGCAAATAGTGATACCAAACTATTGTTTGTTATTTTGTCAAAAAGGGGACCTCGGTTCCTTTCGGTCAAAGACCTGAAAAGAAACGCCGGGACTTCAGAAGCGTCAAAACCTGAGATGTTGCACTCCACTTAAGCGCACCTCAAAGCCTTCCGAAGCCCCTTTTTGTTTACCTTAAAGATTCATCAACCTGTCGAGCATCTTCCAGAAGTCGGGGAACGACTTGGCCACGACCTCGGGGGTATCCACCGTAAGCGCAGGGTTGATAACCTTCAGGACGCCGAAGGCCATAGCGATGCGGTGGTCGTCGTGGGCATCGATAGGCTCCGTGACAGGCATATTGTCCTTTGTGAACGGCTCGCCGGCAGGTATCAGCATCACACCGTCTTCAACCTTGATCGGGCGCCCCAGTTTGGCCAGCTCGGACGAGATGCTCTCAAGACGGTTGCTCTCCTTGTAGCGCAGCGTGTCGACACCGGTCAGACGCGCCTCGACACCCAGGGCGGCACAAGTGACGGCTACGGCCGGAACAAGGTCGGGAGTGTTGGTGAAATCCCACTCAAAGCCGGTGGCCATCTTCTTCTCACGCCTCAGTTCCACCGACTGCTCCAGCTGGTTAACCGTCAATCCCAAGCGGGCATAGATATCGCGAACCACCTGATCACCCTGCAGACTCTCGCGGGCCAAGCCAGGCAAGCGGACAGGGACTTCAGGCAACAGCGACACGGCCTCGAAGAAGTAGGAAGCCGACGACCAGTCCTTCTCAATCGACACCACATCGCACTGCGGGATAGAGTGTTCGATATGATACGTAGGCGGATTGCCTTTCAGACACCACTGCACTTTGGCCTGCTCCATAACCTTCAGGGTCATATCGATGTAAGGCTCCGACACCGGAGCGCCTGCCAGCTCCACCATACCGCCTTGCGGCATAGTGGCCGACGCCATCAGCAGAGCCGACGCATACTGGCTCGACACAGAGCAATCGATTACAATACGCCGGGTCGTGGGGATCACGCCTTCAATCTTGACAGGCAGAAAGCCCTCCTCGCCGGTGCACTCAACGTTACAGCCGGCGGCACGCAAAGCGTCGATCAGCTGTCCCATCGGGCGGCGGCACAGTTGCTCCGAGCCCGTAAGCGTGTGGTTGCCAGGTGTAATAGCCAGAATAGCCATCATAAACCGAGCCACCGTAGCGGCATCGCGGCAGTCGAAGTTGTGGCGCCGGCCGGCCTTGAGCTGGTGCAGCAGGCGTCCCAGTTGCTGCGTATCGTTGGACGTCGACAGGTTCTTTATCTTGATGCCCGTGCGAGACATATAGTCCAGCACCAGCCAGCGGTTAGACAAGCTCTTGGATGAAGGCAGTGTTATTTGTATTGTATCCAGTTCCATATTATAAAATCTCTAAAGCGCGTTAATGTCCCCTAACGATTGCATCATAGTCATTGCCAGACGTTTGAAGCATCACGCATTTACACAAACGATTTGCAAAAATACGAAAAAACTTTAATATTCGATGCCGTATTCCTTAATTTTTCTGTAAAGAGTGCGTTCCGAGATGCCCAGGTCTGCGGCTGCCGGGCGGCGCCGGCCGCGATGTCGGTCCAGAGCCCTGACGATGGCAGCCTTCTCTCGCTCGAACAAGGCCACGCCGTCGTTCTCCACCACCTCCGAATCCTGGAATTCCACATCCTCGGCTGCAGGCTGAGCCGGACGGATAGTATACGGAGCGCTATGTGTGTGCGGCTGACTGTCAAGCTGATAATACTTCTCTGCGTCGATATAGGCAGGCTCGTCGGCTATGCCACCGTTGATCTGCACCCCCTGGCGCGCCATCGAAGTGATAATCTGCTTAAGGTTGTTGATCTCTGTCCGCATCTCGTTGATCATCTGCCCCATCGACAAGGCCTTGAGCAGCAGTTCACGGTCCGAAATGGCATTGGCCGTTGCCTCGGGCTGGAACAGCACAGGCATCTTCTCGTCGGGCACATAGTGGATATAGTTCATCAGTATGTCGCGCGTAATCAGGCGTTCAGTCTCCACCACGGCAATCTGCTCGGTGACATTCTTCAGCTCGCGCACGTTGCCGTACCAGGGATAGTCCATCAGATACTGCCGTCCGTCGTCGCTCAGCTTCAGCAGCGGCATCTTGTACTTCTCGGCCACATCCGAGGCGAACTTGCGGAACAACAGCACAATGTCATCCTTGCGCTCGCGCAGCGGAGGGATGGCTATCGAAATCTGGTTCAGTCGGTAGTACAAATCCTCGCGGTAGTGCCCCTTGCGGATGGCGGCCAGCAGGTCGACATTGGTGGCGGCGACCACGCGCACGTTGATCTTCCGGGCAGTCGACGAGCCCACGGGTATAATCTCGCCGTTCTCGAGCACACGCAGCAGTTTCACCTGCATAGCCAGTGGCAGCTCGCCCACCTCGTCAAGGAATATCGTGCCGCCGTCGGCCTCCTCAAAGTAGCCCTTCCGGTCCTTGTCGGCACCTGTAAACGAACCCTTTACGTGGCCGAAGAGCTCGCTTTCGATGGTACCTTCAGGTATGGCGCCGCAGTTCACCGGCACCAGTTTCTTGTGCTTGCGGCTGCTGTTGTCGTGAATCATACGGGCAAAGACCTCCTTGCCCACGCCGCTTTCGCCGGTAACAAGAATAGACAAGTCGGTCGGAGCCACCTGTATGGCCTTGTTGATGGCCAGCATCAGCTTCGGGTCGTTGCCTATAATGTCGTATCTGTTCTTTATATTTTGTATGTCCATTATCGTAAGTTGTGAATGGTGGAATAGTGACAAAGCCTAACTGAAAACCCTGTACAAGGCGGTTCCCAGCTGTTGCCGCAGCTTGACGAGCCTCATTTTCTCGGCCATAAGCATCAGTTTCTCGTCGTTGTCGGCAAGGTAGGCGAACTGCCTGTCGATTTCGTCGATCTTGATGTCGAGCTTCTTCAGCTTCAGCGTCATCAGCGACTCCTCCACATCCGAGTGGAGACGTTCCTGCGGCAGCGGCACGTGGATCAGCTTGTCCTTCCATTTGTCGCTGACGTGATAGTCGGTCATCATCATAGCTATTGCCGTTTCGCGCACCCGCTCGTCGCCGCCGGTGACAAACACCTGCGGGTTCACCGTCGATTCGCCGTCGTTGATGCGCTTGGCATACTCGTTGAAAATCAGCTGGCACACGGGGTCCTCGAACGTTATCTGGTCGTCAAGCAGCTCGCCCACCACCACCTGTGCGACGGTATACTTCTCTATAAACGGGCGGCCGTCGTTGTCCTTTGCCTCGAAGTCGAGCGTTTCGCTGCCGTAGTTGAGCAGCAGGCTCACTATCTTGCGTTCCTGGCTCTGCGCCGGATTGAGCGTAAACGGGACCACCGTCTCCGCTCCCAACGCTCCGCTTTCAGCTTTCCGCCCTCCGCTTTCCGCTTTCCGCTCTCCGCTTTCCGCTCCCCGCTCTCCGCTTTCCGCTCCCTGCGCTCCGCTTTCCGCCAAGTCCTTGTCGCCCGGGTCGCTCTTGTGGTTGAGCGAATCGTAGAGCTTGCGGTTCAGGGTCTTGGCCAGTTCGTTCTGCAGAGTCTCCTCGGGTATGCGCAGCAGCGAGGCGCACTGCGTCACGTATTCGGTGCGTTCCATCAGGTCGGGCACCAGGGCTATGGTGCGCACAATGTCGCCCAGCACTTCGGCCTTGCGTATGGGGTCGCCCTTGATGTCCTGTGCCAGCACCTTGGTTTTGAAGAGGATGAAGTTGCTCTCGTTCTCTTTCAGATACTGCTGCAGCTGGGTCGAGCCGTACTTCTGGGCGTAGCTGTCGGGGTCCTCGCCGTCGGGGAAGAGCACCACGCGCACGTGCAGCCCCTCTTCAAACAGCATATTGACCGCCCTGAAAGCCGCCTTGATGCCGGCCGCGTCGCCGTCGTAGAGCACGGTGACGTTCTTGGTGTAGCGCCTTATGAGGCGCACCTGCTCGATGGTGAGCGATGTGCCGCACGAGGCCACGGTGTTCTCCACCCCCGACTGGAACATCGAGATGACGTCGATGTTGCCTTCCACGAGGTAGCACTTGTCCTGGCGCGTGATGGCGTTCTTGGCCTGGAAGAGGCCGTAGAGTATGTGGCTCTTGCTGAAGATCTCCGAATCGGGCGAGTTGACGTACTTGGCCGCCTGCTTCTCCTTCGACAGGATGCGGCCCGAGAAGCCCAGCACGCGCCCCGACACGCTGTAGATGGGGAACATCACGCGGGCGCGGAAGCGGTCGTACTGCTTGCCGTCGTCCTTGAATATGGTGAGACCCGTCTTCTGCAGCACATTGTCGCTGTAGCCGTTGCTGCGGGCATAGCGGGTGAAGGCGTCCCACTGGTCGAGGCAGTAGCCCAGCCCGAAGGCCTTGATGACGCTGTCGCTCAGCCCGCGGCTGTGGAAGTAGCCCAGGCCCACGGCGCTGCCCATCTCGTCCTCGTAGAGCAGGCTGGCGAAATACTTCTGTGCAAACTCCGACACGTGGAACAGGGCGTCGCGCTCGCTGTTGCGCTCCTTCTGCTCATCGCTCAGCTCCTCCTCGACCACGGCGATATTGTATTTCTTGGCAAGCCAGCGCAACGCCTCGGGGTAGGTGTAGTGCTCGTGCTTCATCAGGAAACTCACGGCCGTGCCGCTCTCGCCGCAGCCGAAGCACTTGTATATGCCCTTGGCCGGCGAGACCGAGAACGACGGCGTCTTCTCGTTATGGAACGGACAGCAGCCCACGAAGTTGGTGCCGCGGCGTTTCATCGACACGAACTCGCCGATGACTTCCTCTATACGAGTCGCATCCATAATGCGTTGTATGGTTTCCTGGTCTATCATATCGGACTGCAAAATTACAAAAAAAACCGCAATCAAGAGACAAAAAAATAAAAAAAACGATTTTTCCGTCGCCCAAACCCCGGTTTTTCACCGCCACAACACCCTGTCAACACCGCTCGTTGTCCAGTCGTTGTCCAGTTGTTGTCCAGTTGTTGTCCAGTCAATGACTGGACAACAACTGGACAACAACTGGACAACAACTGGACAACGACCAGTGCCGGTCTATACAAACAATTGAGTTGCAGCAACTTGGAGACGGCGCGTTTTTCTTGTTGAAAAAAGCTTGGTGCGGTTGCGAAAAAAGTTGTATCTTTGCAGTCGTGAAACAAAGGCTCCATCGAATCGCCAGAGTGTCGGTTTTTTTAGCCATACTGCTGGTTGCCAGCTCCTTGTCGGCGCGCAACGTGCGCGACACATTGGGGATAGGGAGGCGCATTTTGTTCTCGGAGAACAAGGGCCAGTGGGATGAGCGCGTGCTGTTCCGCTCGCAGATGGGCTGTGCGACGCTCTTTGTTGAGCGCGACTGCTTCACCATCGTGGTCGAGGAGGCAGGCGGCGTCGACAAGAGGCATCCCCGGCCGCCGGCCGGCGAAGGGCGGCGGGCTGACGACAGCAAGAGCTACCGCTCGCACTCCTACAGGCTTCATTTCGAGGGGGCTGCGACCGAGGCCGTCGAGGGCCTTAGCCGCGAGGCTGGCTATGAGAACTACTACATAGGCCGCGACCGTAGCCGCTGGGCCACGGGCGTGGGCGTGTACGGCGAGGTGCTGTACCGCTCTCTATACGAGGGCATTGATATGAAAGTATACGCCGCCGAGGGAGCGATGAAGTACGATTTCATTGTCGCTGCCGGCGCCGACCCGGGCCGCATAGCGATGCGCTACGAGGGCGCCGACGGCCTGAAGCTGCGCGAGGGCAACCTGATTGTGGCCACATCGGTGGCCGACATCGTCGAGCTGCGCCCCTACGCCTATCAGATTACGGATGGCGGCCTTGTCGAAGTGGCGGCACGCTACACACTGAAAGACAACCGCGTAGGCATCGAAGTGGGCCGCTACGACAAGTCGATGCCGCTCATCATCGACCCCTATCTGCACTTCTCGTCGTATACGGGTTCGACGGCCGACAACTGGGGCACCACCGGCTGCTTCGATTCGGAGAAGAACACCTACACCTCGGGCGTGGTCTTCGGCCCGGGCTACCCCGTGACGCTGGGGGCCTACGACGGCACGTACAACGGCAACTGCGACATAGGCATCTTCAAGTTCGACACCAACGGCTCGAACCGCCTCTATGCAACCTATCTGGGCGGCGGCAACGCCGATATGCCGCACAGTATGTATGTCAACACGTTCGACGAACTGGTGATTTTCGGCACCACCGGCTCGCTCGACTTCCCCGTGACGCGCGGCGCCTTCGACACCACCTTCAACGGCGGCACAGCCCTGCTGTATGAGGGCAGCACCTATCTCAATTTCCCTTACGGTTCGGACATATTCATAAGCCGCCTGAACAGCGACGGCACCGAGCTGCAGGCCTCGACCTACGTGGGCGGCGACGGCAACGACGGCCTTAACTACCGCAACTCGTTCGACTACGATGTCGTGATGCTGGGCAACGACTCGCTGTACTTCAACTATGGCGACGGAGCACGAGGCGAAATCATTACCGACGACCAGAACAACATCTATGTGGGCTCGACCACTATGTCGACCAACTTCCCCGTGACCGAACGATGCATTCAGAACCATAACCGCGGGCGCCAGGAAGGTGTGGTGTTCAAAATCGACTACAACCTGTCGCACCTGATGTGGAGCACCTACCTTGGCGGCACCAAGGACGACGCGGTCTACTCGATAGACTGCGACCGCGACTACAACGTGGTGGTGTGTGGCGGCACCAACTCGGTCAACTTCCAGACCACACGCAACGCCTACTGCCGTCAGTACAACGGCGGGTCGGCAGACGGATTCATTGCCAAGATCTCCTATAACGGCAAGACCCTGATGGCAAGCACCTACTACGGCTCAACGGCCTACGACCAGTGCTATTTCGTGCGCTGCGGAAAGACCGACGACATATTCATCTTCGGCCAGACCAAAGCCGCAGGCAGCACACTGGTGTACAACGCCGGCTACAACGTGCCGGGCAGCGGACAGATGCTGGCACGCTTCGCGCCAGGGCTGGACCAGCTGGTGTGGAGCACCGTGTTCGGCACGGGCGACGCCGCCGCCAACGGCCCCAACATATCGCCCACGGCGTTCGAGGTGGACATCTGCGACCGCGTGTACCTGAGCGGCTGGGGACGCCTGTTCCTGGGGCTCACGTTCAACGGCACACAATACCACTGGAACGAACACGGCACCTCCGGCCTGACCGTAACCCCTGACGCCTACCAGAGCCAGACCGACGGGCAGGACTTCTACCTGATGGCCATCGATATGAATGCCAACCATCTGGACTATGCCACCTTCTTCGGCGAGCTGCACGTCTCGAGCGACGGCTACCGCAGCGGCCAGGACCACGTGGATGGCGGCACCAGCCGCTTCGACCGCTTCGGCACAGTCTATCAGGCGGTATGCGCAAGCTGTGGCGGTGGCGACAACTTCCCCGTCACCACCGGAGCCTATGGCCAGCACAACAACAGCAGCAACTGCAACAATGCCATCTTCAGACTGAACCTGACCGACGGCTTCCCCGTGGCCGAATTCACGCCGCCCGCGACAGGATGCGCACCGCAGACGGTGGACTTCCGCAACACCAGCCGCGGCGATTCATTCCTGTGGGATTTCGGCGACGGCACCACCTCGGCGCAGGCCAACCCCCAACACCTCTACTCCACCCCGGGGCGCTATACCGTCAGACTTGTGGCATATATGGCCAACGGATGCCGCACCTCGGACACAGTGGCCTATGATATGCTCATTCTGGGGCAGGGCAGCTTTATGCTCGACACCCTTGAGACCTGTCCCAGCGCCCCGATACAGATAGGCGTCCGCCCGGCAAGGGGCTGCACCTACCGCTGGATCGAAGGCGATGTGAGCGACAGCACTATTGCCAACCCCTTCATCAGCGAGCCAGGATTGTACAGGCTCGTCATATCCAACGGCATCTGCAGCGACACTGCCATACAGGTAGTGCTGCCTACCGAGACCGAGGCCGCCATCATCGGCGACACGGTATCGTGCTCGGTGCCGACAATACTGGACATTAACGCCGTAGGAGACAGATTGCGCTACCAGTGGTCGAGCAACCGACACCTCAGCGACACGCTCAATGCCGATATGGATACCGGCCTGTTCAGCTACACGCCCTCGGGCGCAAGGTGGCTGTATGTACACGTGGAGGACTTCAGGGGCTGCTACAAGAACGACAGTATACACGTTGATTTCTACCGCGTTGTGGACAGTGTGCGAATCATATCGCCGCTGTGCCCCGGCAGTTGCGACGGCAATGTGTGCCTTGTAGCGACCGATTCCGCCGTGGCTCCGCTGCAGTATGACTGGGGCAACGGCTGGAGCAGCGCCGACTGCAACGGCGGGTAT
>CAJOMZ010000033.1:13287-29510 GCA_905236645.1 uncultured Bacteroidales bacterium
AACGGATGCTTAGTGGCCACGCCATTCGGCATTGCCGATCCGCTGCCGCCCACGATCGATGCAGCGGTGACGCACGTGCGATGCCTTGAATCGTGCACGGGCGCTATCACCGTCAACATTATCGGCAACTCGACCTATACGCTGCTGTGGCTCGACGACAGCTCGACAGCGGCCGCACGCAGCAGCCTCTGCCCAGGGCTCTACCACCTGCAGGTGACGGACAGCAACGGCTGCCTGTTCTTCGACTCCATCGAAGTGCTCGAGAATGTGGATATGGACGTAACCATCACTGAATCACAGAACAGCTGCACAGATATCTGCAGCGGCCACGCCGTGGCCGCTGCCAGCGGCGGCTATCCGCCCTACACCTACCAGTGGAGCTCGGGCGAAGAAGGGGCCGTGGCCGAGGCGCTTTGCGAAGGGCAAGCCATCGTGGTGGCGACAGACAACAACGGATGCCAGGTGAGGGACAGCATCGTCATAGGCCTGCAACACTCGTTCGACTCGATAGAAGTGTGGGCTGACGACAGCGTAGTCTTCAGCGGCCACAGCACAAGGCTGCACGTAACCCCGATAGCCGGCGGCAGCTGCTGGTGGATGCCCTCCAACCTGATAGACAACCCCGCCTCGAGCAACCCCACGGCAACGCTGGCAGACACAACCACCTTCGTCGTAACCCTGACCGACTCGATAGGCTGCACCTACAGCGACTCGGTGACGGTAGGCTGCATAAGCGTCAACTGCGGCAAGCCCAACATATTCATACCCAACGCCTTTACGCCCAACGACGACGGCCGGAACGACCAGCTGTGCTTCAGTGGCGAATGGGTGGACGAGTTCCAGATAGCCATCTTCACCCGCTGGGGCGAGAAGGTGTATGAGAGCGACGACATCAACGCCTGCTGGGACGGGCGCTACAAGAACAACTGGTGTATGCCGGGGGTGTACGTATACTACTGCCGCATCAAATGCTCGGACGGGCAGAAAGCGCAATTCAAAGGCGATGTAACACTAATACGTTGATTTATGGCCGAAAAAGAAAAGAAGGACCAATTCATAATAGCTTATCTGGCCGACACCCGTCATCCCGAGACGGTGCTGTCGTATGCCGTCTATATGTCGCAGAAACTCGGCAAAGGGCTGGTTCTGCTTCACATCTGCGACCCCAAATACAGCACCCTCACCACAGCCGAAGCCGAATCCAGACTGCAAGAGCTCGTGGCACAGACCGCAGCGCAGCACGGCGACATCCACTGCAGCTACGCCGCACTGAAAGGCAAGACCAAAGACATTATCAACGCATTGCCCACCCTGATGAACGCCGTGCTGATAGTGGCACAGGTCGACCGACACGCCCGACGCCGCAGCGCGCTCCACAAAAAGGCAGTGCTGAAGAACTTCGCACAGTGCCGCACAGCCTACCTCACCGCCCAGCAACCGCTGGGCGATGCCGGCCGGATGCAGCACGTGGCCACCGCCATCGACTTCAGGAAAGAGAGCAAAGACAAACTGATATGGTCCAGCTACTTCCCGCGCTTCTGCGGCAGCGCGATGCACATACTCTACTACGACTACAAGGACCAGTTCCTGCACAGCAAATGGTACGCCAATATGACACAGCTGCACAAGCTCTACAGCGGACTGAACCTGACCTTCACGCCACACATAATGCCCTCCAAATCAACCTATATGGACATCAACGCCCTGCGCTACGCCTCACTGAACGGATACGGAATGCTCATAGCCGTCACCACCAAAGAGAAGGACGGCCTCGAGTTCTTCATCGGCGTGCAAGAAGAACGCACCATCGTCAACAAGGCTCACATCCCCATCCTCTTCCTCAACCCTCGGGAAGAGCTTTACGTGCTGTGCGACTAAGGCTTATTGACATTGCAGCAAAAACACATTATTATTTTATATAAAATCACCAAATTATTATTAAGTTTAGCGATTTCATTCTCCATAATTAATGCAAATTTGGAAAATAAAGAAAGTGCTATCACGCCCATAGTGGGCGAGCCTAAAAAAAGAAAAAAAAAGAATTAACACTTGATTCAAAAAAAAAGCGTAACTTTGCATCGTGAATCTCCTCGGCCCTGTCTATCGAATGTTGGCCGATTATTTAGGACATTACAGCTAATTATTTGATTTATAAATCCACAAAAACACAACAAAATGAAGAAAGCATTACTATTCATTATCCTTGCAGGCCTGACGGCCATAGGTGTAAACGCACAGACAAAACGCCTTAAGACTGAAGACGACGGCTTCAAGTGGTACAATATTATTGGAAGTAACGGAACTGAGGGGGCCGAAAGCACCGACGGCAAAACGCTGATTCCTCTTTCTCGCGGCTACAGCTTTATATGCTACCATTCGGGCAGTTACGGTTATGGATATTTCGGAGTAAAAAAGAATGGCAAAGAAGGAGCCTGCAACATCAAAGGCAAGGAAACCATCGCGCCGGAAAGAGGATACGACAATGTCACCCTACATTTAGACTCCCCAAACAAAGGATATTATTCGGTTAAAAAGAATGGCAAAGTAGGAGCTTGCGACCTCAAAGGCAAAGAAATCATCGCGCCAAAATATGAGACATTGTTCTACTCCTTTGACGGTTTTAACTACAAAGATTCGCAAGGCAAATACCAAACGCTCGGCATAATCCTTGACGATTATGACATTGCATCGGAATACGCACAATCGAAAAGCTCAACCAACAACAAGAAAGAGAGAAAGGAGAGAAAAGAGAAAAAATCGAACTCAAAGTCCACGACATCCTACTCCTCAGCAAGATTCAGCAACTTCAGCCTCGAGCATAACGTGCCTAATGGCGGCAGGACAATGCTTAAAGCCAACTACGACCTGGAAGTCACAGGATGCCAAGGACATAAGATTCTTGTTTACTTCAACATACTTGACGAAAACAAGAACAAAATAAGGAGCGTCTACACCAAGTTGTCGAAAGCCCCCTACCCGACCACCCGATGGGACAACACCTGGATAGGCATCTACAACGACCACTTATATGCAAAACAAGGCACACACACATACTACGCCCAGATGTCGGCAGTGGACAAAAAGACAAAGAAGACCCTGGCAACCAGCGAACTGATAACATTCGAAATGACAGGTTCGCAACAATACAACAATTACACCCCGCAATACCAGTACAACATCCCGCCCAGCAACTACCAACAGCCCAACAACAACAATAACAACAACCAAGGCGGTAGTTACCGCATCAGTTGCACCCGATGTGGCGGTGACGGCCGCTGCCGTGGATATGGCCACACCGTCGCCTATATGAATATGCACTGCGCGGGTACGGGCAAATGTTCCACTTGCTACGGTAAAGGATATACCATAAATCACTATACCAACAACAATATGGTGTGTCCCACCTGCAACGGCAACGGCAAATGCAAGCAATGCGGCGGTACAGGCACCTGCCAGAAATGTGGCGGTTCAGGAAAAGAATGAGCTTCTTTGCAGAGTGTTGGGAGCTCAAGGTCGTTCTCTGCTCTCACATTGAGTATACTATTAGTCCCACAATACCCGAAGCGAGGATAAGAAGAATGGGGCTGGTGCGGCGGCGGACGGAGAGGTAGAAGACAACGGCAAAGACGATAAGGCTGACGACAAACTGCAGGTTAAGTCCCGGGGTGCCGAAACTCTCGGCAGTGAGCAGCAGCAGGGCAGCGGCAGCGATGAGGCCCACCACCGTGAGGCGCAGTATGCGCAGCACAGCGGCAACGAGCGGACTCTCCCTGTGGCGCATAAGGTAATTGTACACCAGCAACATAGCAACGACAGGCAGCAATATCACGGCCAGCGACGCCAGCAGCGAGCCCAGCACCCCCTGCCATACAGGAAGCCCCATATTGACCACCGCCGTATAGCCTGCATAGGTAGCGGTGTTGATGCCCACCGGCCCGGGGGTCATCTGGCTTATGGCCAGAATGTCAGTGAACTCCTGTGCCGTCATCCACCCCTGCCTTTCGACCACCTCGTTCTGAATGAGCGCAATCATCGAGTAGCCGCCTCCGAAGGTGAAAATGCCTATTTTGAGGAACATCCAAAAGAGTTTGAGGAAAATCACCGGCCGCCTCCTTCCCTCTTATGTCGCTCAGCGACAAAGCCATAGAGCAGGCCTCCGGCTATGGCCGCCAGGATGACCCATACGGGCGAGACCCCGAGCAGCCAGATGAGCAGCGCCGCCACGACGGGTATCCAGCAGTTGCTCCAGCCCACCTTGGCCGACTTAGCCATACGGAACACGGGGGCCGCGACAAGGGCCACCACCGCAGGCCGCAGCCCCATAAAAATGCGTTCGACAACGACGTTGTCGCGGAAGAAGCGGAAAAAGACTGCCAGCAGCAGGATAAGGGCAATGGGCATCAGTATGTTGCCCGCAACGGCGGCCACCACCCCGCGCAGCCCGCCCTGTCGCCGCCCGATGCACGTGGCCATATTGACCGCAAAAATGCCAGGCATAGCCTGCGAAAGCGACATATAGTCAAGGAATTCCTCGCGGCTGAGCCAGTGGCGACGGTCCACCACCTCCCTCTCCATCAGGGGTATCATAACATAGCCCCCGCCGATGGTGAAGGCGCCGATTTTCCAGAAGCTGACAAACAATTGACGATACACGGCGATGATATTTTTTGTGCTAAAACGCAGGAAACGACAAAAATAGTATGCATCACCGAGGATTTTTCTCCGTGACAGGAAGGGACCAACTCCGTCCGTTGTACAATACTTGTACAATATTTGTACAATATTTGTACGTTTACCAATTGTACAAGTATTGTACAACTATTGTACATATATTGTACCGGAGTTGGTATGGTGTTTTTAGGGGGAGCGTCGGGGGAAAAACGGCGGTGTTTGGATGTTAAAGATGGTGAAAGGGAGAGAAATTTTTTTAGGGGAATGCAAAAAAAATGTATCTTTGCACTTCGGAAAAATTGAGTGAAACAATGGTTAGATATCTGTTTTTCATTGCCTTTATACTATTTATAGTATTGATGCTGTCGCTTGACTTGGGAGTATTCCACAAGAAGGACCGCGAGGTCGGCATCCGCGAGGCGGCGAAATGGACGGCAGTGTGGGTGCTGCTGGCAATGGGGATGGGAGTGCTGCTGTTTTTCCACGCCGAGTGGATTCACGGCATAGGCAGTATGGACGATTTGCTGGCCTACGCGAAGGGGCAGCCCCAGCTGCTGGCGGCGCTGCAGAGCGCGGAGAGCTACGAGGCGGCGCTGGCGCTGTATCGCCACGAGGTGACGGAGCAGTATCTGGCTGGCTACTTTCTGGAAGAGTCGCTGTCGATAGACAATATTTTTGTGATGATAATGATTTTCGCCAGCTTCGGCATCGAGCGGAAGTACTATCACCGCGTGCTGTTCTGGGGCGTGCTGGGAGCGATAGTGATGAGGTTCGTGTTCATCTTTGCACTGGGCGCGCTGGTAACGCGACTGAGCTGGGTTCTGGCCATATTCGGTGCAATACTGATTTACAGCGGAGTAAAGATGTTCAAGAAGAAGGACGACGAGCAAATAGACACCGAGAAGCACCCGATGGTGCGCTTTGCGTCGAAGCATTTCAGGGTGTCGCCGAAGATGGACGGCCGCAATTTCTTCACGGCCATCGACGGCAAGCATTATATGACGCCGCTGTTTCTGGTGCTCCTGGTGATCGAGTTCAGCGATGTGATATTTGCTGTGGATTCGATTCCGGCGGTGTTTTCGGTGACGACAGACCCGTATATCGTTTATTTCTCGAACATTTTTGCCATTATGGGCCTGCGTTCGCTGTTCTTCCTGCTGAGCGATGTCGCCGACCGCTTCTGGCTGCTGCGCTACGGCCTGGGCGTGTTGCTGTGCTTTATTGGTCTGAAGATGATAGCGGGCGAGTTTTGTGGACTGCATATCAGCACGATGGCTTCGCTGGCAGTGATTATCGGAATACTTGTGGTGAGCATAGTGCTGTCGCTGGCAATCAAGAAAGCGGAAAGCGGAGAGCGGAAAGCGGAGAACGGAAAGCGGAAAGCGGAAAGCGGAAAGCGGATAGCGGAAAGCGGATAGCCCCTTAAACCCTTAAACACTAAACCCTTAAGCACTAAACACCAAACACTAAACCATTAAACTTTAAACCCCTAAACAATATGATATTACTTGACATTTCGACAGGATGGAAGACCGGCATTATGATTGCCGCAATGATAGTTGTGTTTTATCTGTTCTTGATTCGCCCTCAGTCGCAGAAGGCCAAGGAGGAGGAGAAGTACCGCAACGGCCTGCAGAAGGGCGACAAGGTGATGACGGCCGGTGGCATTCACGGCACGATAGTCAGCACCGGTGGCGGCTACGCACAGATAGAGGTGGCGAAGAATGTGGTGATGAAGGTCCAGCTATCGACACTGAGCCCCGTACCCGGCACGAAGCAATAAGACAACGCGCAAACAGGCTGGAGTCAAGAGGCTTAGGGCGCTTTAACTTTTTTTAACAGCATTAAAACCAAGAAAACTTTTAAAGTTTTTTGGGTTTTTTGTACTTTTGCATCCGTTTTTAGCAGGACAAAGCACAATGACAGCAATCATATTACATTAAATTACAGGTATATGGCCAATATTGGGACACGTGACAGAATAATAGAAACGGCGATAGAGTTGTTCAACAGGAACGGATGCAAGGGAGTGACAATGGACGACATTGCCGGCAGCATTCATATTTCGAAGCGGACGCTGTATGAGGTGTTCGCAAACAAGAACGAGCTTGTTCTGGCGTGTCTGAAGCAGGTTCACTGCGAGATTGGCCAGGTGAGGCTCGAGATGTTCCACAAGACCGACGAGCCACTGCTTATGATGCTGTACATTGTACGAACGGCCTCTAGGACAAATGTGCACTATTCGCGCCTGATGATTGATGCTGAAAAGTATTATCCCGAGTTGAACGGGAAGTTGCTCAACACGTTCAGCATAAAGATGAAGGCGGCACTGACGACGATATTCAAGGAGGCGGATGAGCGTGGTGATCTTCGTGACGGAGTGGACATTGCGTCGGTGGTGGACATTATAGTGCTGAGCATAATGAGAGGCAGCCAGAACTCGGCCCTTGCCGACGACGAAGACGGCAAGCGGCTGCGCGAGCTGTGCTTTACTTTTATGCGCGGACTGCTGTCGATTCCTGCCATTGAGCGCTATGACAGCAACGAAGAGGAGTTCAGGAAAATAACGAATATTAAATAAAAAAGAGAATAGTAAGAAACAAATGAGACTGAAAAGAATGAAACTTATGGCGATGGTGCCGATAGCGGCGGTGCTGCTTTGCAGCGGTGCTGCAAAGGCGCAGGAGCCGACGACGCTGAGGCTGTCGCTCGAGGAGGCTCAGAAGTATGCTGTGGAACACAACTACACGATGCAGAATGCGTCGCTGGAGTTGCAGAAAGCAGAGTACAGCAAATGGCAAACGATAGCATCGATGCTGCCGCAGGTGAAAGCTGGATTTGACTACCAGAATATGTGCGGCTATGAGATGGTGATGGGCGGCGGAGGCGGCCTGGGTTCGATGATACCCGACAGTATCACGATAGGCGACGCGACGGTGCCGATTTCGATACCCAACAGCGGCGGCGAGAGCGGCGGCGCGACAGTGATACCGATGAACCCGAACGGCACGTTCAGCATCACGGCGTCGGTGGCACTGACAGGAGCGCAGATTGTAGGTGTTATGCTCAACAACATTGCCCAGAAAATGGTGGATATCAGCCACAAGCAGACAGAGCAGAATATACGTTCGCAGGTAAGAAGCGTGTATGTGTCGACACTGGTGATGGAGGACATTGTGGGCCTGCTGGACAGCAGTCTGGCCAATATGGAGCAACTGGAGCGCACCACTTTGGAGAGTGTGCGCGCCGGTGCCGCCGAGCAGATACAGGCCGACAAGCTGCACGTGCAGGTGGCATCGCTGCGCAACAGCATCAATGCCAACCGTCGTTCGCTGACAATGCTCTACAACTCGATGATACTGCAGCTTGGCGCCGATGTGAACAGCAAGATTGAGTTGACGACCACTCTCGACGAAGTGTTGGACATCAACCATCTGGGGCAGCTGACGCTGGGTGGTTTCAACATTGAGAACAATTACAACTATCAACTGCTTCAGCGCAACGAGGAGGTGGCGAAAAGGAATGTCACAATGGCATATATGGACTTCACCCCCACCATTACGGCCTACTACCAATACAGTGCAAAGACATATTTCGGCAAGGATCAGGGCTTCAATATGACCCCTCCGAATATGATAGGCGCCGGCATATCGCTGCCGTTGTTCAGCAGCGGTTCGCGCTATGCAAAGGTAAAGTCGGCGCAGATAGACTACAACGAGGCGCTTAACAGCAAGCAGCAGGCCGAGGACGGACTGAGAGTGCAATACAACCAGCTGTGCTATGACCTGGTGAATGCCATAGAGACCTATCAGATTCAGAAAGACAACCTTGACGTGACAAAGCGAGTGTTCGACAACACCACAGAGAAGTTCAAATACGGCCACGCTTCGAACCTTGAGGTTACGAACGCCAGCACCGACATAATCACGGCCCAAAGCAACTATATACAGGCAGTGATGAGCGTAGTGAGCGCCGAAGTCGCACTTGAGAATTTGCTGGGGATGTAATGGCTTAAAGCCCTTTAGACTAATTAATTACTGGAGAAAATAAAAAACAATTTGTAAATATGAACAAGGTATTTAAAATCGCTATTGTTGTTCTCGCAACTGCAACCATTGCAGCCTGCGGAGGTGGCAAGAAAGAACAGAAGATGGCCTCGACAACAAAGAAAGAGGTTGAGAAAGTGAAAGTGCTGGAGCTTCAGAGCCAGCGTATTGCAAAACAACTGGAGTTGTCGTCCACACTTGAGGGATATGAGACAATGAACATTTCACCCAGCATCACCGGCCACATAGAGCATATCTATGTAGAGGTTGGCAGCAGGGTGAGCAAGGGTGCAATGCTGGTGCGTATGGACCAGACCCAGCTGAATACGACCCGCATCAATCTGGCAAGCACCAAAACCGAGCTGGACCGCGTTGCTGCTCTGAAGGCTTCGGGCAGCATCAGCGAACAGGTGTACGACCAGACCAAGGCTGGATATGACCAACTGGTCGAGGCCGAGCGTTTCCAAGCTGAGAACACCTTTGTGAAGGCCCAGTTCAGCGGTGTTATCAGCGCCAAGAACTACGAGGACGGCGAGATGTATACCGGAGCCCCGATTCTGCAGCTGTGCCAGATAAGCCGCCTGAAGGCTATCATCAATATTCCAGAGAGTTATTACCCCAAAGTGAAACAGGGTATGAAGGTTGAAGTCGAAAGCGACATTTTCCCGGGACAGATCTTCCCCGCCACCATCGAGATTGTCTACCCCACTGTCGACCCGCAAAGCCACACGTTCCAAGCAAAGCTCAACATACCCAACAGCGGTGAAAAGATACGCCCCGGTATGTATGTCCGCACACATCTGGCCGTAGGTGAAGTGGATGCCATCGTTGTGCCTTACCAAAGCGTGCTGAAACTCACCGGCAGCAACGAGCGCTATGTGTTCATAGCCGACGGCAACACAGCACGACGCGTGCCTGTGACACTGGGACAACGCTTTGACGACCGTATCGAAATAATCCCTGTTGAAAGCGGCGCCATCAAAGCCGGTGACAAACTCGTCATCACCGGACAGGCACGCCTCATCGACGGCGACAACCTTGAAATCGTTGAATAGAAAACTGTTCCTGACTAATACCACTTAGAGTTATGGCAATATACAAAACAGCAATTAACAAGCCCATCACCACAGGCCTTATCTTCGTGGCTGTCATTGTGCTGGGACTCTACTCACTGAGCCGTCTGCCCATTGACCAAATGCCAGAGATGGACCCGCCATACGTCACCGTAATGACCACCTACGCCGGTGCCAATGCCAGCGACATAGAGACGAACATCACCAAACTCATTGAGAACTCGCTCAACAGTGTCGACGGGCTGAAGAACATCACTTCCAACTCGCAGGACAACCTGTCTATTGTCACCCTCGAATTTGAATGGGGAAGCAATATCGACGAGGCTATGAACGATATACGTTCTTACATCGATATGGTTTACAACGACCTGCCCGATGGAGTGATGCGGCCAATGATACTCAAAATCAACTCGTCGGCTATGCCTATTATGGTTTACGGCATCACAGCCGACGAGAGCTATCCCGGTCTGGACCGCATTCTGGAGGACAATGTGGTCAATGTACTCAACCGTGTCGACGGCATCGGCAACATCAGCGTCAGCGGCGCTCCCGAGCGCTATGTCTACATCGACCTCGACCCCAAGCAGCTTGATGCCTACGGCATACCCCTTGAACTCGTGGGACAGGCTATCAGCGCCAACAACCTCGACCTTGCCAGCGGCACCGTCAAAATGGGCAAAGAGCAGTACCAGATGCGCGTCAAAGGCGAATATGTCGAGAGTTCAGAAATTGCCGACATCGTAGTCACCACCACAATGACAGGCAAACAGGTTTTTATCCGCGACCTTGCCACCGTGCGTGACACCATCAAGGACCTCTCGCTCGACGAAAAAATCGATGGTCGCGACGGCGCACGCCTCGTCATCACCAAACAAACCGGTGCCAACACTGTGGCCATTGCCAGCGAAGTACGCTCAATGATGGACGACATACAGAAGACACTGCCGCCCGACATCAAGATTATCAACATCCGCGACGGTTCGGAGGAAATCATCAACGCCGTCAACGGCCTCACCGAGAGCATATTCTACGCCCTGCTCTTCGTCATACTCGTCGTTCTTGTCTTCCTTGGCAACTGGCGCAGCACTGTCATCATCGCACTAACCATCCCCATCTCGCTGGTCACTTCGTTCATCTACCTGCTCCTCGCCGACTCGTCGCTCAACATCATCTCGCTTGCGTCACTCACTGTCGCCATCGGTATGGTCGTCGACGACGCCATTGTTGTGCTTGAGAACATCACCAAGCACATAGAACGCGGCGAGAACCCACGCGAGGCGGCAATATGTGCCACCAACGAGGTGTGGACATCAGTCATCGCCACAACCCTTGTGCTTGTGGCCGTGTTTGTACCGCTCACTATGCTGCCTGGAATGATGGGCATCTTCTTCAAGGAACTCGGCTGGATTGTCACCATCGTCGTGTGCGTCTCCACAACAGCGGCAATCACCCTCATCCCGATGCTCAGCAGCAAACTGCTCAAGGAGCGTCCATTCTTCCTGAAAAAAGAGGACGAAGAAGCCTACCAGAAGAAACAGAGCCGTCGCCTCTGGACACGCACCATCGACCACGCCTTCAAAGCCGTCGAAGCCTGGTATGCCAACCTGCTTCGCTGGTGCCTGGGGCACAAAAAGGTCACCCTTTTCATCGCCCTTGCCTTCTTCATCCTTTCCCTGGTCCCCTTTGCATCTGGACGAATAGGTATGGACTTTATGAAAGAGCAGGACAACGGGCGCATCAGCGTCACCGCCGAGCTGCAGCGCGGCACCCGCATCGAGGAGACCCTCAAGACAGCCCGACAAATGGAGCAAGACATCTACAGTCTGCTCGGCGACAACGTCGAAGCCATCTCGACCTCGGCAGGCTCGTCAGACGACGCAAGCATCGGTGCACTCTTCAACAGCACGACGAACAACAAAATAAGTATGACCGTGCGATGCACCAAGAAGTACGACCGCGACGTCTCCATCTTCGAGATGCAGGAAACACTGCGCAAGTGCTTTACCGAGTATCCCGAGCTGGTAACTTATCAGGTCACCACCTCCAGCGGTATGGGTGGCGGTGGCGGTGGAACCAACTCGCTGAGCATTGAAGTCTACGGTTACGACTTCGACCAGACCACTGCATTCACACAAGAGCTGAAACGGCGTATCGAACAGAACGTCCCTGGAGCCCGCGACACCAAAATCAGCCGCGACGAAGACCGTGCCGAGCTCAAAATAACCCTCGACAAGCAGAAACTGGCCCTCCACGGCCTCAACGAAAGCACCGTGGCTATGTACATCCGCAACCGCGTCAACGGTATGAATGCCGGATACCTCAAGGAAGATGGCGAAGAGTACAACATCGTCGTCCGCCTCAAAGAGGAATACCGCTCCTCCATCACCGACATTGAGCAGCTCTCCATACCCACAGCCACAGGCAGAATCATCAAGCTGCAAGAACTTGCCAAAGTCGAGGAATACTGGTGCCCGCCCACCATCGAACGCAAGAACCGCCAGCGTTACCTCACCCTTACCGTTATGCCCTACAGGACATCGCTGCAGAAACTCGCTATGGGCGTGCAGAATGAACTGAGCCAAATGGACATCCCCGCCGAAATCCACGTAGCCCTTGCCGGCAACTACAAAGACCAGCAAGAGTCCACACGCGACCTCGGACTACTTGCCGCTATGATTATTATGCTCGTCTACATCGTTATGGCGTCGCAGTTCGAGAGCTTCAGCAAGCCCTTCATCATTATGTTCTCCATACCTTTCGCCATCAGCGGCGCCATAATGATGCTTGCCATCACCGGCACCAACCTCGATATGATCGGTATGCTTGGACTCGTCCTCCTAATCGGCATCGTGGTGAAGAACGGCATTGTCCTCGTCGACTACATCAACCTGATGCGCGAGCGCGGCATAACGCTCAACGAAGCCATTGCCATCAGTGGCCAGAGCCGTCTGCGCCCCGTCTTGATGACAGCCTTCACCACCATCCTCGGTATGATACCTATGGCCACCTCCAACGCCGAAGGCTCCGAGATGTGGACCACTATGGGCCTCGTTGTCATCGGTGGCCTCACCGTCTCGACCTTCGTCACCCTCATCGTCGTCCCTGTCCTCTACGGCGTCTTCAACCGCAAAGGCGACATCGAAAAGAGGGAAAAGGAACGCAAGAAGTTCGTATTTATGAGCATAGACATTAACGAAACAACAAAATAACGCATTCACTGATCAAATGAAAAGCATTCTCATAGTATACAACCAAGCCAACAACGAGCGCGTCGAGTATCTGCTCGACACGCTCGGTGTGCGCGGCTTCACCTTTTGGGAAAACATACAGGGACGCGGCAACGAAAACGGCGACCCTCATCGCGGCACTCACACCTGGCCCGAGCTCAACAACGCCATCCTTACCGTTGTCCCCGACGAGAAAGTCGACGACATCCTCACCTCCGTCCGCAAGCTCGACAAGCGCAACGAAGAGGTCGGCATCCGCGCCTTCGTGTGGAATATCGAGCAGATGGTATAGCCTTGCCCTCACCACATCACGCCCCTGCCTATGCACCAGCGACACACACAGCAGCAGCCCCATCGGTATCAACTATGCTGACAATCCGCCACCAACGGCATCTTCTCGAACCGCGCCTGCCCCTGTTCGTCTTCATTGACGGACACTATCTGGCGACAATGAAGAACGACGAGATGGACATCGACCTGCCCGTAGGCGACTACAGCCTGCGCCTCCAGTTCGGCGGGCCCGTGTCGCTGCGCCTCGTCAATCGCATTTTCCACACCGACAAAAGCATAGACCTATCACTCAGCACCACAACGCCAGTCCACATCAAGCCCGGACACCGCGAAGAACGCCAAGCCGTCACCTTCAGCGACCGCGAACAGCTATGGAACCTCCTTTTCGACATCGACCTCGTCGCCTGGATAGTGTCGCTGTTCGTCACCTTCCCGCCAGTCTACAAAATCATCTCCGACGCATTCTTCGCAGTCTGGCTCATCCGCCTCATAGTCATCCGCAAGCACTACTACAAAGTCACATCCGACCCGTCCGGCAAAGTTTAAGGTTCGCGACAAGGCAAATTATTTCTAAAAAAGAATGCCCGCGAAAGCGGCTGCTTTCGCGGGCATTTCCTTTGTGTAAAAAGGTTCTTACCTAATCGCCACCACCTTACGGGCAGGATGGTTGCCTATCTTTATCAAATAGGTGCCGCTGGCCGGCACATCGAAGAACAGCTTTGTGTAGCAGTCACGCTTGGTGGCAAGCTGTCGGCCGTTGAGGTCTAAGAGCGTCACCTCATTGCCGTCGGCACCTTCCACAACTATCTGCTCGTGGCTGGAGTACACCTTGGCGTTCAGGGCCTCCGCGCCTTCGACGCCCGCCGATCCTTCGTCCTCTATGAAATTAAAGAAATAGCTCCATCGTGTTTCATACGACGAAAGGCTTCCTTGGGGAATATGGACAGGAATATTTGAAGGAACATCTTCAAAGCTATAATTCAACAAAGGGGCGACTGTTGCTTTTGAATGAATTTCAAGTAACGCATAGCAAAATCCGAAGGCGTAGCGGCCGATGCTGGTCACCGAGTTGCCGATGGTGACAGAGGTTAAGCTGTCGCAAAAACTGAAGGCGTGGTCGCCGATGCTGGTCACTGAGTTGGGGATGGTAATGGAGGTTAGGCTTCTGCAACCAAGGAAAGCCTCTTCGCCTATGCTGGTCACCGAGTTGCCGATGGTGACGGAGGTCAAGCTGTCGCAATTAGAGAAAGCGCCGTAGTCGATGCTGGTCACCGAGTTGGGGATGGTAATGGAGGTTAGGCTTCTGCAACCAAGGAAAGCCTTTTCGCCGATGCTGGTCACTGTGCTGGGAATAACTGTAGTATTACAGCCCTGCACAAGATGATTCAATTCAGTCCGAATAATGGCATTGCAATTGTCTCGGCTGTCGTAGTGTGTGTTTCCAGCCTCCACCACAATCGAGGTCAGGCCGCTGCAACAGGCGAAGGCACCGATGCCGATGCTGGTCACCGAGTCGGGGATGGTGACGGAGGTCAGGCCGCTGCAATAGGAGAAGGCACCGATGCCGATGCTGGTCACCGAGTTAGGGATGGTGACGGAGGTCAGGCCGTAGCAATCAGTGAAGGCGTAACTTCCGATACTTGTCACCGAACTACCGATGGTGACGGAGGTCAGGCCGTCGCAATCAATGAAGGCCTCTTCGCCAATGCTGGTCACCGAGTTGCCGATGGTGACAGAGGTTAAGCCACTGCAATAACGGAAGGCGTAGTCGCCGATGCTGGTCACCGAGTAGGTCGTTCCGCCGTAAGTTACACTGGTGGGGATGACAAGGCTGCCTGTAGGATATGCAGAATAGTACGGATTCGAGGTGTTTTGAAAGGTAACTTCGGCATTCCCACTAACAATGTTGTAGTAAAGTGTCTGGCCACTTGGCGCCACAGCGGAGAAGTCGTAGGCGAAAGCACTGAATGTAGTGACAACAAACAATGCCGCAAAGAATAGATGTTTTGTTCTCATCTTTTAATTGTTTTTTCTCCGACCCTCCAACGGAATGTTTAACATAAAATCAAATAGAAAAGCGTGAGGTTATGTGCTCACGTCCGTCTTTTATCAGGTATCGCCAAACACCTTTGTAGGTACGGGTTTTATGGAACATATCTCACGCCTGAACGATATGCTATAGATATAGCATACTCATCAAGCGAAAGCATATTTGCTCCGTCCACCTACTTGAACTTTGGCGAAATTCGATAAAAGGGACTTTGTCGCAAAGCTTTTCTTGCTTACTGCTTTCTTCCTGTCGAAAGCGACTGCAAAATTACGAAGAATATTTCATACAGCAGAAAATTATTTTGCGTTCGAGAGAAAACAATCTAAAAAGCATACAGATATAGAATAACATCGATATGATAATGATTAAAACATTGCCTGAACCCCTATCGGTCATTGGGCTTTTATGTCGGCCTAATGTTTGTTTCGGGCGGATTGGCTGTGTCGCCATCGGTGAGGTGGCGGGCCAAGGCGGTATTGAAGCGCTGTTGGAAGCATTGTTGGAAGAAATCTTCTCTGCACCAACAAGGTTGAAATCCCTATCAGTTCCCCATCAGGTCACTATCAGGTCCCTATAAAAAACAAATTTTATGGGGAGCAGATAGGGACCTATAAGGGACCTGATAGGGACCTGCTGCTGGGATGTGCAGTATTAGAGTGAACGTAAATGCCCTTGGAAAGCGGAGAGCGGAAAGCGGAGAGCGGAGAGTGGAAAACGGAAAACGGAAAGCGGAAAGCGGAGAGCGGAAAGCGGAAAACGGAAAGCGGAAAACGGAAAACGGAAAACGGAAAGCGGAAAGCGGAAAACGGAAAACGGAAAGCGGAAAACGGAAAACGGAAAGCGGAAAGCGGAGAGCGGAAAGCGG
>CAJOMZ010000034.1 GCA_905236645.1 uncultured Bacteroidales bacterium
CGTTCGTTGTCCAGTCGTTGTCCAGTTGTTGTCCAGTGGTTGTCCAGTCATTGACTGGACAACAACTGGACAACAACTGGACAACGACTGGACAACGAACGGTGTTGGTGTGGGAAAGTGCTGATTATGAGGCGTAAAAAATACAAGCCTTTTACCGGCAAAATACTATCGGGAAACAATCGAAAAAAACTTTTGTCCGTGCAACAATAAAATAGAGACATACGCCGTTTAGAAAGAAAAACAACACAGCAATAACCGATGAGCGCAATAACTAAAACAATGATAGAGATGGCGTTGTCGCACGTCGACGACCCCGATCTGGGCCAGAGCCTGACCCAGCTGGGGATGATCGAGAACATCGCCATAGACGGAATGAAAGTGAGCTTCGACCTGGTGCTGACCACGCCGGCCTGCCCTATGAAGTCGAAGATGAAAGAGGACTGCATCAACGCCATCCACGAATACGTGGACCGCAACGCCGAGGTGGAGGTCAACCTGACCTCGCGCCAGGTGGAGCAGCCGAGGCCCGAAGAGATGTTCCCCAACATCAAGAACACGATACTTGTGGCCAGCGGCAAGGGCGGCGTGGGCAAGTCGACCGTGGCCGTCAACCTGGCCGTGGCGTTGGCCAAGACCGGCGCAAAGGTGGGCCTGATCGACGCCGACGTGTACGGCCCCTCCATTCCGATTATGTTCAACATCACCGACCACGACATCTACGGCGAGCAGCACAACGGCAAGACCTATATGACGCCGATACTGAAATACAACGTCAAGCTGATGTCGGTGGGCTTCCTCGTCGACCCCGACAAGGCGATGGTGTGGCGCGGCCCTATGGCCAGCGGCGCGCTGAAGCAGCTGCTCACCGAGACCTGGTGGGGCGATATAGACTACCTCGTGGTCGATATGCCTCCGGGAACGGGCGACATCCAGCTCACCATTGCCCAGACCCTGCCGGTGACCGGCGCCATCATCGTCAGCACGCCGCAGCAGGTGGCCCTGGCCGACGTGGTGCGCGGCGTGGAGATGTTCCAGAACCCCAACATCAACATCCCCGTGCTGGGATTTGTCGAGAATATGGCCTACTTCACTCCCGCCGAGCTGCCGGGCAACAAGTACTACATCTTCGGCAAGGAAGGCTGCAGCCGCCTGTCAAAGGAAATGGACATACCCCTGCTGGGCGAGATACCGCTGGTGCAGAGCATCGCCGAGAGCGGCGACTCGGGCAAGCCCGTGGCGCTGTGGAGCGACAAGCCCACGCCCGAGAGCGACGCCTTCGACCGTCTGGCCGAGAACACCATAAAGGAAATCTGCAAACTCAAAGCCTGATATAAACCTTATAATATTTACGCCAATGACTGACGAACAGAAAGCTACAATCGAAAAGAAAGTGCTCAACGCACTCAGCCAGATACGCCCCTACCTGCAACAGGACGGCGGCGACGTGGAATATGTGGATATGACCAACGAAGGCGTGGTTATGGTGCGCCTGCAAGGGCACTGCGGCAGTTGCCCGCACGCTATGCAGACCCTCAAACAAGGCATCGAAAACGCCATCAAAAAGGCCATTCCCGAAGTGAAAAGCGTGGAAAGGATATGATATACACAAAGACAGGCGACAACGGGACCACCTCGCTTGTGGGCGGACGGCGTGTGAAGAAGTGCGACCAGCGCGTAGAGGCCTACGGCACCGTCGACGAGCTCAACTCGCATATCGGTATGCTTGCCGAAATGATCAGCGACCAGGCACGGAACCTCGACACCGAATCCGATGTCCGCGAGCAGTTCGAGAACGGCTACAAGCAGCTGAAGTGGATTCAGAACCAGCTGTTTGTCATCCAGACACTGCTGGCCACCGAAGAGGAGGAGACCCGCAAGAAACTGCCCCGACTGAGCGACGAAGCGACAGAAGAACTGGAGAATTGGATTGACACTATGGACGCCCGACTGCCCAGACTCAACAGCTTTGTAATCGCCGGAGGCAGCATCGCCGCGGCCCAGGCACACATAGCACGCACCGTGTGCCGTCGCGCAGAGAGGGAGGCAGTGCGGCTGGACGAGGACGGAACGATAATGAAATTTATCAACCGACTCTCTGATTACCTGTTTGTTATGTCCCGTTACACACTACTTCTGGAAAATAAAAGAGAAAATTTTTGGAGTGCTGAATAATATTTACAGACAGTCTACGTTAAGTGAATTGAAACAAAGCGTGTCGTTTAGCGATAAGCAACAGAGAAACAGTAAATTGATATCAAAATAAGGCGGAATTATGTATTGGACACTTGAATTAGCATCAAAACTTGAAGATGCCCCTTGGCCAGCTAACAAAGAAGAGCTGATTGACTATGCACAGCGCACAGGTGCGCCTATGGAAGTGATCGAGAACCTGCAGGAGATAGAAGACGAGGGAGAGCCCTACGACAGCATAGAGGACATTTGGCCGGACTACCCCACCAAAGAAGACTTCTTCTTCCAAGAGGATGAGTATTGATCAAAGCGCAAACGTAAACCAGTTGTATTATAAAAAAGGGCCGGACACTGATGTCCTGTCCTTTTTTTCTAATCTTTGAACAGCCAAACGCAATGCAAACCATAACATTTATAGGTTCCGGCAACGTTGCCACCCACTTGGCGAAGGCGTTTTACAATGCAGGATACCAGATACTGCAGATATGGTCGCGCGAGTACGACCACGCCGAAGCCCTTGCCAACCAGGTCTTTGCCGAGCCCATAAACAAGCTCAGCCTCCTCTACCCCACCGCCGATGTCTATATTATGGCCGTAACCGACGAGGCCCTGTTCGACCTTGCTCTCGACCTTCGCCTGCGCAACGCACTGGTGCTGCACACCGCCGGTTCGGTATCGCTGAAGGTGCTGCAGCCTATAAGCCGCAAGCACGGAGTGCTTTGGTCGCCACAGACCTTCATCAGTGGCATTGAGATGAACTATAACGAGTTACCCTTCTGCATTGAAGGCTCTACACCCGAGGTAGAGACGCAGATACGCCAACTTATAGAGCCTGTGTCGCAGCACATCTACGCCGTCGACACACAGCAGCGGCAATGGCTGCATCTGGCCGCAGTAATGGTAAACAACTTCGGCAACGCAATGAACGCCTTGGCGCAAGATCTTCTTACAGAGCATAATATCCCCTTCGAGATACTGCACCCACTGATAACGATGACCGCCGACAAAATCAAGCAAGGCATCGGTCTGTGGCAGCAGCAGACCGGTCCTGCGCGGCGGCAAGACCAGAAGACCATCGACAGCCAGCGGCGACTCGTTGCCGACAACGACAAGATGCTGCAGCTCTACGACTTGATGACGGAACTGATACAGGCAAACACACTGAAGAGATGCTGACCGACACCCACTCGCACATCTATGCAGAGGAGTTCGACACCGACCGCGACGAGGTCGTGGCCCGTGCCGAGCAAGCCGGTGTAGGCCTTATACTGCTGCCGGCCATCGACAATGAAAGCTACGACCGCCAGGAGGCGCTGGCCGCATCGCGCCCCGGCCTCTTCCGCCAGATGATGGGCCTCCACCCCACTTCGGTAGGCGAAAATCCTCGGCCTGACCTCGAAATTGCACACGACAAACTCTTCTCCTCGCCCGACAAATACATAGGCATCGGCGAGGTGGGCCTCGATTTCTACTGGGACACCACCTACCGCCGGCAACAGATAGAGGCGCTGGAACAGCAGACCGGCTGGGCACAGAAGCTCGGAAAGCCCATAGTGCTCCACCTACGCAACGGCAAGGACGGCAGCGCCGACACCGATGCCTATGCCGAAGTGTTCCGCCTGCTGGAGCGCTGCGCCTACAGAGGCCGCGGCATTATGCACTGCTTCAGTGGCACGATGGCCGATGCCGAGCGCGCCACCGCGTCGGGCTTCCTCATTGGCATCGGCGGCTCGCTGACCTACAAGAAGTCAACGCTGCCCGACATCGTCCGCGCCCTGCCGCTCAAGAGCATCGTCCTCGAGACCGACTCGCCCTACCTCGCCCCCGTCCCCTATCGCGGCCGCCGCAACGAGAGCGCATACGTCAGCCTCGTCGCGCAGAAGGTGGCAGAAATCAAAGGCCTAAGCATAGACGAGGTAGCCACCGCGACAACAGAAAACGCGAAGCGGCTGTTCAATTTAACTTTAATTGGCTAAACCTGTCGCGAGGACGCTATCTTATATCCAAAACCTTGTGGATCTGCAGTGACAGGCGCCACTGCGGGTGCTGTTTGACGTAGGCTATAGTGGATTTTTTGTTGGAGTCGTTGACTATCGGGTCGTCGGCGTCGATTGGCTGAAGAAAACGATGGCTCACCTTAATGCCTTCATATTCCCTGACTCTATCCTCGCTTTCAAAGAGCAGTTTGAGTTCATCGGCACGGGTCAATACGGGTCTGGCCTTTTCGCCAAGCCAGATATCCTTGGGCGAGAGAGTTATCCAGTCCACATTCTCCGGCAACGGGCGCGTGCCGTTAGTCTCGACGGCGACATACTTGCCGGCGGAATGCAGTTTGTCGACAAGCGATGTGGTGAGTTGCAGCGCCGGTTCGCCGCCGGTTATGACCACCAAACGGGCGGGACAGCCAGCCACGGCGCCCACTATCTCCTCCTCAGTCATTTCGCGTCCGCTTTCGTGCTGCGTGTCGCAGAAGGGGCAACGAAGGTTACAGCCGCTGAAACGCACAAAGACTGCAGGCGTGCCACTGTAGAAGCCCTCGCCTTGCAACGAATAGAATATCTCGTTTACTTTCACTATTCGTCGATTTCGTATGTTGCTGTATTGCCGGCGGTTTCCTGCACGTCGACACGATAGCAGTTGGGCACCTGTCGCTGGCACCAGCGGGCAATGTTCTCGGCCGTAGGGTTGCAGCCTATAACATCATTTATAACCTGATGGTCAAGCCTGTCGGTGATGCAGCTCTTAATCTTGGAGAAATCCACGACCATACCGTTTTTGTCCAACTCGCGGCACTTGCAGTGAATGGTGATTTGCCAGTTGTGGCCGTGCATCTGGGTGCACTTGCTCGGGTAGTCCAACTCCAGCCGGTGCGCTCCCGAGACCTCTATCTGTTTAGTTACGTAATACATAAGCCTTGTTTTTCGTATATTGTAGGGTCATTGACGCCAGCTTTGCGGAAAGCCTCACGCCGTTCGGTGCAGGTGCCGCAGGTGCCGCAATGCCGTTCTCCACCTCTATAGCACGAATAGGTCTGACCGTAATCGACCCCCAGTTCCACTCCGCGACGCACAAGGTCGGCCTTGGTCAGATTGGTGTAAGGCGCCGCCAGCCTGACGCCGTCGTAGGTGCCGGCCTGCATAGCGCCATCCATAGCATCGACAAACGAAGGGCGGCAGTCGGGATAGATGGCGTGGTCGCCGCCGTGGTTGGCTATAAGCACACGCTTCAGCCCACGGCTCTCGGCCAGTCCGCAGGCGATGCTGAGCATAATACCGTTGCGGAACGGCACGACAGTACTCTTCATATTGGCTTCGTCGTAACTGCCCTCGGGCACATCGTCGGCACCGCTGAGCAACGACGAGTTGAAGTGCTTTTTGATGAAGGCAAGGTCGATCACCAGATGCTCAATGCCGAGTTCCGAGCAGTGGTGGCGGGCGCAGGCAATCTCGCGCGCCGCGTGGTTGCTGCCATAATCGAAAGTGACGGCAAGCGCGATGCGCGTTCGCTCCTCATAGAGCAGCGTGGTCGAGTCGAGACCGCCGGAATAGATGATTACAGAGTCTTTCTCCATCATTCAAAAAACAAGGGTGTCCCGAAGTGTTCCGGGACACCACTTGCCGTTGGTTTTCAAATCATTGATTAACGCTTGGTCGAGACGATGAGGAAATCGGTAGTCGACCAGAAAGCGGCTACGTCCTTGACGACCAGCTTGCGGACCATCTTGCTGTCGGTCTCGTCATAGACAAACTCGTATGAGCCGTCGGGATGCGTGGAGATGAGGCGGGCCTTGCGCAGGTTGACGTCGAAGGAAGTGACCTTGTTCTTGTCGATAAGAGTGAAGTTCTTGACGTTCACGTTGTTGGTAGCCTTCTGCGTCTTGAAGAGGAGGCCGCCCTCTTTGTTGACGACACCCTTTTCCTTCAGTTCGTCGTAGGAACCGATCACGTAGTAAGCTCTGTGCGACTGGTCGGCCAGATAAGCCATCTCCTCCTCCTGCTGGGCGATGCGCGAATCCTTTTCCTGGTTGGACTGGGTAAGTTCGTCGACATTGCCGGAAAGCTTCTTGATGGTTTCCTTGCTGATAGTCAGCTCGTTCATCAGGCCGTTAATCTGGTTTTCCTGCTCGGCCATACGAGCGTTGAGGCTCTCGATGAAGTTCTGCAGCTTGGAGTTCTCCTCGTTCAAGCTGGAGACCTTGCTGTTGAGGCTGGCGATTTTAGCCTTGTTCTGCGACATAATATTCTCGATAACAGCCAACTGGTCAGTGATTTGACCCTTCACATTGGCGTTCTTTTCGGGATGTTGCTGGCGCAGAGTGGCAATCTGGCTGTAGCGTGACGAAACTTCGGTCAGATTGTTCTCGATGTCGCTGAGCACCTCGAAGAGGGCGTCGATCTCAACATCCTTCTGGTCGATAACAGACTGCAGCGAATCGGCTACAGCGGCAGCCTTCTCGTCATTGCCGGCGCACGAGGCGAAGAAAAGCGGCAATGCGGCCATTACAATTACAAAAATTTTCTTCATAATGAGTGGTATTTAATAATGATTTGTTTTGCTATCTTGATATGCGCCAATACGTTATGCTAAAATTCAGGGTTCAGGCAAGCGAGTATTGACGATGCAAATGTACAAAATATTTTTCATACGCGACCACTTTTCGCCCTATATTTTCATCATAATTCCATCGCACAATTGCCGTGGTTGCGACGTACCAACTCCGTCCGTTGTACAATATATGTACAATAGTTGTACAATACTTGTACAATTGGTAAACGTACAAATATTGTACAAGTATTGTACATATATGGAGTTGGTCCCTTACTGGTGCGGAGCCGTACCGGAGACAATGTTGTTTATCAGACATTTACACACAATGCAAAAAAGTTTTCAAAATTTTCGGTCGGCAATGTTTTTTTTTGTATCTTTGTGTGGCGGAATTTTTTTCGCCCACATTTATATAATACTAATACACATTCATTTACAAGGAAAGAGCATAAACAAATATGTCCAAAGAAGTAAAATTCAGCCTGGTCTACCGCGATATGTGGCAGTCGTCAGGCAAATATCAGCCCCGCGTCGACCAGCTGACCAAGATTGCGCCGGTCATCGTGGCTATGGGCTGTTTCGACCGCATTGAGACCAATGGCGGTGCTTTTGAGCAGGTAAACCTGATGTATGGCGAGAACCCCAACAAGGCGGTCCGCGCCTGGACCAAGGAGTTCAACAAGGCTGGCATACAGACACATATGCTGGAGCGCGCGCTGAACGGCCTGCGAATGTACGGCGTGCCGTCCGACGTGCGTCGACTGATGCCGAAGGTCAAGAAGGCGCAGGGTGTCGACATAATGCGCTCATTCTGCGGCTTGAACGACCCGCGCAACCTGGAGCTGTCGGTAAAATACGCCAAAGAAGCCGGGATGATAAGCCAGGCGGCGCTCAGCATCACCCACTCGCCGGTGCATACGGTTGAGTATTATATGGGCATTGTCGACAAGCTGGTGGAGTTTGGCGCCGACGAGATTGCGCTGAAGGATATGGCCGGCGTCGGCCGTCCCGCCACGCTGGGCCGGCTGGTACACGAAATCAAGAAGAAATATCCGCACATACTGGTTCAGTATCACGGCCATACGGGTCCCGGCCTGTCGATGGCTTCGACCCTCGAGGTGGCCAAAGCCGGCGCCGACGTTATCGATTGCGCTATGGAACCCCTGTCGTGGGGTATGGTGCACCCCGACGTCATCTCGGTGCAGGCAATGCTGAAAGACGCTGGTTTCCAAGTGAAAGACATCAATATGGACGCCTATATGGAGGCACGCAGGATGACGCAGGAGTTCATCGACGACTTCCTTGGCCTCTACATCAATCCCGCCAACCGCATCAGCTCGTCGCTGCTGGTGGGCTGCGGACTGCCCGGCGGTATGATGGGCTCGATGATGAGCGACCTCAAAGGCGTGCACGGAGCCATCAATATGGCACTGAAAAAGAGCGGCAAACCCGAGGTAAGCTTCGAGGAACTGACCGTTCAGCTGTTCCAGGAGGTGGAACACATCTGGCCTATGCTGGGCTATCCCCCGCTGGTTACGCCTTTCAGCCAGTATACCAAGAATATAGCCGTAATGAACCTGCTGTCGATGGCCCAAGGCAAACCGCGTTTCAGCCAGATAGACAAGGACAGCTGGAATATGATTCTCGGCAAGGCCGGCAAACTGCCCGGCCCGTTGGCACCCGAAATCGTGGAACTGGCCAAGCAGCAAGGCCTCGAGTTCTACGACGGCGTTCCGCAGGATGCCTATCCCGACGCGCTGCCCGAATACATCAAGGAGATGGAGGAGAACGGCTGGGACCGCGGCGAGGACGACGAGGAACTGTTCGAGCTGGCTATGCACGACCGCCAGTATCGCGACTACAAGAGCGGCGTGGCCAAGGACCGTTTCTACAAGGAAATCGAGAAACTGCGCGCCGAGAAGAATGCCGCTGCCAGCGCTCCGGCACAAGCCGCCGAGCCGGGCACAATGCCCAACTATATGAAAGAGCGCTATCGTAACGCCACGCCCGTGGTGGCCACGGCTACAGGCCAGATTCTGTGGGAGATAGACTTCAACGACAAGTCGATTGCCCCCGCTCCCGGACGCCAATACAAGGCTGGCGACACCTTCTGCACCATTCAGGCAAGCTACGCTATGATGCCCGTCACGCTGACCGTTGGCGGACGCCTGGCTGACACCTGCGTGCCGCAGGGCGCGATGGTCAAAAAAGGCGATGTCATCGGCTGGATTGAACCAGCAGAATGAAAAAAAGTTTGCACAGTTAAAAAAGTATTTGTAATTTTGCCGTTTGATAGGTCGAGTCAACAGCGGCCATCAAACGGCTTTTATAAACTGAAACACAAACAAATAGACAGATATGGATCCACTAAGTCCCTTTGCACTTATTATCGGTGCCATCTTTGTGAACAACGTCGTTTTGGCGCAGTTTTTAGGTATCTGCCCCTTCTTGGGAGTATCCAAAGACGTCAAGAGTTCGTTGGGTATGGGCGGCGCAGTGCTGTTCGTTATGCTGCTTGCCACGCTCGTCACCTACCTCATTTACAAATACCTGCTACTGCCGTTCAATCTGGTTTACCTTCAGACCATTGCCTACATCCTTGTCATTGCAGGCCTTGTACAGATGGTTGAGATTGTGCTGAAGAAGATTGCTCCGGCGCTGTACCAGACGCTGGGCGTGTTCCTGCCTCTGATAACAACCAACTGCGCTGTTTTGGGCGTGGCAATATTGGTTATCCAGAAAGAGATGAACCTGCTGCAGAGCATCATCTATGCAGGCAGCATCGCCATAGGCTTCACCCTGGCGCTGGTTATCTTTGCAGGCATCCGCGAGCAGATGGAGCTTACGGGAACGCCCAAAGGTATGAAAGGTGTGCCTATCGCACTTGTCACCGCAGGCATCCTTGCAATGGCATTTATGGGCTTCGGCGGCATCGTCCCCACCCCGTGATTTTCACCCCGAATTTTTTAATTTCTGATTGTTTTTCCCCTTAAAAAACACCTCGTCAATACGAAAAGTTTACAGCAAAAACAATCTGTAACATACTGCAATACAGCCAACGAAACGCCTTTTAAGATTTTTTAAAGTTTTTTTTTCGTCCACGGATTAAAATTGTAGTACTTTTGTTGCCCGAAAACAACATTAAATAATAACCAATTTAAATTAAAACACAATGAAGAAAGTATTTTTCGCATTAGCAGTTGTTGCTATGTTCTCATTCGTGGCTTGCAACGGTAACGCTGCCGCCGAAGACACCACCGCTCAGGAACCCGTTATGGAAGAAGTTGCTCCCGAGGCTACCGAGGAAGCTGCCGAGACCGTTGAGGGTATGGCTGAAGAGGTCCCTGCTGAGGCTGAAGCCGTTGTTGCTGAATAATCTCAACACTGCAATTGCACCGGAATAAAAATTCCGCAAAACAAGAAAGAGGCGCACTATGTGCGGCTCTTTTTTTTATTTCCCTTGGTCAATTGAAAGAATGTTCGTACCTTTGCAAATTATTTGACCACCAAAAAAGACATTTATGAACCGCTACTGTATAATAATGGCCGGCGGCATCGGAAGCCGCTTCTGGCCACTGAGCAAGAACAACTACCCCAAGCAATTCATCGACATTCTCGGAACAGGCAAGAGTTTTATCCGCAGCACTTTTGAACGGTTTCTGCCGATTGTGCCAGCCGAGAACTTCCTGGTTGTCACCAATGCAGCATACAAAGACACCGTTTTGGAGCATTTGCCCGAATTGAAAGCAAGCCAAGTGCTGTGCGAACCTATGCGCCGCAACACGGCTCCCTGCATCGCTTACGCCAGCTACCGCATTCAATCGCAATGCAAGGACGCTGTCATTGCTGTCACACCTGCCGACCATCTGGTACTGAACGAGACGGCATTCCAGAAGACCATCAGCACAGGCTTCGACTTTGTCAGCCAAGAGGCCAACTGCGAGGCCCTTATGACCATAGGCATAAAGCCAAGCCGCCCCGAGACAGGCTATGGTTATATAGAGCTGCCCAAAGGCCCGGTACAGGAGGGTGCCGTTACCGCCATCGAAGGATTCAAGGAGAAACCCGACCTTGAGAAGGCCAAAGCCTTTGTCGCCGCCGGCAATTACCTGTGGAACTCGGGCATCTTTATCTGGTCGCTCAAAGGCATACTTGGTGCTTTCCACACTTTCCTGCCCGATATGGCCAAACTGTTTGAAGAAGGAATGGATGTTTATGGCACTGCCGGCGAGCAGGATTTCATCAACCGCAAATTTGCTGACTGCCAGAACATCTCGATTGACTACGGCATTATGGAGCACGCAAAAAAACGCTACACCATACCGGCCGAGTTCGGGTGGAGCGACATCGGGACCTGGGGCTCGCTGTTCACACACGTAGACAAGGACAGCGACAACAATGCACGAAGAGGCAAAACCATCCTCACGGCCACGAAAAACAGCATTGTCAATGTCGAGGACGGCGTTGAGGCTATCGTCGAAGGCCTTGACGGATATCTGGTCGCTTATAGGGACAACTCACTGCTGGTATGCCGGCTGTCGGAAGAACAGCACATAAAAGAATGGGTTGAGAAATTGTAAAAAAGGCGGGAGCTTCTTGCTCCCGCCTTCCAACTTTTTAATTCAAGTATAACTTGATCCTTACATTTCTGACATTTATGCATTGCGTGCAACGGGCAAAATTCAGTATATTCTGAATAACCCTGTCAGAGGGTTGTGCTGTGCCTGCAGATTCCGAAGATGTATTTGTGCCATAGGATCTGTGACCCTGTTTGAAATCGTAAGTCTGCATCATAAGCACTTTTTTTGTTGAACATTATTTTTCCGATTGCCTAAATGAGGAATCATTCACGTCATATAAACAGAAAAACATTCATTTTATTGTACAAAAAGTGTTTTTTAACATTTTTGTTTTTCTACATTGCCGTGGCCTCTCCTCTTAAAAGTGCAGCACAAGACTGTTACAGACTGGTTTTCTGGAATGTAGAAAACCTTTTCGACACTTGGAACGACAGCACACGAAACGATGACGAATTCACTCCTACCGGAAGGAACAGATGGAGCCAGAAGCGCTACAAGACAAAACTGAACCATATTTACCAGACCATTGCAGCCTTGGGAGACGATAGCTGTGGGCACTTGAATATGCCTTTAGTCGTTGGCCTTGCAGAGGTGGAAAACGACAAAGTGCTTAGCGACCTGACAAAAGGCACCCCTCTAAGACATTCCAATTACAGATATATACACTTCGACTCGCCTGACGCAAGGGGTATAGACAACGCCCTGCTGTATCGCAAAGAACTTTACAAACCTTACTTCTCGCAAGCCATCAACGTCAGCAACAAACAGTTGACTACTCGCGACATTCTTCTTGTTGAAGGCACCGACCTCAACGGCGACACACTCATCTTTCTTGTAAACCATTTTCCGTCCAAACGTGGCGGAGAGACGGCCGACAAGCATCGCGCAAGCATTGCAAAAAGACTACGTCTGCTTATGGATACACTGTCAGCAGCGCACAAGAGTGCAGCCATCATTGTAATGGGCGACTTCAATGCATCTCCTGACGACACCCAAGTAATGGGTGAAATAGCTAAGGATAACGACAATAGTTTTGTAAATCTTATGGCTAACGCCAAAGCAGGCGAAGGCTCATACAATTACCAGGGGCACTGGTCTTTCATCGACCAAATAATAGTATCGAAAAATGTCACAACTGATAATTCCGGCAGTCCTTTCCGACTGAAAACAAAACAAGGGCGCGCTTTCAGAGCCGGTTTTCTACTGATTGACGACGAAAAGAATCTGTCAGAAAAGGTTTACCGCACGTATCTGGGCGTGAAGTACCAGGGAGGTTATAGCGACCACTTGCCCGTCTATATAGATTTGTATAAAAACAAAAAATCCCTCACGGGGAGGGATTAAAAAGCATTCATACCGTCGCCTATAGTTCGACGTACATATTGTGTTCCTTTGCCAGGCGGCGCAGATTGATGATAGCATACCTCATACGTCCTAATGCCGTGTTGATGCTTACGCCTGTGCGTTCGGCGATTTCCCTGAAGTCGCACTTGCCGTAATGACGTAGAATCACCACTCGACGCTGTTCCGGCGGCAACATCTTGACCAATTTGCGGACATTGGCACTGGTCTGCTTCTTCATTATCTCCTTCTCAATATTGTCATCGTGCAGTTTAAGGGTGTCCACCACATCGCAGTCAGGTCTGTTGGGGACAATAGGCATCTTGCCAAGTCTGCGGAAATAATCGACTATAAGGTTGTGAGCGATTCGCATTACCCAATGGATAAACTTGTTCTCATCCTTATAGTAGCCTGAATTGATTGTATATATTACTTTATAAAAGGTATCCTGAAAGATATCGTCAGCAATATCCTTGTCCTTGACTACAGAGAATATATAGCCATAGACTTTGTTCTGGTACCTTGAAAGCAACACTTCGAAGCACGAATAATCACCTTCTTTGTAACCCATAATCAACTCGTTGTCACTGAGTGTGCAAGTTGTTGTATCCATTATTCCTCCTTTTAAATTGGTTAACAAATGGTAATTTTTCTCGATAATCTTTAAGTTTTTAGTTTTACATCAATTCAAGTTGCAAAGATACAAAGTTTTTTTCATTCGGACAAACCTCTACGCAACTTTTTTTGTTTTAGTATGTGCAAATGTTAATTTATTGCGTTAAAAGCCAAAAAATTATGTTAAAAAATATTTTTAACATTTCACAGCCATCCGATTTTCAGATTATCAGATTATTATATAAAAGCCCTTTTAGTTTTATAGATTTTCATACTTTCCAAGTAGCATTGAAACCTCACCGACCTTGTCTTCCATATCCTTCAAACCGTCTATCCAATGTATCTCGACACCATTGCGTTCCATTCGCCTGAACCAAGTCATCTGACGCTTTGCGAAACGACGGATGTCGGTATACAAGTTCTCGTACATAGTTTGATATGGGTAATCCTCAGTCAAATAGCGAGCTATATGCTTATACTCAAGTCCATATTTAAGCAGTCGCGCCACCGGGACTCCACTGTCTATCAGACGCTGGACCTCGTCAATCATACCATTCTCAAGACGTTGGCGCAATCTAACGCCAATTCGCTCCACAACAGCCTCGCGCGGGAAGCTGACACCTATCACCAGATGGCGCATCTCAGGCAGATGAGTGAATTCATCAGGAAACCGCTGGCGAAACTCCTGTATCTCAAGTGCCCGCAAAAGGCGGTCACGAGTCTCGGTATCGGTATGATTATGCAGCTTGATATACGATGCAAGGCGGTTCGTCAGCTCTTCATCCGGAACACCCTGCAAAGCCTCGCGGTAATGCTCGTCGACAGGAGCGTCGGGCAACTGATAGCGACGTACAATCGACTCGATATACATTCCCGTTCCGCCACACATAATCGGCTGGTGCCCTCGTGCCACTATTGAGTCAAAAGCCTTTACAAAATCATTCTGGAACTTATACACGCTATATTCTTCGCCCGCATCGCGGATGTCAACCAGATGGCACGGAATCGTGCGTCCCGGCAGACTATATTCATCCAAATCCTTACCCGTACCAATATCCATCCCGCGAAACACTTGACGCGAATCGGCACTGATAATCTCACCGTCCACCCTGTCGGCCACAGCAACAGCCAAAGCCGTCTTGCCGCACGCCGTCGGGCCAAGAATAGTCAACAATAGAGGAGCGTCATTGCCTGACGCCTGTGCATCAGAGACTCCGCACATCGCTGCTTATTGTCAGTCCTCAAACGTAAGTTTGCCGCGCTGCTTGTCGAACTGATAGGCACCGAAACGGCTCAAACCCTCACGGTTGATGATAAACTTATAGTCCACGCCCTTGACAACCACTACCTCGACATTGAAGAGGTGTTTCTGACCTATCTGCATCTCCTTGAAGATGATGGTGGTTTTGTCCAGTATGTTGCCATCGGGATCGAATGCGTTGTCCCTGTCGGGGAAATCCTCCTTGTTGATTCGGCGCTGATACAGGAAATTCATTGCCTCCTCCCACGAGATGGCTATCGGCTCGGCATAGCGCTCATCAATCAGCATAGGCATCATAGAGCCGTTCACAATGCATTGGATTTCACCCTTTGCCGACGAAATCATCGTTGCAGGGATGGTCCCCTCATCGTGGATTATCTCAGGCTTGTAGTCGCTTTCCGGAATCGGAGTGTTCACCAGGTCTATCACCTTGCCGTCCTCGGTACGCTTCACAGTTGGCGTCTCCGATGCCAGATTGTTAATCAGTTTCTTCGACACATAGTCGGTACGCAGAATCAAGAACTCCAAGCGGCGGTTCAGTTGGTGTGCCGCCTCCTGACGGCCCTTATCATTCATATGGCTGATATAATCGCATTCCAGCGTCGTACCTTCAGCAAAAGAATACGGCTTGCCGTCGACACGGACAGTCATATTGCGGTCAAGCGTACGCGGCACACGCTCGGCATAGCCCTTGGCAACAAGGCGTTCCGGCTCGATGCCGCGCGAAATCAGATAGTCCACCACCGACTGAGCGCGACGCTGCGACAGCGTGTCGTTGGTAAGGCCCAAGAACGGGCGGCAGTCGGTATGGGCGCGAAGCTCCACAACGACATTCGGGTTGTTGACCATCACCAAATAGAGGTCCATCAAAGAATCCATAAACTCCTCTTTCAGGTCCCACTTGGCAAGGTCATAACGGATTTCAGGCAGAACCACAGGCTGTTTCGGCACCGGCTCCAGACGGAAATCGTGTACAAGGTCCTTGTCGGTGTTATAGCCGCAAGTGCTCTCCGAGCCTTCAATCGAGAAGTAGTCCACCTTCGAGACATACATCTTGTACACCACATTGCGTTTAATCTGCTCCACACCGAAGCGATAGAAGCCCTGCTTGTTGGTATAAGTCTCAAACTCACCGCCATCCGAGCCAACAATGCGCACCTTGGCGTGTTCCACAAGCTGCATCGACTTCTCGTCGCGGATGGTGCCTTCGATGCTGTACAGCAGCGGGGGCAGTTCAAAATAGAACAGGTCGTCGTTGATAGGCGGCACCTTCTTGCCCTTCTTGTCAGTCTTCTTGTTGTGTGGGTCGTCGAACGGACGGTTCGACGAGAAGTAGCCGCGCTCCATCATATAGTGCTGGCTTTCGGGATAGTATACAATACTCATCTCGTCATACGACGAGTTGATGGGGATGCCCAAGTTTTCGGGGGTCGACCATTTGCGACCGTTTTTGACACTGCGGAAAATATCCAGACCACCCACGCCGGGCAGACCGTTCGACGAATAGTAGAGCGTCGAGTCGTTGCGCAGCGTCGGGAACACCTCGCGGCCGGCACTGTTGACCGTACTGCCCAGGTTGACAGGGCTCCCAAAGTCCTCGTCCACAGATTTACGCGTAACCACCCAAAGGTCGTAGTCGCCATAGCCGTTGGGCATATCCGACGAGAAATACATAGTCAGCTGGTCACGTGTCAGCGTCGGGTACAGGTAGTTGTACATCGTGTCGCCCAGGTTAATCTTCACTGGCTCAGACCACTCGCCGTTCATTTCGGCGTTGTCGTCCTTCTTACCCTTACGGCCGGGCTTGCTGTCAATGGAAGCGCCGCCCTTGGTCGAGAAATAGACATAGCAGCCCTGCGTCTCGTGTTCGCGCGAGTCGCAACGCGAGAAGTATATCGTCCTGCCGTCGGGCGAGAACCAAGCCTCACCCTCGTTGACTGCGCTGTTGATTTTCTTGCTGTTGTCGAACGGCTCCACATTGTCGCTCCAGTTGCCCTTACGGTCTTGGAACACAGTGTAGAAGTCGGAGAAAGCCTGGCCAGTCCAGGCATCGTGCTTGCCGTCGTCCTCGCTGCCGAAACGCGACGAGGTGAAAACCAGTCGCGTGGTGTCGTCACCCATAAAACGCGGAGCCCAGTCGTTAAAGTCTGTCGACCACTTCTCAAGCTTCACTATATTGTGGCGCGTGCGGTTCATAAACAGCTGGTTTACATATATTATCGATGCCTTGCGTTGCTGGGCCAGCTTATCGTCGGGCACCAGCTCCAGATACTTGCCATAATACTCGTCCGCCTCGTCGAATTTGTTCTCAAAGCGGTACATTTCAGCCATATAGTAATACAATTTAGGCTCCGTGTTGTAGTACTTCTGATTAATCAAACGCTTGTACACGCGCTCCGCCTTCGGAAAATTGTTCATCAGGCGGTAGCACTCGCCCATCTGGAAATAGCAGCGGTTTTTCTCGGCCTTGTTCGACGAAATCTTGTTGTACGCCTCCTCATATTTCTGCAGTGCGGCAATGTACTGCTTCTGGTTGAAAAGGTCGTCGGCTTTTTGCGCCAAACTTTTGGTCTGGGCAAAGGCCATTGGTGCTAAAACAAGCGATATTGCAAGCAGCAAAAGACTTTTTTGAACGGTTTTCATATATCTGTTTTATTCTATTTATCAAGTATAACTATATCCTAATCAATGCACTAAACTCCTTTCAACAAGGAATTACGCACATAGATTCAAATTGCTAAATTACACATTTTTTTTAAAACAACGTCCTTTGGCACCAATAAAAATAAAAAAAAAGAGCCCACAAAGGGGCTCTTATAAATAAATTACTATGAAAAGATTACTTCAGATTTATCAGCGGCAGCGAGTTGCCCATCATATACTGCGGCATCTTGCCGTCCCACTTCTGCACCGCCTCATACTCCACCAGCTTAGGGTTGCTCTCCAGAGCCTTGGCCTTGATGCGGATAGCCTCGGCGTCGGCCTCGGCCCTGATCTTGGTCTGCTTGGCCTGCTCTTCGATCTGGATAGTCACGTTCTTGGCCTTCAGCGCCTGCTGTTCAGCCACCTGTTTTTCCTTGATAGCGTTCTCGAAATCGTCGTCGAAATCGATGTTAATCAACTGGAACTGAACATTAACGAAATAGTTGCTGTCCAACGTGCGGCGCAGCATACTCTCGATCTCGCGGCGCACGGCGTCGCGGTTCTCGACAATCTCTGTGGCGGCGAAGTTGCCGAAAGCCTGCTTCATAGCCGAGCGGATAAACGGCACGACGATGCGGTTGTGGTAGTCGTCGCCCACGTTCTTAATCAGATTGTTCACGTTCTCGCAGACAAGGTCGTAGTTGATAGTGTACTGAACCTCCGAGGTCTGCACATCGCGTGTATACGAATTCTCGGTGCCGTCGAACTTCTTCTGCTGGACATTGACCTTCTTGACAGTCTGGATGAAAGGAATCTTCACGTGCAGGCCGTCCTCAATCACGCCCGACGAAATCTTGCCGAAGGTGCTCAGCACACCTCGCTCGGTCGACTTGATGGTGTAGAACGACGAGAAAACAGTAATCAACACCAACAGCACCAGCAGCGCCAGCAAACTGATCTGTCCGACAGACATATCCTTCAATTTCTTCATTGCGAATGTTTTTACATTATATTTACAGGTGAAACGCAGGTTCTCCGAAAATATTGCTTCGGGGACTTAAAAAAGACGAAACCGCCCATTCGCCGATCCGACTTTTTGATAAATTTTTATCAAATTCCTATCAAACTTTACTTGAGTGAAATTTGGTAAAACTTTGGTAAGAGTTTGGGTAGAATTTGGTAGGAATTTGGTACCTGGAAATCAGGGAGTTGAAATAGGCCGTTTTTTGGCCTTTTCCTGACTTTTCAAACTTTTTTGAAATCTTCGTTATCAACTGAAACACAACGCGTTGCTTGCAGAAGACGAAAATTTAGCAAAAAGTCGGATTTCGGACCGCATTTAGAGCACCGAAGGAAAACCGTTCGGCGACTTTTTTCCGCCGTTGACAATAAAACGCATCCTTCTGCGTTCAATAAACAAAAACAATAAAAAAACAATCTATTATGTTCAAGAAAGAGACCTATATCGCACGCCGCGAGCAGCTCCGCAAGGACATCGGCCACGGCATCATCATCCTGCCGGGCAACCACGAGGCACCCTGCAACTATCCCGACAACACCTACTGGTTCCGCCAGGACAGCACGTTCCTCTATTTCTTTGGCCTTCAGCGCGAAGACCTGGTCGGCGTGCTTGACTGCGACAGTGGCAAGGACTACGTCTTCGCCAACGACTACGACATTGACGATATCATCTGGACCGGCCCGCTGCCCAGCGTCAAAGAGCTGGCCGCCAGCGCCGGCGTCGACAACAGCGGCGACCTCAAGGCGTTGCAGGACTTTTGCGACAAGGCCCTCAACGAAGGCCGCAACGTCAAATACCTGCCCCCCTACCGCGCCGACACCATCGAGCAGCTCAGCGCGCTCCTCGGACTTCGCCACGAGCGCGTAATCCCCTATGCATCGCGCAAACTCATTATGGCCTGCGTCAAACAGCGCAGCGTCAAGAGCGACGAAGAATTGGCCGAAATCGAAAAAGCCATCGCCACGGCCTACAATATGCACGTGAGCGCTATGAAGAACGCTATGCCGGGCCGCTACGAGTACGAGCTTGCCGCCATTATGCAGGGCGAGGCCTGGCGCGGCAACGGTCCCCTCTCCTTCCCCATCATTATGACCATCCACGGCGAGACACTCCACAACCACGGCCACAACAACCAGCTGGTCGAAGGACGTATGCTGGTGATGGACGCCGGCTGCGAGACGCCGATGAACTACTGTAGCGACATCACCCGCTCGGTGCCCGTCGGAGGCCGTTTCAACGAGCGCCAGAAAACCATCTACGAGATTGTCCTCAACGCCAACCTCGAGGCCATACGCATTGCCCGTCCCGGCGTCACCTATAAGGATATCCACACCGCCACCAGCCGCATCCTGGCGCAGGGCTACAAGGACCTCGGCATACTGCGCGGCGACATCGACGACATCGTCGCCAACGGCGCGCACAGCCTGCTGATGCCCCACGGTCTCGGCCATATGATGGGCCTTGACGTGCACGATATGGAAAACTACGGCCAAATCAACGTGGGCTACGACGATGAGACGCATCCCAGCAGTCAGTTCGGCCTCTCCAGCCTCCGCTTCGGACGCAAGTCGCAACCTGGTTTCGTCATCACCGACGAACCTGGCTGCTACTTCATCCCTGCCCTCATCGACAAATGGCGCGCCGAAGGCAAATGCAAGGATTTCATCAACTTCGACGAGCTTGAGAAATGGAAGGACTTCGGCGGTATACGCATTGAGGACGACATCGTCATCACCGACACCGGCTGCCGCGTGCTCGGCAAGCCCATCCCCAAGACCGTCGCCGAAATCGAAGCCACAATGAATGAATGAATAATCAAAAACGCCCCGGATTCGGGGCGTTTATTTTTTAGGAGTTAAAGGAAAAGGGCGTCCTGTTCGGGACGCCCTTTTCGCAGGGATATGTTATGAAGGAAGCTTATTTCACAACAAGTTTCTTCACCATATTCACGTTCTC
>CAJOMZ010000035.1 GCA_905236645.1 uncultured Bacteroidales bacterium
ACGAAACAAAAATAAAAGAGATAATTTCCACACCGGATTCCGTTCCCGCACTTAATAAAGAAAGCATAGAACTCATGCGCTTCATACAAAAGCGCTATTACGTTTCTTCCGCTTTGGAAGCCAAAGTGCTGGAACACCTTCATCGGCGTGTGCTCGGTGAGGCAGCAGATGTTGAACCGGCCTGTGCGCAGCACCATATCGTGGGTCAGGTTCTGCTTGTTTACGCAAAGCATCAGCTGCAGCGGGTCGCTGGTCACTTGCTGCGCCACGTTGACGATGCAGCCGTTGTCCTTGTCGCCCTCGCGGGCTATGAGCACATAGAGGCCGTAGCTGATGTTGAAGATGGATTTTTTGTCGATCATATTATTATGTTTTTATTGTTATTTCTGGGAGTGAAAGGGGAGTGAGGGGGGAGTGAAAAGGGAGTGATGGGGACAAATGTGTTTGTTTAGGGGAGTGAGGGGGGGAGTGAGAGGGGAGTGAGAGGGGAGTGATGGGGACAAATGTGTTATAGCTCGTCGTTTTTCATTGCATTGTTGTTGATGACTCCGTTGCAGTATGCGTTCAAGAACCTGCTTGTCATTAGGATAGAATTTTTCAGTTGTTCAAACTCCTCTTCGTTAATATAGTCAAGGTCTTTGGCAAGGATATGATAGTCTCTGCATTCTTCCAGGCTCCCTTGAGCAATGTTAAAGAAGCGCAATTTGTCTGCTTTGCCTGTCTTTTTGTACCCTTCTGCAATGTTGGCTTCAATGGACACAGCGGCACGTCTCAGTTGAGATGTAAGGCCAAACCGTTCATCTTCTGGAAAATGTTTCGATATACGGTAGACTAACAAAACAAACTCGTGAGCCTTTTGCCAAGCAATTACTCTTTGAAATCCATATTCCATAGAACCTTCTTTTTTACTTATGTGAACCTCTAAAAAATAATTTTGAAAGGAAACCCCTACGGGGTTTTCACTCGTATATCAATGATTTTCTATTAAAAGAAATCCCCGGAGGGGATTTTTAGAGGTTCCCTTATTATTATTCAATTGTCTTATTATTCAATCGTCCCTCTCACTCCCCTTTCACTTCCCATATCACTCCCCTTTCACTTCCCATATCACTCCCCTTTCACTTCCCATATCACTCCCCTTTCACTTCCCATATCACTTCCCTTTCACTTCCCATATCACTCCCCTTTCACTTCCCATATCACTCCCCTCTCACTCCCAACATCACTACTCCATACTTCCAAGCATCGCGTCGGCCAGTTCTGCAAGGTCGTTCTCCTGCGCCGGCTTCATAGCGCTCTTGATGGTGAAGGTGTCGCCCAGCACTGTCATATCCTTCATCTCCTCAATCATAGAGCGCATCTGCTTGCCGCTCTGCGCCGCCCAGGTGCCGTTCTCAATCAGGGCTACGTGGCGGTTCTGGAAGCTGTGGGCCTTGAGGTCGTGCAGCAGGTTCTCGATCGGGGTGAAGATGCCTGCGTTATAGGTCGAGGCGGCGATGACGATGTGGCTGAAGCGGAAGGCCTCGCTCACCAGGATGCTGACGTCGGTCTGCGATGCGTCGTAGACGGCAATCTGCCTCACGCCCCTTTCCGCCAGCAGCGTCGCCAGCCTCTCGGCGGCCGCTGCGGTGTGGCCGTAGACCGAGCCGTAGACAATCACAACACCCTCCTGCTCAGGCTCATACCTGCTCCAGGTATCGTATTTGGCGATGAAATATCCGATGTCCTTTCGCCATATCGGGCCGTGAAGAGGGCAGATGGTGTCGATCTGCAGCGCGGCGGCCTTCTTCAGCAGACCCTGCACCTGCACTCCGTATTTGCCCACGATGTTGATGTAGTAGCGGCGTGCGTCGTCGAGCCAGTCGCGGTCGAAGTCGACCTCGTCGGCAAAGATATTGCCGTTCAGTGCGCCGAAGGTGCCGAAGGCGTCGGCCGAGAAAAGGATGCGGTCGATCGCGTCGTAGGTCACCATCACCTCTGGCCAGTGCACCATAGGGGCATTGACAAAATGCAGTTCGTGGCGGCCGGTGGCCAGCGTGTCGGCCTCGCCGACGGTCATCAAGCGGCTGTCGAGGTCGAAGCTGAAGAACTGGCGTATCATATTGGCAGCCTTGGCGTTGGTGACGATTTTAGCCTCCGGGTAGCGCAACACCGCCTCCTCGATTGTGGCAGCGTGGTCGGGCTCCAAGTGGTTGACGACTATGTAGTTGAGCTTGCGGCCAGCAAGGGCGGCGGCTACGTTGTCCATAAACTGTGGCATCACGGCGAGGTCGGCGCAGTCGAGCAGCACCGTCTGCTCGTCAAGCAAGACGTAGCTGTTGTACGAAACTCCGCGCGGGATGGGATAAACGTTCTCGAACAGGGCGAGACGGCGGTCGCTCGCACCTACATAAACCAGGTCGTTGGTAATTTTTCTTATGTTATGCATTGCGGTAAAGTATTGATTCTATGTGTTGTTTGTTGCAAAATGGCCAGTCTGTAACCCCTGGCCAAACAGAATGCAAATATACGAAAAAATCTGAATGTGCCGAAATACTATTTTTATTGCCCTTTCTCGGTGCAGTTCTTTCTGTGGCTTGGCGTTTGTTTCTCAAAATGTTACAGCCGCAAAAACTTGCTGTTCTGTTGCAGACGTGCTGTCGGCACGTTTACCCGACGCTGACGGAAGCTCACAAAACAATTTCCAACGCCTCTTTAGCCCGTTTTGTCTCCTCCTGTTGCATTTGTCATTTCGACGTTTGAAATGTTAAAATTCTTAATAATTCAGACTCGAGATTTTAACATATATAACTTATTGATTGTAATGGTGTTGCAAAGCACCCCTCCCTGCCTTCTCCGTATTTTGCCCGTATTTTACCCTTATAAAACTCTGATTATATTCCTATTAAAGTTTACCAAACTGAACTTTAGTAAAACTTTGATAAGACTTTGAGTAAACTTTGGTAAGAATTTGGTACCTGGAAAACACGGTGTTAGCACGAGGCAAAATCGGCTCTGAAACGGTGCCGGAATGTTAAATTTTAAGTTAATAAATGTTAAGCCGCAATCGGAAAACCGATTGCGGCTTAACATTATCGCAATTAGAAGCTTTTTATTTGATTGTCTGTCAATTATTGTTTGAGGGATTAGTAGTCAATGCTGCTCAGGAGATGGTGCAGGCGGTTGGCGGCGCGGCGCGAGAGTTTGAAGTAGTTGCTGTCGATGCGCAGGTAGCGGCACGAGCGGCTGACGTAGACGCTGTAGCGGATGCCGTAGTCGTCGAAAAGGTTGACCTGATATGCCGGTTCGAAGGCGATGTACGCTATGCGGGCGCGACTGATTGCGGACATAAACTCTTCGTGGTCAACCTGTTCGAATTCGTCGCCGTCATAGCCCGACGCTTCGGCGTCGACAATGATGTAGAGCGAGTACATCTCGTCGAGGCGCGGGCCGCGCTTCTGGAACGAGGTGAGCAGGGGCAGCAGCACGGCTATCAGCAGGCATAGGCCGAGGATGTTGTGCAGTTTGGCGGGGGCGATATGTCTGTCGGTCAGCGACTTCATTGTCTGTATATCAGTATTCGGTTGTCACGGGTATAGAGCTCGATAGTCAGAGGCCCGTAGTGCCAGCAAAGGCGGTCTTCTTTGGTTTTCGCCTTGCCGCAAAGTGTGTTGAGCCGTTCTTTGAGCAAAGCGGTTGTTTGCGTGGCTTTTATCTCATACCTGTCAGAGCTGCAGTTGGCTCTGTTGCGATAGTTCAGCGGAGGCATATAATCCAGGAACACAGCATTTGCCAGATGTGTATTGTTGTCGATACAGTACTCTGTTTCAATGGTGTAAAGGGTGTCGATGGTCTTGAGATACCAGTCGACGTGGCAATTGCGGAGCCCGAGATCCTCGAAATAGCCGTTTCGGGGTTCGTCCGACGGAGGGTCGCTGAATATAAACGAGCCGCCAAGACTTTCCTCATATTCCCGCAGGTCGCTGTCTTTCAGTCTGCCCCAGTTGTCCGACAGGTGTTTTATTGTCTGAATCAACAGGTCGGTTTGAAGGCGAGGGAGGGTGTCGACGGCAATATGGATGTCGAGGGTGTTGCATTGCCTGCCTTTGAAGTCAAACAAGCCCATATTCGTCTCGTCCTTCATAAAAGGCAGCAGCAGCCGGTCGGTTTGCAGAAAGCCGCGTATTGGTTTGTTATACAGAACAATATCGCAGGAGTCCAATTGCTTGTGGATAAGCGTAGGCTTGTTGCCGTCGAGATACATTAGCGCATTGTTGCCGAAATGTTTTGTAAGGAGAAACAGGGTGTCGCCAGCGACATAGGAGCCTATGAAGAGCGTGTCGCTTTTGTAGCGGAGAAAATAGTTGTAGTCAGTCAGTGAGAATCTTTCAGTCGGATTGACAAAGCGAGGGGTGGAGTCGCTTGTGAGAAACGCCGCATCTGTGTAGAACATATGTTTATCGGCGGTTTCGCGATATGAGATGGGAGCCGTTAGCGACTGCGCGAGCTGAGAGGTTGAAACGGAGGCTATGTGTGCCTGGCCGACAACAAAGAAGGTGTCGGCTATGCGGCGCACGAAGCCGCAGCCGTCCATAACATACTGGTTGCCATTATGCTTGTTGGAGAACCAGGTAAAGTCGCCCCATTCGCCGTGGTCGATGGTAAACGCCTGATAGTCATCATCCTCATATACAAGAGCCGATCTTTTTTCCGTTTCAATCCATCGACGCTGAATGGTGTCGAAGAAGTAATCGTACTTATGCCAGCTGCCATAAGTGCTGATAAACAGCGTGTCGTGCCGCACGTAAAGGTCGTCGTAGACTCCGCCACTGAGTTCGTCGGGGTAGTCTTCCTGCCTGTATTCAAGTGTTTTGCAGTCAATGCTGAATAGCATTTTCTTTTTATAATTCCGAATAGGCCACAATTGGTTGCAGTTGAACAGGCAATAGTAGCGGTTGTGGTATTCGACGGCGCTATTGATTTCAAGATGCGTCTGTACAGTCGCAAACTGACGGCAGTCGATTTCGAGTGCCCGATGGGTTTCGGGCTGCAACTGCTGGTAATGATGTGAATTACAGCCTAAAATGAAAGGAAGGACAAGTAACGGGGCGAGTCTCATAATGCTATTTTGCTTCAATTACCTCGCCGTGGTCGTTGACAATCAGGCGGTAGAACCATTCGGGATAGGGTGGCTGCTTGAGGCCTGTGACTACGCCTGTTGCAGTGGTCTTGATGCGGCCGTTCTCGACGGCTTTGATGTTGCCGTCGATGTACTTCATCAGGAGCAGGCGGTCAAGTTCTGTCCAGCGGCGCATCATTTGCTCGGCGCAGCGGTTGCTGGTCTTGTTGAGTGAGGCCACGAGGCGGCTGTCGTCGTAGTTCTCGTACTGCTGGCTTACGCCGTCGACAATCTTTACGAAGTCGCTTTCAAGCTTGCGTTGAACGCGTTGCACGTCGACTATCATCGAGTCGTAGCGCAGGTAGCAGAAGTTGCTGACGCGGTTGAAGAGCCAGAAGGCCGATGTTTCGCTGTATTCGGCCATCGAGCCGTTGCCTTCCTCGAAGCAGACGGGCACCTGCGTGATGCCGCAAAACATCGGGCAATAGACGGTCGAGTAGGTGTCGTCGACGCCAAACCAGATGATGCCGCCCAGCTTGTCGGGCAGCCAGCTGCGGCATTGTGCCACGAACGAGAAGCCTGTCTGTTGGGTCGATATGGCGCGTTCGTGGATGTACTTCTTGCCATCGACTTCAAAGTCCATCGGGCGCCAGCGGTAGGGGCAGTGGAACGGACCTGCTCCCACGTCGCCAGTCATATCCATCGGCGTTCCCTCGAAGTGGTCGCGCATCAGTTCCATTATGTCCTGCACGGTGAGCTTGCGGTCGGGCTTTATCCACAACGGCAGGCGCTCGGCGTTGGCATCGCCCATAGCGAATTTCTCATAGCGCTGCATACCGTAGGCGCAGCGGCGGAACATAGCGTAGACGCGGGCTTCGCAGGCGCGGAGGCCACTGAATGTAAGCGGATTGTAGGTATCGGCAAAGCTGAAGTCGGCATCGGTGTTCTTTGGTGGCATCGCGAATGCTGCAAAGCCGTTCTTTTTGGCAAACGAGATGACATCGGCAGCGTAGATACACTCCACTTCGGGCTCGAAGATGTACTTCAGATTCTTGCTGCTGATGCTCTTGTGCGATTTCTTTACTTCTTGCGGGAAGGTGGTAATGCGGGCTTGGTTGGCGTGGCCGCAGACATAGCCGTCGGGCACGCGGCGCGCCACCCATACGGCACCCTTCTCGAAGTGGCCTTTGCTGGTGATTTCGAATATCCACACCTCGTTGGGGTCGGCAAGCGAGAAGCTCTCGCCGCCGTCGGCATAGCCGTAGGTCTCGACCAGTTCGGCCATAACCTTGATGGCCTCGCGGCAGTTCTTTGCGCGCTGCAGGGCCAGGTAGATAAGGTTGCCGTAGTCGATGCCCTCGGCGTTGCCCTTGTCTAACGGGCTGATGCCGCCCCAGGTGGTCTCGCCTATGGCCAGCTGCTTTTCGTTGATGAAGCCCACAACGTTGTAGGTGTGTGCCGCCTGCGGAATCTCAATCTGGAATTTCAGGCTGCCGTAGTTGTAGAGGCGCACCGTCTCGCCCGCCGCGTGGTCGCCGCCCTTGTGGTAGCGCAGCTGCCCGTAGCGCGTATGGCTGTCGGCGGCGTAGGTTATCATCGTCGAGCCGTCGGCACTGGCCCCACGGCTGCATATAAAGTTGGTGCAGGCATTTGCCGCCACAACAGGCAGCATAAGCAAAGCTATGGAAATCAGAGCAATCTTTCGCATATCGATATTGTTTAAAAAAGGGCCGGTCATTGCTAACCGACCCTTTAAAAGGTTATTATAAGCTTTTATTTCTCCTCAATGATGTTGCCGTGGTCTTTGACAATCTGGCGATAGAACCACTGCGGATATTCGGGCATATTGGGCATAGCGCTGCCGCCGAACTCGGTGCGTTTGAACTTGCCGTTCTCCTCCTTCTTGATGTTGCCGTCCATATACTTGACCAGCAGATACTGATCCAGTTTGTTCCATTCGTCCATCATCTTCTTAGCCTGGCGGCCGCTGAAGTCGTTGAGCAGGGTGGTCACCTCGTTGTCGGTGGCGTTCTTGGCGCGGTTGTCGAACTTCTCCACGTCGGTGATGAAGCCCTCTTCAAGGTCGGTCTGCACTTTCTGCACGTCGACAATCATATCTTTGTAGCGGCTGTAGACGAAGTTGGTGACGCGGTTGAAGAGCCAGAAGGCGGAGGTGGAGCTGTAGGTCACCATATCGCCGTTGCCCTCGCGGAAGCAGAGGGGGATGTCGGTGATGCCGCAATACATCGGGCAATAGACCGTCGAATAGGTGTCGTCGACGCCGAACCAGATGATGCCGCCAACCTTGCGGGGCAGCCAGCCGCGGCACTGTGCCACGAAGCTGAAGCCGGTCTGCTGGGTCGAAGTGGCGCGCTCGTGGATGTACTTCTTGCCGTCGATTTCCCAATTCATCGGACGCCAACGGTAGGGGCAGGCAAAAGGACCGGCGCCCACATCCTGGGTCATATCCATCGGGGTGCCTTCGTAATGGTCGCGCATCAGGTCCATAACCTCCTTAACGTCAACCTTATGGTCGGGCTTGATCCACAGGGGCATACGCTCTGCAGTTTTGTCGCCCATAGCATATTTCTCGTATTTGACCATACTTGCGTTGACGCGGCGGAACATAGCGTAGACGCGGGCGTCGCAGGCGCGGATGCCGCTGAAAGTCAGCGGAGCGTAGGTGTCGGTGAAACTGAAGTCGGCATCGGTGCCGTTGTACCAGCCGCAAGCGCGGGCGAAAGTGATGACATCGCTGCTGTAAACGCACTCAACCTCAGGCTCGTTGACATAGTCGATGTGAGCGCTGCTGATTACGGTGTGCAAGCCTTTGCCTTTGGCCTTGTTGAACTTCTTGGGTTCCTGCGGGAACTGGGTGATGCGGGCTTGGTTGGCGTGGCCGCAGACATAGCCGTCGGGGATGCGGCGTGCAACCCAGACAGCACCGTCGGTGTAGGTGTATTTCAGTTTCTTGGCGAGGTCGGCCTTGACCAGCCCCGGGCGCTTGCCGATAAGCTCGAAAATCCATACCTCGTTGGGGTCGCAGATGCTGAAGCTCTCGCCCTCGCTGTGATAAGGATAGTCCTTCAGGAATCCTGCAAGCACGGCGATAGCCTCGCGAGCGTTGCGCGCGCGCTGAAGGGTCAGGTAGATGAGCGAACCGTAGTCGATGCCGCCCTCAATCTCGTTGGCCAGCTCTTCGCGGCCGCCGTAGGTGGTCTCGCCGATGGCCAGCTGCCACTCGTTGATGTTGCCCACAACGCTGTAGGTCTGTGCCACCTGCGGTATCTTGATGAGGGGCTTGCCGCTGTCCCAGTCAACAACCTGGAACATAGTGCCTGCCGGATAGCTGGCGGCACGGCGGTAGTAGAGTTCGCCATACAGCACGTGGCTGTCGGCGGCGTAGGTAATCATCGTCGAGCCGTCCTTGGTGGCTCCTTTGGTGAACAGAAAGTTCGTGCAGGCGCTGCTGCTGTTGGCCGCCATCATCGAGGCGACGAGCAGGGCTGCAGTAAAGATTCTATTGAATTTCATAATGCTGTATGTTTATAAAAGTTTCTTCTTCAGGTTCAGAATCATATCGTCGGTCATACGCTCCAGGTCATACTGCGGGTTCCAGCCCCACTCGTTGCGGGCGCAGCTGTCGTCCATCTTGTCGGGCCAGCTGTCGGCAATGGCCTGCTTGATAGGTTCCGGCTCATAGACCATCTCGAACGAGGGATAGCGTTTCTTGATGGCATTGTAGATAATCTCAGGGTCGAAGCTCATCGAAGTGACGTTGAACGAGTTGCGGTGCACCAGCTTGCTGGGATCGGCCTCCATAATGTCGATCATAGCCTTCTGAGCGTCGGGCATATACATCATATCCATATAGGTACCCTTCTTCAGCGGGCAGACGAATTTCTCGCCCTTCACGGCAGCGTAGTAAATCTCTACGGCATAGTCCGTCGTGCCGCCGCCAGGCAGCGTCTGGTAGCTGATAAGGCCCGGGAAGCGCACCGAGCGGGTGTCGACGCCGAAGCGGGTGAAATAGTAGTCGCTCAGCAACTCGCCCGTAACCTTGGTCACACCGTAGATGGTGTTGGGGCGCTGGATGGTGTCCTGAGGCGTGTTGACGTGCGGAGTAGAGGGGCCGAAGGCACCAATCGAAGAAGGTGTGAAGACGGCGCAGCCGAACAGACGGGCCACCTCAAGGCAGTTCACCAGCGAGCCGATACCCACGTTCCAGCCCAGCATCGGGTTCAGCTCGGCCGTGGCGCTCAGGATGGCGGCGAGGTTATAGATGGTGTCGATGTTGTACTGCTTAACGGCAGCGGCAATCTGCATAATCTGGGTCGAATCGATGCGCTCCACGGGGCCGCGCTCGTAGGGGTCGCCCTTCAGCGGACGCAGGTCGCTGCATACAACATTGTTGTCACCATAGATGTCTCTCAAATTACGTGTCAGTTCGGAACCAATCTGTCCGCCGGCACCAACGATAAGGATTTTTTTCATTGTTATTTAATATTTATTACAGTTCATAAATGCCATAACAAACGCCATTACAGCGGATTGCGTGTAATGCGGTTCGTTGTTTATGCTCGCAAAAATACAAAAAAAAACTATAATGCGAACAAGTTTTCACTATTTTCTTTAGCCCCAACCGGCCATCAGACCGACAGATGGTAAAAACAGACCCGCAGAAAGCCTCCTTATGCCATCCTTGCCTTTCTTTCGGCATCCTGTCTATCCCGACGCAGCCCTTTACGCCTTCGATGGCAACGCGGCCAATCCGCCCGAAACAAATACACGGCCGACAAAAAGTCTGATGACCGAATAGAGTTGAAAAAGCTCAGAAAAGGCACCTTTTGCATACCCTGCTGATTCACAGATAATTACGCGTTTATACCAACAAGGCAGATAACTTGCTGTTTCTCAATGCTTAACAGGGGTCAACACTGGTCGTTGTCCAGTCGTTGTCCAGTTGTTGTCCAGTTGTTGTCCAGTCATTGACTGGACAACAACTGGACAACAACTGACAACAACTGGACAACGACTGGACAACGACCAGTGTTGACTGGGAGCGAAACGTGCGTTTGGGCGTGCCCTGGGCAGGGCAGGAACGGCTATCGGGGCCCGGTGCTCCTTCTCCACGGCGACCGCAACGGCATCGAGCCTATGTGGTGCAGTGAGTGCTGCCTGCAAACCTACGGTGGCAACGCCACCCTTCAAATTGTGGAGGGCGAGAACCACACCGTCACTCGCCGCCGCAAGCAGGCAGTGGCCTATACGGTTGACTTCTTTAAAAATGCCTTTGGCCTTTGATGATTTCTGCAGATGCCTGACTTACTGAGTGTCAATATCCTCTTTGCTCAGCAGGGCGCCGCATTTGGGGCAGCGTCCCATAGCGTCAGCGTCGAATGTACCGCCGCATTTGCAGCAGGATTCCATAACCCATCCGCCGCCGAAATCCACTTGCTGCGCCCGCCCGCAGCGGTCGCAATACAGCGTCCCCTGTCCGTTAATCCCTATACCATAGCTGCGCCCGAAGGAGTGCCCGCACTGGCGGCACCGGATGTTATATGTGACTCCCATAGGTGAATCTTAACTTGCTTGATTATGAATGCTTTTGAAGAATTAGATTGGCAAGGCATACAGCAACTTCTTGTGTTTCCTCTCTTGGCCGCCAAGCGAGGATGTAGCTTGCTTGTGCACTTATTACGTTATAACCCTTTTGCTGCAGTTCCTCCAACTGCTGTTTCTTGGCTCTCGACAGGCAGGCAATATAATCGCCCTGTTGTGAGACAAGGTATCCATTGGAATATTGCAACTCATCGCCACTTCGAAGTTTAAGAACCTGCTCTTTATGCTCTTTAAAATAATGAAGCCAGACGTCGTGAAGGTTAAGACTAAGGGATATATTGTTTTGATCCAAAACTGGATTGTTGTAAATGTATAGATTCCGTCGGGCGCGTGTTAGACCGACATATATGGTGCGTAAATCTTCGGGATTAGTGGTGTTTGGGTCGGAAACGAATAGGTGGACAGTGTCGAATTCACGTCCCTTGGCTTTATGTATTGTGCTCACAAATACACTTTGGTTGTCAAACGAGATAAAATCTTCCACATCACTTTCCAGCAAGAATTGGCGTAAGTCGCTGCGGTATATTGTGCGGTTGATTTGCTCAAAATCTGTCCAAAAATGCTTTATCGCCGGCAGCAGCTGGCTCGTGGCATAGGTCTGGCAAGTCCGTTCTTTTGCAGCCTGCCAGATATCTTTACTTATGACAGAGCCTTCACTCCCCAGATGTTTAACGAAATAGCGAATTTCCGCAAGATTGATAAAGCGGAACCCGTTGCCGGATTGCACTAATATGGAATGGATTCCTTGCTGTTCCAACTGATAGGCCACTTGTAGCGCCTGTTCATTAGTCCGTGTCAGTATTGCGGTGGTGCCTTCAATTGCAGAATCTTTAAATGCGAATTTTGTTCCGGATGGAAACGTGTTTACAGTTCCTCTTTCGGAGGTTGCAGCTTTGATTGGAGTGCGCTTCATACGGTTGGGTATTCGCTGCACAAATTGGTTGGCGGTAGTAACAATCTCCTGTGCCGAACGGTAGTTTGCAGTCATTTCATATAATGTGGCACTATGGTCAATAACCAACGATTGGAGGTGTTTTGAGTCGCTTCCGCGGAAAGCATATATATTTTGGTCATCATCACCAACGGCAATGACGCGCATTTCCTCGTTACGTTTCATTAGGGCCTGAATCAAACGATAGTCGTCGGCACTCATATCTTGAGCTTCATCGATAACAAGTACGCTCTTTACGATCTTTGCCGCTTCAACATCCCCGTTTTCAATCATATCCGCAGCCAATCGCACTACGCTGTCCGCCTCTTCAAGAGAGCCCTGCATCCCTATCAAGTCAAAACTATATGAATGGAATGTTTTGATATCGACAAAATGTGCTGCGTTACCAACCAGATCAATCAATCGTTTCTTGAATTCAGTAGCAGCTGCTCGCGAGAAAGTAAGCATCAACAACTGTTCGTGTTTTACGTCTTCTAATAACAGCAGTGATGCTAACTTATGTACCAAAACACGTGTCTTCCCACTTCCTGGACCTGCTGCAACAACAATGTTGCGGGATTCCGTGTCGTTTATTATCTCCAGTTGACGTTCGGACAGTGTGCCAAATATCTTTTTGTATTTGGCTGGCGTGATATTCTGGTTTATTTCTGTTTTGCGCTCCTCCTTGAAGTACTTGTTAATGAATCGACGGTAATCCATTGTAAAGTAGTCGCTGACGTATTGAAGTGCTGCATCGTAGTCTCGTACCATAAGGTTGGCATATTCGCCAACGATATGAATCTGTTGAATGCGTTGTTTGTAGAATTCATCCAACAGACGGTAGTTCTCTTTTGTGTATCGTGCCTTTCGCTCAACTTTGCGTTCGAGTTGCATAGTGTTATATACAACCAAAAAGCCACCTTCAAGTTTTAACAATTCATTCTTGCTAAGGAATAGGAGTGCTTCCTCCATATCTGAAATACAAGGAGGATCAGATATGGACAACTGAGAAGAGATGTATTGATTTAGCAGACCAACTAACGAAAAAGGAATAAACTGAGACTCTTGTTCCGTCTTCTGCAAGCTTATGGTTTCCACCACAAATTGACAGAGTTGTGCTATTCTTTCAAATCGCCTCATTGTTGTGTCTGTGTCGACCTGCAAACGAAGACTTACGCTACCTGCAGCAGTGTGTTCCTCTTTCCTGACATAATCTTTTAGACGCAAGAAATAGAGTAACGTTTTGATGCGTTTCACACTGCAAAAAGACATTCCTATGGCTTGAGCCTCTTCGTTTAATTCCTTGTAGTTCAGCTCTCGTGTTTTGTCTGTAAGTTTTGAGATAAGGAATCGTTCAAGTTGCAAAGTGATTTTAAGTTCGCGTATTGTGTTGCTCTTTGGAAGTCCGGCAAGCATATCTTGACTATCCGCTAATATGCCTTCCTGCCTCATCAGATTTACATTGCGGATGACGGTCTCCTTTGTCATTCCCAGTAAGTCGGCCAAATAATCCACACGGCTTTCTGCCTCGTCATTATTCCGTTGTGTGGCTCGCCGGCTAATCAATGATCCGATAATCCTGACTGCCTCTTCGCGTGTAGTGTCATCGAACAAGGCCGAGCGTGTTATTCTCAACCGGGCTTCATCCATATTGCCGACGGTAATCCCTGTTGCAAAAACGTGTGGCGTATTACTTCCTCGTTTAATAAATCCGGCATCTTCCAATGCGGCTATAGCAGCCCTTATTCGAGTCTCAACATCGTCCACTTCATCTCCCCAACCTGCTTTGCGGGCTATTTCCAAAGGAGAACAGCTTACCGTTGGACGCTGTTGCGTCATCTCCTTTATTGCTTTCCACACTTGTTGGATCTCACTTATGGAGAGCTTTGTTTGGTTTAGCAGGATAAAGTGTTTGTCAAGATCGTTGTCAGAGTACAGCACATAACAGTCAGCTTGCATCTGCGGGTCTCGTCCTGCACGTCCTGCTTCTTGAACATAACTTTCCAGAGAGTCACTTATATCATAGTGGATAACCAATCCTACGTCTTTTTTGTCAACACCCATACCAAATGCCGAGGTTGCTACAATAACCTGCGTGTCGCCACTCATAAAAGCATCTTGGTTGCGGATTTTATCTGCCGATTCCATTTTCCCATTGAATGGAAGTGCGCGAATGCCGTCTGCACGCAGATGTTCAGACAACTCTTTTGTACGTTTGGTACGGCTTACGTATACAATCGTAGAACATTTATTTCCGAGTATAAGTGAACGCAGCTGGTTGTATTTGTCTTCGTCTGTATCGGAGTGGATAACAGTATAATGCAGGTTTTTCCTCTCTGAATTTGCGGCAAAAACCTTAAGAGTCAGATTAAGTTTCTGCTTGAAATAGTCGCAAATGTCAGTGATTACCTTTTGCTTGGCGGTAGCGGTGAAGCAGGACACCGCAATAGGTTGTTGCTGTTGCTTAAGTTCTTGCAGATGACGTATAAAATCTCCAATATATAGGTAGTCCACTCGAAAGTCTTGCCCCCAAGCAGAGAAACAATGGGCCTCGTCAATTACAAATCGAACTACATTACGTCCTAATAGTAAACGCTCGATGGTTTTGCTTCGTAGCATTTCCGGGGCAATGTAAAGTATATTTGCCGAGCCGTCATATATCTGTTGTACTGCACTGGCTCGTTCAATAGGATCTAAGAGGCCATTGATTGTTACTGCATCGCTGATGCCGTGTTCGGCAAGGTTGTCCACCTGATCTTTCATAAGCGACTGCAACGGCGAAATAACCACTGTAAGGCCGTGTGTATTGCGGCCAGCCATAAGCGCAGGAAGTTGGAATGTAAGGCTTTTGCCACCACCCGTAGGGAAAATGGTTAATAATGACTCTCCACGTATGGCCGATTCAACTGCTTCTTGTTGCATATTCTTCCCATCAAAAAGCCTGAATTCCTGATAGCCATAGAACTCTTGAAGTCCCTTGTGAGCATCCAGTTGATTCCGACAATACTCACATTCGCCACAGGGTGTGTTCCTCAACAGGTTCATAATATTGGCCAAATGGGGGTAGTTGCGTTGTACCCAAGCAGGAGTAATGCTCATTATATCGTCGGCACCAATAATTGCAAGTGCATAAGCCAATTCTACAGGGTAATTGTTGATGAGTTGTGTGATATTGGCTTTACTGCAAATCTTCCCATAGTATTCAGATGCTATCAGATTGCTTATATCTGGCTTTGATGAAAATAATCGTCCTACAAAAGAATAATGTATTTGTGGAGTATATTTGATGTATTTAAAGAAGCCACTAAACTCGACTTTGTTGTTTAATAACTGGTATAGTATCTCTTGCCTTTGTTGGCTTAATTGTTTCCAAGCCTCTAATTCATCATAGAAAAGATCTTTGGCTTTCTTGGCATCGTTGACGGGGTTGTTCAATTCGTCAACTTGGAGTTTGTCATCTTTTACTAAATGATGATAAGGCTTGTTTGGAAAAAGTAGTGGCGAGAGAGGAAGTGTGTCGATATAAGTGTGTTTGCCTTTTATGTTTGAATATTTCAGATCGAAATTTATAATGTTGTGGCCGCAAATATATTCACAATCATATATGCAATTCTGGAATTCTTCTGGTGAATGGGTGTGCAGCACCGCTCCATCTTCACGGACTACTCCGAAATCCCTTGCCATTTTGTTTTGAAAACCAACCTCAGTGTCAATAAAGGCAATCATACTAAAAGTCTATTTTCGTCAAGCCATTCAAATTCTGTATCGCCATTGTATTGTACACAACGTTACGTGTTAGCATTTCAAAATCTCATCATTGTTATGGCGAATGGGGATGACAATCGAGTTATTATAGAAAAAACGAACATTCATTAGCGACTGCAAAATTACGAAGATTTATTTAATTGACAAAAAAAGATTTATTGCGACGTGGCTCAAGGTGTGCAGCGCCTGTCTGCGAGATTTGCCAGACAATTGCCGGTTTGTCGTTTCAAATAGACAAACAAGCCCCCCTTCGGGATTGGCGAAAGGGGGGGCTTGGTTATGATGGGAAGCAGTTGTTGGAGGTGTGGCTACGTCTTACTGCTTGTCGTAGATGTCGTTAGCTTAGGCGTTTTCTTAAGGTCGCGGATGCGGTTCTGGATGCGCCCTGTCGCCTCGGTACGACTTTGGGAAAGGTAAAAGTATGTGTTACAAAAACTTCACTATACAATCGATACAAATTGGTTTTCTTGTCAATACGTCGATAAACACGTTGGCTGGATGCATATCTTCGAGAGCAAGACGGTCGGAGATATAGTTCACACCTTCTCCGTTTCTATTGTCACGGAACCCTTTTGCAAAAACCATCTTGTCTATTTCATCTTTGGTGGCATACCGCAGGCAGTTTACATAAGGCTGCGTAAGCACTATGCGCAGTAAACCATCCTTGTCGCGTGTGAATCCAATTACTTTCATCGCGGTTTCAGGGAATAGGCAATTATGCAACACAATGGCATCGAGGGCCTTCTGTGTAGTGGAATATATTGACGCTCGCTCTTTCACCACCGAGGTGTCACCTTCACGATAATATACCTTTGCCTCTGCACCTTGTGCAATCATCGGTCCAAAGGCTTCAGTCAGGATTTGCTCAGAGTCCTCTTCCCATAAATTGGCAGCTTTGGCCCATTGCTCAATAAGTCTTTCTTGCCGTTCATCTATTTCCCAGTTTGCCAGGCTTCTTTGGCTGCCTGCAGCATCGCCACTTGTTGTAAGGCTTGCTGCCGCGTAGCACGCGACGACGGACGCCCCAATGAGAGGCGCACCTGCCGTGCAGAGTCCTGCATGCTCTGGTAGATTAAATCGAGGAAAATCTTCCGTCCCATTTTGTATGTCTTTTATATAGTTGTCGATTCCCAGCAACGATATGTCGGTAAAGCCGTTATGAGCTATAACTTCAAATATGTGCTGCAATCCGCCCATTATTTTCTTATCTTAAAAGATCAGTTATTTCAAAATGCAAAAATACGTTTTCTTTCTGAACTGGACAAAATTTGTTTGCACTGGTACGAATCGTCAAGCTGGTGTTGTTTGGTGGTATCATACCACTTACGCACATTTTTTTGTAGGCTTGTGATTGCTGCGGTGCTTACTGTTGCTTGTCGTCGATGTTCGTGGCCGTGAGGCTTTCTTTAAAGTCGCGGATGCGGTTGCGGATGCGTTTCAGGGCAAAGCAAGCCACCACGCGCTCAATGCCGTTGGACAGGATGCCCAGTCCGAGCAGTATGCCAAACGCGGCGCCGACGCCGCCGGGATTGCGCAGCGCAAAGAAACCGAGCAGCAAGCTGAGTATGCCGAGCAGCAGCATCAGCCACCACTGCTGGTACCCCGACCGCTTGTAGTCGAACGACAGCACCGACAGCGAGATGCCCTCGAACATCACCCAGAGGGCGAAAACAACGACCATCGTGCTTGCCGCCAGCAAGCCGTTGCAGACAAACAGGATGCCGACAAGGATTTGGAATATGGCCAGCATCACCGACGACCCGGCATTGGGAAGCTCTTTTTGCTCTTTCAATCCGAACAGCAGTCCGGAAATGCCCGTGAGCAGTATCATCAGGCCCACAAGCCAGGCCATAGATTGGAAAATTTCAACAGGGTTGAAAATGCATACCAGGCCCAGCACAATCAGCAGCAGGGCACTGAGGAAAAGGTAAAAATTGATTTTTTTCATTTTGATATTAATTTAAAATTGTTATGTTCAATGTTTTCACAAAGTCCCACGGACATCACCAACCACATCGGCAGACAAGCCCCTCTTGCCATATCCCTCACCCGTCCGGTTTCCGTGTAAAGACTTGCACAATTACAGACTGCAAAATTACAACTTTTTCCAGATATGGCAAAAAAAATTTGCAGATGTGACAAAACGCATCACCGCAAAAAACGGAAATGCCGCAAAAATAGAACCAAGACAAATGTTTTTTTGCAAAATGACCCGTTGCATTTGCCGGAAAAAACGGCACAATGGAAAAAAAATTTGCCAGTCCGAAAAATATGTGTAATTTTGCATCGTCTTTCGACAGAGAGGAAAGACCGAAAGAAAGCGCATTTTCGCCTTATTCCAATCGTGTGAATCTCGTCAATTTACACATTACTATAGGATTTGGAGTAAAGGAGTCACGAGATGCTCCAGTGGATTGTATTGCATTCGATAATACACTCCTTTGTGGAGCGATTCAGAACAACTTTATATTCATCCTATAGGGAAGACGAGACCCTCACACGAGAAGATAGAGACATAAATGGATGGCTCCACTTTCTTCGTATTATTAACCCGCACCGTGCCTGTGCTCCAATAATACATAACGTGAAGAAAACTATACTATTTGCAGCTGTTTTGTCCATATGCCATATCGTCAATGGACAGAACGACGGACTAAAGTTTAACATTCAAGGAGGAATGAACTTGAGCTGGATCTCAAAGAGTAGCATTGCCAACGACGGAGGCCCTACATCTCCAAAATTTGGTGGCCAGATAGGTTTAGGATTTGATATTCCGTTAGGGTCGTCAAAAGTGCATTTTCAACCAGGTGTCTTTTATGTAGGGAAGGGAGGTGAATACACACACAAGGAAACTTGGAATGCTCTTGGTGTAGGGACTATCACAAACAAAAAGAAACTTTCAATACGGCAACTGGATGTCCCTTTGAACATAGCATTATGTACCAAGAATGTAGGCAACAAAAAAACTTTCTTGTATGCAGGGCCGTACTTCGGTTATGTTTTCAGAGCAACTTTCTCGTATGAAATATCTAATACCAACTACGGGAATTATTCGACTCAAGTAGGGTATGATAGAGGAAGTTCGAACGAGCTTGAAGAAGGAATGTCAAAATATGACTATGGCATCTCATTAGGTGTAAGGTGTCTTTATTCGGATGTATTTATAGTTGACATCGCATATCGCAATAGTTTGTCCGACAATTATAATGGCGATGAATACTTTGCAGAGTATTGCACTGGACGAAACCATTCGTTTATACTGGGCGTTGGACTCCAGTTTTAAAAAGAATCCACAGATTAATCAATTATTTTAAATTAAAACATTTAAAAAACAATGAAAAAGACAAGATTTTTTTTGATGGCTTTCGCGGCCATATTAAGCACGGGAATGATTTCCTGCAGTAAGGACGAAAACGGTTCTGACAGTACAACTGTCGACTGGATAGACTTAGGCTTGCCAAGTGGTCTTTTGTGGAATAGCTGTAATCTGGGAGCCAGCAGCCCCGAGAAGTACGGTAATTACTATGCCTGGGGCGAGACCACCACAAAGAAAGACTATAGCTGGAAAACCTACCGCTACTGCACGGCGGGCGGAGACCTTACCAAGTACAACTACAACAGCATCTGTGGTACGGTCGATAACCTGACCACCCTTGAGGCTATGGACGATGCCGCCACAGCAGCCCTCGGCAGTGACGTGCACACGCCCACCAGGGCAGAGTGGGATGAACTAATCAACAATACAACTTTGGAATGGACCACCGTGAAAGGCGTTAAAGGTTGTAAGTTCACTGCCGCTAACGGCAATTCTATCTTCCTGCCTGCTGCTGGCTACCGTGTCGACACGGATCTCGAGTTCGAAGGCGGCAGAGGCAGCAGTGGATATTACTGGTCATCGACGCTTGTCACGGATGACTTGACTTCGATGGACCCACTTTTTGCGAAACAATGTGGCATTCATTCATTCGAACCGTATGCGAGTGTTTTTTCCTTCGGCCACTACCGCAGCTGCGGTCATTCTGTACGTCCTGTGAGTGCAGCGCGTTAAAGATGACATATAATCGGGAGACCACCATACCATCTTGTTGGCTTGTCCAACAAGATTTGCCTTGTGCCGAAAAAGTTGACCCGAATATGAGTAAAAGGGAATGAAAGGAATAAACTCCTGCCATCCTTTCCCCCGCCCACAATGCTGTTAGCATTATGGGCGGGGCTTTTTTGCCGACCACTACAGCGAGATGTGCGGATTGAAATGGGGACGGTTGTATGACAAATACCACGAGCGCCCCTACAACCAGAAGGAAATGACCGCGTTGGCAGCCAAACTGATGGATGACCCCTGCGTGAAGAACCGCAAAGGTGTGTTTGAATACCTTTTGAGCGGTGCCACCGACACCCGGCTGTTGGATGTGCGTGTCTTCGACGATGCCACCAAACGACGCGTGTACCTCCGCCAGACCGAGGACGCCCGTCACCGAGGCATCGGCAACTGTCCGCTCTGCGCTATGGGCCACGAAGCCCGACGCACAAAGATTTGGGGCGAGAAAGAGATGGACGCCGACCACGTGGAGGCCTGGAGCAACGGCGGCGCCACTACCGAAGACAATTGCCAGATGCTCTGCCTCACACACAACCGCGCTAAAGGGAACAGATAAGATTAGTGATTGGTGAAGCGACAAATCATTTGTCTAATCACGAATTACACTGAAAATCCGAATCGCCACTTCGGATTTTCGATGAATTTCCGAAGTAGCACTTTGGATTTTGTGAATTATTTTTTGCTCATATTAAATTATTTTCATATTTTTGCATTGCCAAACAACAAGGGCTTATGCTTGATAGAATACTGAAATTAAACGAAGTAGATGAGGATAGTCTTTTCCTTTGGGGAAGTCGTCAGACGGGCAAGAGCACACTACTGAAGACTCTTTTCCCAAAAGCTCGGCTATACGACCTGCTGAAGACCGATGTGCGCACTGCTTTTCAATTGCGTCCTTCACAACTACGGGAAGAATGCCTGATGTTGAAAGAGGGAGAGATTGTAATCATAGATGAGGTTCAGAAAGTGCCGGCACTGCTTGACGAAGTTCATTGGCTGATAGAGAACCAAGGGCTGCGCTTCATCCTCAGCGGATCAAGTGCACGCAAACTTCGACGCAGCGGAGCCAACTTATTAGGAGGAAGGGCATTGAAACGCACATTGTTTCCCTTGGTAAGCGCAGAAATCCCCGACTTCAACCTTGACCGGGCGCTAAACAACGGTATGCTTCCCCGCCACTATCTGGTGGCAAATCCTTCCAAACGCATCCAGTCCTACATCGGCGACTATCTGCAACAGGAAATCGTGGAAGAAGCCGTTGTCCGTCAGCTGGATGCCTTTACGCGTTTCCTGCAAGTTGCAGCATTATGCAATACGGAAATAGTGAACTATACCAATATTGCCCAGGATTGCGGCATTTCGGCAAAAACGGTAAAAGAGTATTTCTCCATCTTGGAAGAGACTATGCTGGGATTTTTCCTGCCCGCATACACCCGTGTGGTAAAGCGCAGACTAATACAGTCGCCCAAATTCTACTACTTCGACGTGGCTATCCCCAACCATTTGCTACGACGTGTACCACTGCAACAAGGAACCGATATTTATGGACACTCGCTTGAACATTTCGTCATCCAGGAGCTGCGAGCATTTCTCTCATACCACTTTTATGAGGATAAGAATCTGACCTATTGGCGCACTCTCGACAACAAGTATGAGGTGGACGCAATCATCGGCAACGCAGAGGTTGCAATAGAAGTAAAGTCATCTGACAAAGTTGTTTCGAGTGATACAAAGGGGCTGAAGGCTTTTGGCGAAGAACACCCTGATGCAAAACTGATACTGCTCTCACTCGAAGAAAGGCCAAGAATGCTGAATGGCATAGAGGTATGGCCTGTCGTACAGTTCCTCGAAAGGCTGTGGACGAGGAAGATACTTTAACCCAAATCGGCCAATAGACCGACAGATGGTAAAATAAGACCCTAATAATGTCTTTTTTTGCCATCTATGTATTTCTTTCGGCATATTGTCCACATCGCCATCTTGATAATACTTAACGGTTTTATATGCGATGCCATATACTTTTGCACAAAAAGCAGGAATAAAGAAAGGGAGCCCGGGGCTCCCTTTCTTTGTTATCGGTGCATTTATATATCAGCCCTCAATCTCCTTGCGGACTTTCTTGAAGGCCTCGATGCACTTGTCGAGGTGCTCGTGTTCGTGGGCGGCGCTGATTTGCACGCGGATGCGGGCCTGGCCTTTCGGCACGACGGGATAGTAGAAGCCGGTGACGAAGATGCCTTCTTCCTGCATCTTGGCGGCATACTGCTGGCTCTTGGCGGCGTCGTAGATCATCACGGCGCAGATGGCGCTCTCCGACGGCTTGCAGTCGAAGCCCTCTTCCTTCATACGGCGCAGGAAGTAGTCGGTGTTCTCGTGCAGCTTGTCCTGCAGCGTGTTGGTCTCGCTCATCATCTCGAACATACGGATGCCGGCGGCCACGAGGCCGGGAGCCATCGAGTTGCTGAACAGGTAGGGACGGCTGCGCTGGCGCAGCATATCGATGATTTCCTTCTTGCCGGTGGTGAAACCGCCCATAGCGCCGCCGAAGGCCTTGCCGAGGGTGCCGGTAAGGATTTCGATCTTGCCGCGCAGGTTGTAGCGTTCGGTCACGCCGCGGCCCGTCTTGCCGACCACGCCGGCCGAGTGGCTCTCGTCGACCATCACCATTGCGTCGTACTTGTTGGCAAGCTCATAGATCTTGTCGAGCGGGCAGACGTTGCCGTCCATCGAGAAGACGCCGTCGGTCACGATAACGCGGAAGCGGTTCTTCTGTGCGGCCTTGAGCTGCTCTTCGAGGTCGGCCATATCAGCGTTGGCATAGCGATAGCGCTGGGCCTTGCAGAGGCGCACACCGTCGATGATCGAGGCGTGGTTGAGGGCGTCGCTGATGATGGCGTCCTCTTCGGTCAGCAGGGGCTCGAAAACGCCGCCGTTGGCGTCGAAGCAGGCAGCGTAGAGGATGGTGTCCTCGGTGCCGAAGAACTCGGCGATTTTCTTTTCAAGCTGCTTGTGCAGGTCCTGGCAGCCGCAGATGAAGCGGACGCTGGCCATACCATAGCCGCGGGCGTCCATACCCTTCTTGGCGGCCTCGATCAGCTCGGGGTTGTCGGCCAGGCCGAGGTAGTTGTTGGCGCAGAAGTTAAGGCACTTCTTGCCCTTCACCATTATCTCGGCTCCCTGGGGGCTTTCGATGATGCGTTCGTGTTTGTAAAGACCGGCGGCCTCGATGTCGGCCAGTTCTTTCTGAAGATGCTGTTGGAATTTAGTGTACATAATTACAATATTTTATCTTTGTTTTTTGATGCTTTGGACTTGTTGTAACAACCTACAAAAATACTAAAAAAATTCATTCTGCGAAAAAAATGTTTTGCACTCTTTGCACCTTTTTCCGTATTGCGCTGTGCGGCAGCGGTTTGTATGCAAGGCGGTCACTATTGTTAGTGATGGCCTGCGGAATAATGCCTAAAAATTGTTAGGTGCCAATGGCTTGGAAGGCTGTAATTTTGCATTCAGAAAACAACAGGGATTTTTTGCCATTGCTAGGTGTAAATGATTGGTTGTTATTTAGTTTTATGGATTAATAATGGAAACAGGCGTCCTGTGTAAGGCCGCCTGTTTTTTTGTGCCCTGCCGCCGGCGCCGCCCGATGGGGCCGGCAGGCTCTGCCCTAAGGCGTCGGGATTTGGCCTGTGCAGGGCTGCGTTTTCGCTATACCAACACCGCTCGTTGTCCAGTCGTTGTCCAGTTGTTGTCCAGTTGTTGTCCAGTCATTGACTGGACAACAACTGGACAACAACTGGACAACGACTG
>CAJOMZ010000036.1:0-3330 GCA_905236645.1 uncultured Bacteroidales bacterium
CCTGCTGAAGAAGAACGGTGTCGAGGTCGACCTTCCGGCTATGGTGCAGCGCAGCCGCGGCGTGGCGGAGACGATGAGCAAGGGCGTCCAGTTCCTGCTGAAGAAGAACGGTGTCGAGGTCATTATGGGCCGCGCCCGCGTTATGCCCGACCATAAGGTCGAGGTGACCGACGCCGAGGGCAACAAGGCCGTCTATGAGGCCCCGCACATCATCATCGCCACCGGCGCCCGCAGCCGCAATCTGCCCAACCTGCCGCAGGACGGACGGCACATCATCGGCTATCGCGAGGCAATGACGCTGCCGCAGAAGCCGCAGCGTATGGTCGTCGTGGGCAGCGGCGCTATCGGCAGCGAGTTCGCCTTCTTCTATCAGAGCATCGGAGTGGAGGTGACCCTGGTCGAGTTTATGCCCACCATCCTTCCCAACGAGGACGAGGACGTGAGCGCCAACGTTGCACGCAGCTTCAAGAAGATGGGTATGAAGGTGATGACGAGCGCATCGGTCGAGAAGGTCGACGTCGAAGGCGATGTGTGCCACGTCCACATCAAGGACAAGAAGGGCGCCGAGGTGCTGGTTGACTGCGATGTGGTGCTGAGCGCCGTGGGTGTCATCACCAACCTTGAGGATATGGGTCTGGAAGAGACCGGCATTGAGGTGGAACGCACCAAGATTGTGGTCGACGACTACTACCGCACCAATGTGCCGGGCTACTACGCGATAGGCGATGTGGTTCACGGTCCGGCGCTGGCTCACGTGGCAAGCGCAGAGGCCATCTGCTGCGTCGAGAAGATTGCCGGCGGCAATCCCGAGAAGCTGAACTACAGCAATATACCCGGCTGCACCTACACCACCCCCGAGGTGGCCAGCGTGGGCCTGAGCGAGAAGAAGGCTGTCGAGGCCGGCTACGAGGTGCTGGTGGGCAAGTTCTTCTTCAAGGCCAGCGGCAAGGCTACGGCAGCAGGCAACAACGACGGCTTCGTGAAGGTGGTCGTCGACAAGAAGACCGACCTGATACTGGGCGCGCATCTGTGTGGCGACAACGTCACCGAGATGATTGCCGGACTGGTGGCCGCCCGTCAGAACGGCTTGACCGCCAAGCAGGTGGCCGGCTCGGTGCATCCTCACCCCACGATGTCGGAAGGCATTATGGAGGCCATCGAAGCCGCCTACGGAAAGGCTATACACGGTTGAAAGCGGAAAGCGGAAAACGGAAAGCGGAAAGCGGAGAGCGGAAAGCGGAAAGATAGCAATTCGTAGGGGCGTACCCCCGTGTACGCCCAAATACCAAACCCTTCAACTTTTAACCCTTCAACTTCTAAACCTTAAACTTTTAACCCTTAAACATTGAACCTTTAAACCTTAAACCTTATAATATGGGTATATTCAAGAAACGGATGACTGTGGCGGAAGGCCTGCGGGTGCGAGTGTCGAAGCATTTTTACTATTCGACGTTCGGAGTGCGCGGCCGTCACGACAAGGATACTTATCTGGGCGGCTATGTCTGCGAGGACGTGCCTGGAACAGGCTTTTTTATCCGCAACAGCGAGAGTCACAGCTACAGGCGCTTTGTGACAGCCTCCAAGAAACGCTGCAAGCAGAGTTGGTGGACCCTGCTTTTGGGCAAGGAGCCCAATTTCGACAAGGAGTACAAGCGCATCGATGAGGCATTCGCCAAGGCCGACAACGCAAAGGTGAAGCAGATACTGTCGAGCTATCAGAATGTCATTGGTCTGGCCAAGGATGAGGAACTGCTGCAGCGCATAGTGCGTGCGGTGAAGGACAAGATGGGCGACCACCCGTCGAAGTCGCTGGTAAGCGTCATCACTCACTATAAGTCGAGCATTGCCGGTTTGGAGCGCGACGTGCGGTCGGCACAGATTAATTACGGCAATACTATGGACGAGGAGCGTAGGGCGGCGTGGGCCAAGGTGGTCGATGCTTTCCACCTGCTGGTGGAGTCGCGCCGCCTGTGGTCGGTCTATGTCGAGGATGGTTCGCCTGCCTACAAGCAGGTGTTTTTCGACAGAGGTATTTTCGACTATATCCTTTCGCCAGGCGATACGCCCGTGATACGCGACTATGCCGGTTTGCGCTATTATCTCTATCCCGACGGTATGGTTGCGGCCCGCTCGTCGGTTGACTTTGACTTCTACAGTTGGAATAAGCTTGACTTCCAGTTCAAAGTGGTTGACATTTCGACATTGGCGGTGCGTCCGCACTTTGACGGCCACAACCATAAGAAGAAGCACCATCACGGCCCGAGTCTGGATGCATTGAGCACGCTCTATGGCGCCAGCCGCGCGCAGGTTGTAGGCGAAATCTACATTCCTCAGATTGACCGTCGTTTCTTTGTGAACCACACCGGCCCGGCAGAGGACTTCTGCAAGGTGGTGAAAGAGTACAAAGCAGGACTGGTTAAGTGAAGTTAAAGGAAGTTAAGAGGGAGTTAAAGTGCGAATGTGCCGGATAGGTTTGTATTGTTCCTTAACTCTCCAAGTCCACTAAACCCTAAACCCTAAACCCTCGTTGAAGAAGCACCACACATATAAGTTCAATCCGCACACCTTGTCGTATGAGAAGGTGAAGACTACGTTTGCCGACAAGCTGAAGAAGATTTCGTTCTCCATCGCTTTCGGCATTGTGCTTGGTGTTGTGCTGCTGGTTATAGGTCTTCACGTGTTCGACTCGCCCAAGGAGCGCAAGCTGAAGCGCGAATTGGCCGTTATGGAACGCCAGATGGTGCAGATGAAGGATATAGTGAAACGCAACGAGGCTGTGTTGGCCGACCTTGAGAACAGGGACAACAGTATCTACCGCACGCTGCTTGAGGCTGAGCCTATTTCGGGCGAGGAACGGACGGCAGGAATGACAGGGCAGGACTATTCCGACCTTGAGGGCTATGACCATTCGGACCTTATCATAAAGACGCAGAAGCGGCTTGACGATATGACCAAGCGCATATACGTGCAGTCCAAGTCGTTCGACGAGGTGTATCAGATGGCGAGTACCAAGAAGGAACGCCAGGAGCACATTCCGGCCATAATGCCGTTGGAGAAGAACCGATGCAGCGTGATTTCGGGTTTCGGCACGCGCTACCATCCTATCCTTCACTACCGCAGGATGCATACCGGCGTGGACCTCTCGGCCAAAAAGGGCACGCCCATCTATGCTACCGGCGACGGAACGGTTGAGGTTGCCGGCCGCGGCGATGCATCGTTGAGTGGCTATGGTATTGCGGTGCTTATCAATCACGGCTATGGCTACAAGACACTCTATGGCCATATGAGCGAAGTGAAGGTGCGCAGTGGCCAGAAGGTGAAACGCGGCGA
>CAJOMZ010000036.1:3365-22745 GCA_905236645.1 uncultured Bacteroidales bacterium
GGGTCTTGCCTCGGGACCGCACTGCCACTATGAGGTGTGGCTCAACGGCAAGAAAGTCAATCCAGTCTATTATTTCTACAACGACCTCTCGCCTCAAGAGTATGAACAGGTGATAGAGGCTGCAAACCAGGAGAACCAATGTCTGTCGTGATTGATGAGAATGCAGGGTTCTGCTTTGGGGTGGTGAAGGCAATTGCCGCCGCCGAGGAGCAGCTGCGGGAGCGTGGACAGCTCTATTGCCTGGGCGACATTGTCCATAACAATGCCGAGGTTCAACGTTTGGCAGGGCTGGGCTTGAAGGTGATTGACCATCGGCAGATGGACAGGCTGCCTGGAGCCACGGTGTTGATAAGGGCCCACGGCGAGCCGCCGTCGACGTATGAGCTTGCCCACAGCCAGGATATCAAGCTGATTGATGCCACCTGCCCGATAGTCCTTGCGCTGCAGAAGCGCATTCGCGAGGGCTATGAGCAGATGCGACGTGTAGGCGGACAGGTTGTGATATTCGGCAAGCAGGGACACGCGGAGGTGATAGGGCTGAACGGGCAGACGGGCAATTCGGCAATCATCGTCTCGTCGCCCAACGATATCGACGCCATAGATGTGCGGCGCCCGATACGCCTTTATTCGCAGACGACGAAGAGCCGCGAAGACTACAGGAGGCTGACGGAGAATATAGAACGCCGCATAGAAGAGAAAGGTGTCAGGGATGCCGATTTTGTGGCGTACAACACCATCTGCAGCCGTGTAGCCAATCGTGCAATGCAGCTTGAGGAATTTGCCAAAGGCGTTGACTTGTTGATATTTGTGTCGGGAGTCAACTCGTCGAACGGCCACTATCTGTATGAGTATTGCCGTAGGGTTCAGCCTGCGACACGGATGATTTCGTCGGCAGACGAATTGGAAGAGAGTTGGTTTGATGGCAAAGAACGCATAGGCATAACGGGAGCTACGTCTACTCCGCGCTGGCTGATGGAACAGATTAAGTCTAAAATAGAAAGTAGTAATTGAAATGTATATAGATCGTCTTTTGCTTGCTAACTTTAAGAACTACATTTATTTGGATGTGTCTTTCTCGAACAACGTGAATTGTCTGGTCGGCAATAACGGCGTGGGAAAGACCAACCTGCTGGATGCATTGTATTATTTGTCGTTCTGCAAGAGTTATTTCAATCCCGTCGACAGTCAGAATATACGTATGGGTGCCGACTATTTTGCAATCAATGGCCAGTATTTGCTTGACGATGAAGGCGGTGATCCTGTAACTGTGGCCTGTACGCTGCAGCGCGGGCAGTCGAAGAAAATGAAGTTCAACAAGAAGCAGTGCCCTACATTTGCCGAGCATATCGGGCGTCTGCCGCTGGTGATTGTCACGCCGAGCGACCAGAATCTGATTTTGGGAGGAAGCGAAGTGAGGCGCAAGTTCGTGGACGGCATTATGTCGCAGGTGGACAAGAACTATCTGCAGTTACTGCTTGGCTATCAGAAGGCTTTGGAGCAACGCAACCGTTTGCTGAAGCAGTTCTATGACGACAATTATTTCGATGAGGCTTCGATAGCTGTATGGGATGAACAGTTGGTGCGCTATGGCGAGCCGATTGTAGAGGAGCGGCGCCGTTTTCTAAATGACTTTATGCCGCTGTTTGAGCAGTATTATGTGCTGATACATCCTGATGCCCCAAACGGCGAGAAGCCGTCGATTGAGTACGTCACACAGCTTGCAGAAGGGGCTCCGGGACTTGAGGGGCAGCTTGTCGATGCGCGCCGGCGCGACGCACAGATGCAATACACGACGGTGGGGCCGCATAAGGATGATTTTGAATTCGGCATTGGCGAGTTCTCTGTCAAGCGTTTCGGTTCGCAAGGGCAGCAGAAGACATTTCTTTTGGCATTGAAACTGGCGCAATTTGAATACGTGCGTATGCATCTGGGCACTAAGCCTATACTGCTGCTGGACGATGTCTTCGACAAGTTGGATATGCAGCGTGTCAGCCAGCTTGTGCTGCTTGTGGGCAGCGACCGCTTTGGACAGGTGTTTATCACCGACACTCAGCCTGGCCGTGTGGAGTCTATATTCGAACAGGCCCCCGATATGCCGCACAAGATATTCACGGTAGAGAACGGAGAACTGAGAACTGAGAACTGAGAACAGTAATGAGCCTCTAACTTCAAAGTGATTTTTATAAAGGAGTAATGTCACACGAATACACAATAAAGGACCTTATAGATGCTGCCTTGAGGAAGTACAATTTCGATGACAGTATCTCGCGCAACAGGGTAGAGGAAGCCTATCGTGAAGTTGTGGGGCCTTTCATTGTTCAGCTGACCCGTTCGGTTAGCTACAATGCATCCAATCATACACTTAAGGTGGTGCTTTCGGTGCCGGCACTTAAGAACGAACTGACGTACAAGACTACCGATTTGATAAATGCCATAAACCAGAAACTTGGACGCGAGGAGGTGAAGGCACTCTTCTTGCTGTAAGTGTTGGTTATTTATTGTCGCCAAATGTTTTTTGGGGTATTCCGAGACTGTCGCATTGATGCTGCCAGGCGGCACGGCGGCGGATGCTGTTCTGACTGCAGACAATCAGGGTGTCGAAGTCATATTGGTCGCACAACTCAGGGACGTTGATGTAGGGGCTTTCGCGGAGGATGAGATAGTCGATTTCGGGGTGTGATAGAGAACGACTGCGGTAGTTGGAACGGTCAACGATGCGGAATGTCTTTCCGCCAAAACTTATGAAACGGTTGGAAATGTATATGTTGTCGTCTTCAAATGTGGTATCTATGGGTAGGATTGTCCGTTGTTTGGTTTGCCGGAATATAAGGTTGTTTCCTGTTTGGAAATCAATGGCGTTGGGGTTCTGAGCGGTGCTTTTGTCGCAGACAAGGTAGCTCTTGTGTCCGGAGAAAAACTCAATGGCGGTGCGGTTGCCTACGTTGTATACATCAATGTGTCTCTGTGTATCGCACTTTGATTCAATGTGTTTGACATATATGACAAGCACGAACACGGTGGCAAGGACAGCTGTCAATGTTTTCCATTGTGGCCGTAAAAGCATCCAGCTTAGCAGTATGACTATGACAAGGCTGAGGATGAGTATTGGGGTGTCAAAGTAGATGCCCTCAATCAGTGCATTCGGCCAAGAGGCAATGGCGGAGGTGATATGTTCGGTGGTGGCAAGCAGGAATGATGTGAACATCCCGATTGCTTTGAATGCCAACGGCCACCAGGCGACAATGAGCATCAGCAGTACGCTGCCAAGCAGCAGACCGGCCATAGGTATGACGGTCATATTGGCAACAAGGAAATAGGGTGGAAACGTGTGGAAATAGTACAGAGTCAGCGGCAATACCGCAATTTGTGCTACGAGGCTTACGCAAAAGAGGGAACGTATTTTCTTTAATGTTTTGAAGATGAGCCGTGTGAAACGGTTTTTGCCATCGGGGAGTGGCATCAGTTCTTCGAGCGGACGGACAAGGATTACGATTGCAAGTACGGCAGTATATGAAAGTTGGAAGCCAACATCAAAGAGCAGTAGAGGCTTGGCAACCAGCAGTATGAGGGCCGATGCAGCAATAGCGTTCAGAGTCGGCGGACGGGTGAAGAAAATCTGTCCGATGACAATAAAGCTGAACATAAATGCTGCACGCATAGTGGAAGGAGCCATACCTGTGAGAATAACAAATGCCCATATTGCGGCGAGTTGTATGCATCCTTTGACGATTCGTGCCGGTCGTCGGTTGCTGAGGAAGAAGAGGCACCAGCCAACAAGTAGCGCTACAATGCCCACGTGCAATCCGCTGACACAGAGCAGATGTGTTATTCCTGCCGTGCGAAAGTGTGCTTTGGTCTCGGGATTAAGGTCTTCGTCCCATCCAAGTATGAGTGCCTCGGCTATGCCTTGTTGTGAAGGTGATAGCTGGCTGAATTGGATGACGTTTATCAAGCGCTGACGTAAAACAGTTGTCTTTGATTTCCATCCTTTTGTATTGTGGCCGATGATACGATAGTCGGAGGAGGTGACGTAGTCGGTATAGAGTATGCCTTTTCGCCTCAGGTACTTACGATAGTTGAATTGGTGTGGGTTGTCGGCTCCGCTTGGCAGGTTGAGGGAGGAGGAAACAAGCAATTCATCACCGAAGGCAACTGTGGATGTTTTTTGTAGATATAGTAATATCTGGCCTTTGCAGGCGTGTGTCGCGCCACCGGTGTCAGTGATTTCAAGAACGTTACATATTGCTCTGATGCTCCGTTCGCGTTCGGATGGTATCTCGTCGACCTGTACTCTTATCCAGTTTTGGCTACCCACATAGCGTGAGTAGTGTGCTTCTGAACGCGCAGGGTCGGTCGCTTCGGAAAAGAAACCGAAAAAGGTCTCTGCAATAAAGATTATTGCTGCGACTATCAATGCGGCGGGCAGGAGCGGATGTTTCATAGAGCAAAAAAATGGCGTCGGACATAGTCGGACGCCATTTATTATAGTCGGTATGTTTACTTGCTTTCCAGTTCAGTAAAGTACTCGTAGAAGTAAGGGATGGTCTCGATACCTTTGAAAAAGTTGAAGAGCGGATAGTTTTCATTGGGAGCGTGGATTGCGTCGCTACCAAGACCGAAGCCCATCAAGATGCTCTTGATACCAAGAATGCGCTCGAAGCCGGCCACGATGGGGATGCTTCCGCCGCTGCGTGTGGGGATGGGGCGCTTGCCGAATGTCGTTGTAAGAGCCTTTTCAGCAGCCTTGTATGCATTCATTTCAAGAGGACTGACGTATGCGGCACCGCCGTGGGCAGGTGTAACCTTGACAGTAACGCAATCGGGTGCTGCAGCCTCGAAGTAATCCTTAAAGAGTTTGCTTATCTTCTCAAAGTCCTGGTTTGCAACCAGTCGGGTGGAAATCTTGGCATAAGCCTTGCTTGGAAGGACTGTCTTGCTGCCTTCGCCAGTATGACCGCCCCAGATGCCGCAGACATCGAGGCAGGGACGTATGCCTGTGCGTTCTTTGGTGGTGTAGCCTTTTTCGCCGTGTACCTCTTTAATGTCGAGTTCTTTCTTGTATTCTTCCAGATCGAAAGGAGCCTGTGCCATAAGTGCGCGTTCTTCATCGCTGATGACAAGCACGTCGTCGTAGAAGCCAGGAATTGTAATGTGGCCGTCGGCGTCGTGCAGACCGGCAATCATCTTGCAAAGGATGTTGATGGGGTTGGCTACGGCGCCGCCGTATATACCGCTGTGAAGGTCGTGGTTGGGACCTGTGACTTCCACGTCCCAGTAGCAGAGGCCGCGCAGACCGCTCGTGATACTTGGTGTGTCCTGGGCAATCATACCGGTGTCGCTGACAAGGATAACATCGGCTTTGAGCATCTCCTTGTGTTCTTCGCAGAAGCCGTAAAGACTGCCGCTGCCGATTTCCTCTTCGCCTTCGAGCATAAACTTGACGTTGCAGGGCAACTGGCCGGTTTTGACCATAAACTCGAATGCTTTGGCTTGCATAAAACTTTGGCCTTTGTCGTCGTCGGCTCCGCGGGCCCATATCTTGCCGTCTTTGACGACGGGCTCAAAAGGCTTGGTCTCCCACAATTCGAGCGGAGCGACAGGCATCACGTCATAGTGGCCATATACGAGTATGGTCGGCTTAGAGGGGTCAATGGTTTTTTCGCCAAAAACTACAGGGTTGCCTGCCGAAGGCATTACCTCCGCCTTGTCGCAGCCGGCTTCAAGCAGCAACTCGCGCCAGCGGTTGGCACAGCGAACCATATCATCCTTGTGCTCACTCTCGGATGAGATTGAGGGTATACGGATAAGTGTGAACAGTTCTTCAAGGAAGCGATCTTTGTTTGCTTCAATGTATTGTTTTACGTCTTTCATTATAGAAAAGGGTTTTAGGGGTTGCAAATGATTATTGGATTGTAGGGGTTCTATTTATTCTCTTCATAACCAATCTGGCTGGCTTGTTCAAAATATGTCGCGGCATTCTTGGCATCGCCCTTTAATTGATATATGTAGCCGATATTATAGTAAGCGTCACCGTATTGCGAATCGCATTCAATTGCTTTGTTAAAGAAATCTATGGCAGCGTCATAGTCCTCGTACAGAACCATCTCCATCCATCCGCGGTTGAACCACGCATACTTGTTGTTAGGGTCTATTTCAAGAATCTTTACATAGTATTCATTGGCTTTGTCGGCCTCTTCTGCATCCTGATTGAGCATTGCCAGACCGTACAGGACATTGATGTTCTTTGGTTCAAGCGAAAGGGCGGTGGTGAGGTATTCAAGACCCAGCTTGTTGCGATGCTGTGCATAGAGCATACCAAGTTCCTCGTATGCCGGCTCATAGTCGGGGTAGAGCTCGATCAAGTGGCGGAAATACTTGACAGCGTTGGTGGTGTCGCCAGTCTCTTTAAAGATGAAACCCTTCATAAACAGTGCAGTCTGGTTGTTTTTGTCCTGCTCGGTCACCTTGGACAGGCTTTCCATTGCACGGTCGTAGTCCTTGCTGTAGAATGCTATTTCACCCATCTTGAGGCAAGCTTCGAAATTATTCGGGTCAAGCTTAAGTGCCTGCTGCAGGGCGGTATAGCTGTCGCCAACATTGCCCAGACTGAAGTGGGCGTCGCCAAGCAGAGTGTAATACTCGCTCCTGTTGCCGTCGATGTGTGTGGCCTTCTCAAGGTCGTTTATGGCATCGCGGAAATATTGCGACAGGTTTTTCTCTTTGCCGAGTGCAACGAGTATTTGGGCGCGCTGATAGTAAAGTCCGGCATTGTCTGTATCTTTCTTTATCTGTGCGTCAATCACTTTCAATGCCTCCTCGCGAGGAAGGCTGTCAAGCTTGTTGTTGCCGCAGCCTGTTGTCAGCGCTGCGATTATGGCGAGGGCAATGAGAGTTACAGGTCTTTTCATACGTAAGAAAACTAATTTGTGTAAAAAAAATTATAACCAAATGAAACTTTTTCGGAAAAGTATCGTAAACAAAAGCGTGCTTACTTATTTCAAAGATGTATTTTTGGCGGGACGACTTGATGGTTGTCCTGCTTTTTTTATGACCATTGTTGCTTTGCTTAAAGCTTCTTGTCGACTACTTGATTCCACGCGATAGTTATTTCTTGATGAACTTGCTTGTTGCATTGCCGGTACGGATAAAATAGACGCCGCGAGGCAGAGAGCTAATGTCTATTACTGTGCGGTCAGTGTTGCCGTCTACTGTCAAAACGCGGCGACCCATAGCATCAATGATAAGCAGTGTCCCCGTGTTACCATCAACGCAAAGCGTAGTGGTCGCCGGGTTAGGATAGATGTGAGGCAGTGCGTTTTCGGTCGTTGTCTCTATGCCCACGAAGGGGTCTTTCTCATAGCATCCTATATCGGCGCGGCCGTTGCGGAATCTGCTGTCGCCGGAAAGCTCTGTGATATAAGCCCCTACGCGGTTGCTGTCGCCGGCATCTACCAGCGGTGAGAAACTGCTGAGGTGCCAGTCGCCCATTTCCTCAGCCGGACCCATAGTGGTGTCGGGAGCAATGAAGAAGGGGCCTTTGCCCTCTGCCGGGCGGTTGATGCGGCTGATACCGAAATTGCTGTTGCTGTCGGTATCGCCAAAACCTTCTATGGCACAGAATCGGATTCCATTTATATTGCTGTCGGTCAACGAACTGCCATTGTGCCAGATAACGCTGTTCCTGATGGTGGTCCGGTTCTGGTTTATCGCGCCGCAGCCGCTGTTGCACACAATGTCGCAACCGTCAATGGCAGTGCCCTGCGAGCGGATGCCGTAACCATCGTTGTGGACAATCAAGCTGTTTTTAACCATACCGCCGTTGATGTCGATGGCTGCGCTGTGGTTGTTGCGGATTATGCAGCAGAAAAGGCTGCCCGAATTGCTGTACACCGCTGCGCCGTCGTCGGCTGTCGAGGTGTTGTTCTCGATGATGCAGCGTTCCAGTCGCTGGCTGCTGTTCTGGATATACACTCCTGCTCCCGTTTCGGCCTTGCCGTCGGCAAAAGTGACATCGTATATTTTGCAATCGTTGTTTGGCGCTGCCGAGAGGAATACCCTGCGCTTGCCTTCTCCGCTCAGGATTGTGCTGCCGGCATTGAGATTGCGGTCCTCAAGTCTGCTTTCGGTGCCTGCAAAGCCACCATAGACGGTAGTCTTGACGGTAGCGGTGAATGAAGCCTCGGCTGTTGTGTCGCCATAGTAAACGCCGTTCTTTACCCATATATTACCTTTTTTGTACAGCGAGCATAATTTCATTGCACTGTTGAGGTCGGGATAGGCCGAACTCCACGATGAACCGTCGCCTTGTCCGTCGGCGGCGATAAAGAGTGTGTCGTGCATCGGCCCCATATTGCAGGGGTAGATGTTGAATACAGCTCCTTGGGCCGACGAGTAGCCGTTCACCGAGGTGAGGCTGTAGTATCCGTCGCCGTATCCGCCCCATCCGAAGTTGAAGTGGTAGGTGCCGTTGTTTCGGTATCCGTCGCAGACAAAAGCGTGGCCACCTTCGCTGTTGCTGCCGCTATAGTAGACAGGGAGTGAGGCATCCAGGTCGTGGCGCAGCAGCGAATCCCACGTGGCCGACGGAATACCGTTCTTGCTCAGATAGAAGCTGTTGACATAGCCGAAGAACTTCAGACCCTCCGGTACGTCCTCGCTGTGGGCGCCGCTGCCGCTGGTGTGCGACGGGTTCTGGTAGTTCATCTTCACCGCTATGCCACAGTGGTAGCACAGCAGCGACACGGCGTTTTGCTGGGCCGAATTCGAGTAGCCGTTCACTGACACAGGCATTTGCGAGTAGTCGTAGACTGTAGAGTCGAACTGGGCCGACAGTCGGCCGTAGGTTGAATGGTTGTACGAGTTGTGGTAGAAGCCCGTGGTGGGGTAGCGGTGGTAGCGAATAATCTGTGCCATTGCCGTGGCGACGCAGCCCGTGACGCTGTGGCCGCCGTTGTAGGGCGGGCAGTAGTTGTTGTAGCCTGCGCCCTGGTCCCAGCGGGTCTCTACCAGCGCATTGACGGCCTTGGCACCCTTGGCGGTGCTGCTGCCCCATTCCAGGGCATCCCACTCGGCTCTGAATGCTTCCTGCTGGCGACTGATTTCCTGCGACTTGGTGGCACTTGACTTGACGGCGCAGATATCTTCGACATAGTTTTGCAGCCAAACTTTGAGGTTGTCGGGCAGACGCTGTTTGTCGAAAGTGCCGTTGGCGGAATAGCCCACAACGGGTGCAAACGAGCGGTCGGCACCGGCCAGAATGAAGCCGCGGTCGCCGATATTGAAGATGTAAATGGCTGTAGCACAGGTGCTGTCATTATAAAATGCAACGGGATGGCTCTGGACTTCCGCTTTTGCCAGTTCGGGTTCATAGATGGCCAAAAACCGCTGTGCGGCATTGCGCGCCGTGCCATAGCCGACGGGTTGTGCGGAGGCAGCGACGGCGGTGCATATCAGGAGCAACGGTAACAGTATTTGTTTCATAATATATAGAATTATTGCTTGTTGATGAAGTTCCACACGTGTTCGATAACGATGCCGGCCCTGATGTCGAACGCCTCGCGCGTGGCGTAGCCTATGTGCGGCACGGCGATGCAGTTGGGGGCATTCAAAAGGGGATGGCTGCCTTCCAGCGGCGGCTCCTTCTCGTAGACGTCGATGCCAGCGCCTGCTATCTTGCCTTCTTTCAGCGCCTTGGCCAATGCTTCAATGTCAACCACGTTGCCGCGGGCGGTATTGATGATTATTGCTGTCGGCTTCATCAGCGCAAGTTCTTTCGTGCCTACCAGATGATGCGTCTCTGCGGTCATCGGGACGTGAAGGGTGACAATGTCGCTCTCTCTCATCAGCGTCACCAAGTCGCAGTATTCCACTCCCATATCCACAACCTCATTTCGCTGGCTGCGACTGTAGGCAATAACCTTACAGCCAAAGGCTTTCAGCAGCTTGATGGTGGCTGTGCCGATGGCTCCTGTGCCCACAACGCCGACAGTCTTGTCCTTCAGTTCGCGGCCCAGAAAGCAGCCCCGGCTTCCGCCCTGACGTATGGTGCCGTCGAACTCGGTCACTTTGCGCAGCACGTCAATCATCAGTCCCACAGCCAGTTCGCTGACGGCCGTGGTGGAGTAGCCTGCGGCATTCTGTACATAGATATTGTGCTCCTTGCAGTAATTCAGGTCTATGTGGTCGAGGCCGGTGAAGGCTACCGATAGCATTTTCAGCTTAGGGCACTGCGCCAGCACCGTGCTGCCGAGCTTAATGTTCGAGATAATGACTATCTCGCTGTCTTTCATTCGCTCTGCAAGGGCGGCTTCGTCCTCGCGGCGGTCCATATAATAGCTGAAGCTATGGCCTTCGGCGGCGAAGGTCGACTGTGTCTTGCGGAACTGCTCTTCGCTGATTCCCAGTGGTTCAACACAAGTGATGTTCATATTCTTATAATATAATGGTTACTCTTTAAAACAGGAAAACGGCAAAACACCAAAAATATTTTACCGTTTCTTTTTTACCGAAAAGCCAAAGCCGCCTATTTTCTCTCCCAGGCCGTAGTATTTGCCGTGCGAATAGGCGAGGGGAGAGCAGTGGTTGAGCTGAAAGGCACCGGTCGATTTGTCTATCATCCTCTCGTCGGCGTCGATGGCCACCACGCGCGCCATAAACATATCGTGGCTGCCAAGCTCTTTGATTTCTGTCACTTGGCACTCTATGTTGAGCGGCGACTCGGCGATGAGCGGCGCTTTGACAATCTGCCCCCTCTCGGGTGTAAGGTGCATCTCGCGGAATTTGTTGACATCGCGCCCGCTCTTCACTCCGCACCAGTCGGTGGCTCGCGCCAACGCCTCGGTGGTGAGGTTGATCACGAACTCGCCGGTCCGCGCAATGATGTCGTGCGAGTGCCGCTCTTTCCTGACCGATATATAGCACAAGGGCGGGTCACTGCAGATGGTGCCCGTCCAAGCTATTGTAATGATGTTGTAGGTCTCTTCGCTGTCGCCGCACGAAACCATCACGGCAGGCAGCGGGTATATCATATTGCCGGGTTTGAAGGAAGTCTTGCCCATCGTCTTACTCCTTGAATTTCTTCTCCAGCTCGTCAACCCAGTAGTGGAATTGCTTGTCGGTCTCGTTCAGGTTGGCAACGGTCTTGCAGGCGTGCAGCACGGTGGCGTGGTCCTTGTTGCCGCACTGCAGTCCGATGATGGCAAGCGACGACTTTGTCATCTTCTTGGCAAAATACATCGTCAGTTGGCGCGCCTGCACAATCTCGCGTTTGCGTGTGGGCGACTGGATGCTGTCGAGCGGCAGCTTGAAGTAGTCGCACACCACTTTCTGTATATAGTCTATCGTTATCTCGCGGGTGGTGCTCTTCACAAACTTGTCGATCATCTGCTTGGCAAGGTCGATGGTTATCTGCCTGTGGTTGAGCGACGACTGGGCGATGAGCGACACCAGCGCGCCCTCCAGCTCACGGATATTGGTGTTGATATTGTAGGCTATGTATTCTATTACATCTTTCGGCATTTCGATGCCGTCGTTGGCCAGCTTCTGGTTCAGTATGGCGATGCGGGTCTCCACGTCCGGAGTGCCCAGGTCGGCGGCCAGACCCCACTTCAGGCGCGACAGCAGGCGCGGCTCCAGCGTGCCAAGCTCCGACGGGGCCTTGTCGCTGGTAATGATGATCTGCTTGTTGCGCTGGTGCAGGTAGTTGAATATGTGGAAGAAGGCCTCCTGAGTGTGTATGCCCTTCGATGCCCAGAACTGGATGTCGTCCAGTATCAGGAAGTCGATCATCTCGTAGAAGTGCACAAAGTCGTTGGTGGTCTTGTTGCGCACGGCGTCGACATACTGCTGCAGGAACTGCTCCGAGGTGACGTAAAGCACCGTGTTGTCTGGGTGCATCTCCTTGGTCTTGATGCCGATGGCGTGGGCCAAGTGGGTCTTGCCCAAGCCTACGCCGCCGTGCAGCAGCAGGGGGTTGAAGGCGGTGCGGCCGGGATTCTCGGCCACGGCAAAGCCGGCGGCACGGGCCAGACGGTTGCAGTCGCCCTCCACGAAATTCTCAAGCGTGTAGTTGCCGTTCAGCTGCGAGTTGACCTTCATCTTCTGTATGCCTACATAGATGAACGGGTTGGACACCTTGCGCTCGCCGGCCTCGGGGCCGAGCATCAAAGGCATATCCTTGGCGCGGTTGCTGATGGCCTGGCGACCGTTCGACGGCAAGCTGGTGGAAATGGGCGAGTTGGCAATGCTCGTGTCCATAAGTATGCTGTATTTCAACATACCGTTGGGGCCCAACTGCAGGCGTATCGTACGTTTCAGCAAATCAATGAAATGCTCCTCCAGCCACTCGTAGAAGAACTGGCTCGGAACCCTGATTGTCAATATATTGTCCTCGAGTTGGATCGGCACTATGGGCTCAAACCAGGTCCTGTACACCTGGTCGTTCTCCGGACCGAGATTCTCCTTGATTATTTTCAGGCAGTTTTCCCAAACGGTTTTGTAATTCTGCGTCATTTCGTTCAACCTTTCGCTATGATTTTATACAACTTATCGTTTCTTGCTATTCTTTTTTTCGTGATGCAAAGTTCAAACAAATTTTTTTAATGAAAACTGCAAAAAAAATTTGCACATATCAGAAAAAAATATTAAACGAAAATCCCCTTCCAGACCCGAAAAAACGTTTCATCTCCAAAATTTCTTATTAAACAACATTTTATTGTTTCATTAACCATTTTCGGGCCTCGTAATATACAACTTTCTTTTGAACCAAAAAAATTTTTCATCGAAATTTCACTGCTTTTTTGCACTTTTTTTGTTAAAATGTTTAAATGCCTGTCTTGTAGCCGGATGCCTTCCCCGGCGCTTGCAAAAGGCAGTTAATCAACAAGATATTCTAATTGTTTGATTGTTAGAATCCATCCAGGAATGGCCTCTCGCTACTCTTCACATTTACATTGTTTTCCGTTTTTTGAACACAAAAATGAACAACCGCCACGGACGAAAAAAATTTTTTTTACCCTTTTTTTGAACATTCTTTCTTCCTGCCCCCCTCTTCCGCAGGGCTTAAACCGGACCAACTCCGTCCGTTGTACAATATATGTACAATACTTGTACAATATATGTACAATTGGTAAACGTACAAATATTGTACAAGTATTGTACATATATTGTTGGTCCCTCGAAGAGGCCTTTTTTATACACGGAATGTGCAAAAAAATATTTTATTGAATTTCTTTATTATATTAAAAAAAGACGTAACTTTGTAGTTCCTAAGATTAGGGAATTGAATTGATAATTTATTAAAAATAAACCGTTTAAACAAAAAATCAAAGATGAAAACAGCTTATAATTTCAACGCAGGCCCTTGCGTCCTGCCCAAAGAGGCCATTGAGTCCACCATCAATGCCATCCGCGATTTCGACAACACCGGTATCGGTCTGCTCGAAATATCTCACCGTACTCCCGGCTGGGAGCGCACAATGGAAGAGACCCGTCAGCTGTGGCGTGAACTGCTGGACATCCCTGCCGAGTATGAAATCCTTTTCCTCGGCGGCGGCGCCAGCACCGGCTTTATGGATGTTCCCGCCAACCTGCTCAACAAGAAGGCTGCCTACCTGCAGACCGGCGTGTGGGCTAAGAAGGCCGCTAAAGAGGCCAAGAACTTCGGCGAGACCGTCATCGTGGCCAGCAGCGAGGACAAGACCTACAGCTACATCCCGAAGGGTTGGACCGTTCCGGCCGACGCTGACTACTTCCACATCACTACCAACAACACCATCTACGGCACCGAAATCCGCAAGGACTTCGCCGCCAGCGAGATCAACAATGTTATGCTCGTTGCCGATATGAGCTCGGACATTATGAGCCGCCCTGTCGACATCAAGAAGTACGGCCTCATCTACGGTGGCGCACAGAAGAACGTCGGCCCCGCCGGTGTCACCTTCTACATCGTCCGCAAGGACATCCTCGGCAAGATCACCGACCGTCAGTATATGAACCCGCTGCCCACTATGGTCGACTTCCGCACCCACGCCGCTGAAGAGGCCAAGAACATCTCTATGTTCAACACTCCTCCGGTAAGCGCCATCTTCGTTATGCACGAGACCCTGAAGTGGGTTAAGAACACCATCGGCGGTGTTAAAGAGATGGAGAAAATCAACCTCAAGAAGAGCGCTATGCTCTATGAGGAAATCGACCGCAACACGATGTTCCGCGGCACTGCCGAGAAGGAAGACCGTTCTATTATGAACCACTGCTGGGTTATGGCCGAAGGCCGCGAGGACCTGCAGGATGCTTTTATGGCCTTCGCCAAGGAGCGCGGTATGGTCGGCATCAAGGGTCACCGCTCGGTGGGTGGCTTCCGCGCCAGCCTCTACAACGCCTGCCCCGTCGAGGCAGTCGAGGCCCTCGTCCAGTGTATGCAGGACTTCGAGAAAGCCAACAAGTAATAATGGGTTGTTGAATTGTTGAGTTGTTGATTTGTTTATTTGTTGGATGGAACGATGTTCGTTTATGGCTTTGAGCGATTAGAGGTGTGGAAATTGTCGAGAGAGTTTTTTAAATATTCTTATTCGTTAATTAATACTTTTCCACAATACGAAAAATATAATCTGATAGATCAGATTAGACGTGCGACAACCTCGATATCTCTCAATCTGGCAGAAATGACATCGAGATCATCCTTAAAGGAACAAGCTCATTTTGCAGAAATTGCATACGGCTCGACTGTTGAGGTTTATTGCTCTTTCCTGTTATCTTTTGATATGGGTTATATAAACGAACAACAGTTGGAAGAGGTTCAAGTTAGGATAAAAGAGATTTCCAACAAAATCAATGCTCTATAGAATAGTCAGTACAAGCGATTGGAACAAACCAACAACTCAACAATCAAACAATTTTAACAACTCAACAAATAAACAACTCAACAAATCAACAGAAATGAAAATATTAGTTGCAACTGAAAAACCTTTCGCAAAGGTGGCCGTCGACGGCATCCGCGAAGTGGTTGAGAAGAATGGCCACACCCTGGCTCTTCTTGAGAAATATACCGACGTGAACGACTTCTATGCCGCCGTTGCCGATGCCGATGCTCTCATCGTCCGCAGCGACAAGGTTACCAAAGAGGTCATCGACCACGCCAAGAACCTGAAGATAGTCGTGCGCGCCGGCGCCGGTTTCGACAACCTCGACCTCGAGGCTTGCACCGCCCGCGGCATCGTGGCTATGAACACCCCCGGCCAGAACAGCAACGCTGTCGCCGAGCTCGTTATGGGTATGCTGGTCTATGCCGTCCGCAACTTCTACAACGGCAAGAGCGGCAGCGAGCTGATGGGCAAGAAACTCGGTATCCTTGCTTTCGGCAACGTGGGACGCAACGTGGCCCGCATCGCCAAAGGCTTCGGTATGGATGTCTATGCCTACGACGCATTCCTCACCGCCGACCAGATCAACCAGAGCGGTATGGCCAAGGCTGTCGCCAACCAGGAAGCACTGTTCGAGACCTGCGATGTAGTGTCCCTCCACATCCCCGCTACCGCAGAGACCAAGCAGAGCATCAACTATGCCCTCGTCAACAAGATGCACAAGGGCGGCATCCTGGTCAACAGCGCACGCAAGGAAGTCATCAACGAGCCTGAACTGCTCAAGCTGATGGCCGAGCGCACCGACCTTAAGTATATCACCGACATTATGCCTGATGCCGATGCCGAATTCAAGGCTTTCGAAGGCCGCTACTTCGCCACTCCCAAAAAGATGGGCGCCCAGACCGAAGAGGCCAACATCAACGCCGGTATCGCTGCTGCCAACCAGATAAGCGAATACTTCAAGAACGGTTGCACCAAATTCCAGGTCAACAAATAATTAATCAGGTATATACTCGAAAAGGGGGAGAGGCTTTCTCCCCCTTTTGTTATTGTTTTTTATGACGCTCTGCATCTTCAATCCAGAACACGACCTGTGCTTAGCCAACGGCGACCGCAATTTTGTCCCGCCGTCGTCGGCTTTGGATTTCGCCGTTAGCAACGCCTCACTGATGGGGATTCTCTATCCCGACGCGATATGCGCCAGCGCAGACGACGACTTGCAGCCGCTGATAGCGGAGGGCTCTGTCGACAGGATCGTTGCCTGGGGATGGGATGCAAGGCTTAAGCAGGCTCTGCTGAAGCAAGGTGTCCCGCCATCACTGCTTCCGCCCGACGAGCAGTTGGAGCGTATACGCGATTTGCAGCACCGCTCTACAATCCTGCCGTTGCAACCACACGCTTGGCGTGCCTTCAGCGTCGACGAGGTGCGGCAACTTTTGGCCGGCGAGCGGCGTGTGGTGTTGAAGGCTCCGTGGTCGGGGTCGGGCAGGGGACTGCGCTGGGTTGACGGAGAACTGTCGGACCACGATACCGCCTGGATCGCAAAGACCGTCGCCTCCCAACGCTGCGTCATCGTCGAGAGGCGGCTCGACGTAGTGGAGAATTTTGCCCTCGAGTTCTATGCCGTTGGCGGCAATGTCTCGCTGACAGGCCTTTCGCTTTTCGAAACGCAGAGCGGCGTATACCGCTGCAATATCTTGCTTGACGACGATGATATCAGGCAACGGCTGCAATTGCCGGCCAGCGTCGAGAACGCCATACGGCAGTGGCTGCGGCTCTATGTGGCACCGCGCTATGAAGGTCCTGTGGGAGTGGATCTGCTGAAGGACCGAAGCGGCGAGTTCTTTGTCAGCGAGATGAACCTTCGTTACACGATGGGGCTTGTGGCGCACGCTTTCCTTGAAGCGCATCCCGAGCGGAAGGGCTCACGTTGGTCGCCCACGGTTAACAGTTTATGATGGAAATGATACTTGAAGCTTTTTTATTGGCTCTTGCGCTGTGTGTGGACTCGTTTGTGGTATCTACGACGAGCGCTTTCAAGAGCAAGATGTCCTATCGCCACGGGGTTCTGATGGCTGTTGTCTTTGCTTTTTTCCAGGGTGGGTTCCCGTTCCTGGGTGCAATGCTTGGCGTTGCCTTCCGCGATATGATTGCCTCTGTCGACCACTGGGTGGCCTTCGGACTTCTGCTGGCGGTGGGAGGCAAGATGATTTACGATGCGGTGTGCGATGTGCCCGACGACAGGCAGCTTGACGTGTCGCGCTTCGGTGTGCTGTGCCTGCTCGGTATCGCTACGTCGATCGACGCTTTTGTGGTCGGTATCGGGCTGGGCCTCGACAAGGGCTTCGGCCAGATAGCGTTTGTCGTTGCAGTTATATCCGTCGTGACCTTTGTGGTGTCAATGGTCGGCGTGGCGTTGGGCAAACGCAATATTCCTGTACCTGAACGTGTGGCCACTCTGTTGGCCGGTCTTGTACTTATCGGTCTGGGTGTCTACACGCTGATAGAACACCTTACAGCGTAAAGGTGATCTCTATGGGATAGTGATTGGAGATATAAGGCACTCCGTAGTTTTTGTTTAATGTCCTGAAGCGGTTTATGATGAGGTCGCGGACAAAGAAGTGGTCGTTCATACCTGCACCGTCTTCGCCAAAGGCGTTGTAGCTGTTGCGATAGTCGGTGCGTGTGGCTATGTTGCGGGCCACCTCCATACCAATCTCTTCGAGGATGCCGAACTCGCCGTTGTCGATGTTGGAGCTCATATCGCCACCCAGTATCACCGGTGTGCCTTTAGGCACCGTGGTGCGGATCATTTCTGCCAGCAGCTTGAGCGACTCCTTGCGAGCCGTTTTGCCGGTCTCCTCAATCTGAGTGTTGAAGTAATAGAAATCCTTGCCGCTCTCGATGTGCTGCAGATGGATGATGGTGACGGTGTGTTTCTCGGTAGCGTCCCAGCTATATGAGACCCGTTGTGGCGATTCGCTGAGCCATCGTGTCTTGTGGGACAAAACTCTATACTTGTTTTTGTCGTAATAGATGGCTGTGTGTTCGCCACGCGTGATGCCGTTGTCGCGGCTTACGCCGACGCGACGGTATTGCCTGTTGAACTTGCGGTCGATATAGGAGAGCTGGTCGAGCAGAGCCTCTTGGGTGCCGATGATGTCGGGTTCTTCTTTGTCTATCATCTTAATGACAGCCTTGGCGCGCCGGTTCCAGTTGTTGGTGCCGTCGTTGCGAGGATTGCTGTTGTTGTGTATGTTGAATGAAACGACCTTTACCTGCTGGGCTTGTGGCTCAGCGATAAGGGTTGCCCCAATCATTAGCAGTATCAACAACAATGTTTTTTTCATAGTTTTTACAAATTTTTTTTGTTTTATCAGTCTGATATCAGTCTGATATTGAGTGTTTGGTTTGTTTGTATTCTTTTTGTTTCAGATGACGTTCAGTCTTTTAAGTGCGTTCCAGATACCTTCGTCGTCGGCGCTGTCGGTGACTAAGTCGGAATGCTGTTTCACGATGTCGGCGGCGTTGCCCATAGCGATGCCCGTCCCGACGTATTGCAGCATTTCTATGTCGTTGGCGCCATCGCCGAAGGCTATGGCCTCGTTACGGTCGATGCCGAAGTGAGCCAGAATGCGCTCAATGCCCACAGCCTTGCTGCTGTCGGCCGGGATGAGGTCGGTGAAGAGTTTGTGCCATCTTGGCATACGGCAGTGCGGCAGAAGTGCAAGTGTCGCCTCGTCCTGGTCGGCTGGCTGGATGGCGATGAACTGGTAGACATCCTGCCCTTTGAACTCTTCGAGCGGCCTGACGGGAGGCATCTCGAATCCAAGCTGGTCGCGCAGCGCCGTGGCCACAGGGTCGATGCGGTTGATGAACATATCGTGTTCGGTGAAGCACATCGTTGTCAGGCCTTTGTCGTCGACGTATTGCAGCCAGCGGGCGGCATCGTCGGGGTTGATGGTGTTGCGATGGATCACTTTGTCGCCGGCAATGCAGTGGCCGCCGTTGACGGTGACAAAGCCGTCGAAGTGCAGCGGCAACTTGGGAATGAGCACCATCGGACGTCCGGAGGAAATAAATGTTTTGACACCTCTTTCCTTGAGGATAGAGAACGCCTCTACTGTTCCAGGCAGCAGGTTGTGGCTTTTGTAGCCGAGCAGCGTTCCATCGATGTCAAAAAAGACAGCTTTTATCATTTATTTCCTATTTTTTCACATTTTTTAACCATACAAAAGCACCAAAAATGCTCTCATTTTTGTGGATTTTGTAAAAATTTCACTTCAAACAGACAAATGGAGTCTTGCTTTAGTGGCTCATTTTGATGCAGTTATATGGTTTTTAAGTGTTCCCAAAAACCAGTGCAAGTTTACAAAAAATATTTGGACTGAGCAAATTGATTTTTTCGTTTTACCGCCATTCCCCCTTCGGGAACCGGACGTGTTTTGGCAGGGAAAAGGAGGGACCAACACCGTTCGTTGTCCAGTCGTTGTCCAGTTGTTGTCCAGTTGTTGTCCAGTCA
>CAJOMZ010000037.1 GCA_905236645.1 uncultured Bacteroidales bacterium
CAAGCTTAAGCTTCATATAGTCAGGCAGTCCGCCCACATTGTGGTGCGACTTGATGGTCTGCGACGGCCCCTTGACGGAACTCGATTCAATGACATCGGGATATATCGTGCCTTGTGCCAGCCACTTGGCATCGACGACCTCCTTCGAGGCATCGTCAAACACATCAATAAACGTCTTGCCTATCGCCTTGCGTTTCTTCTCGGGATCGGTCACGCCCGCCAAAACGCCATAGAAGCGCTCCTTGGCGTCCACACCTTTGACATTCAGGCCCATATCGCGATACGACTCCAGTACGCTTTCAAACTCGTTCTTACGCAGCAAGCCGTTGTCGACAAAGATGCAGTGCAGGTTGTGGCCTATGGCCCTGTTCAGCAGCACTGCCGCCACCGACGAGTCGACGCCACCCGACAAGCCAAGGATAACCTTGTCGTCGCCCACCTGCTCGCGTATCTGCTTAACAGTCATCTCAATGAACGACTCTGGCGTCCAGCTTTGGTCGCATCCGCAGATGTCCACCACAAAGTTTTTGAGCAGTGTCAAACCGTCGACCGAGTGATGCACCTCTGGATGGAACTGGATGGCATAAGTCTGCTCACCCTCAATCTGATAGCCTGCATACTTGACGTTGTCGGTCGAGCAGATGCAATGATAGTTGTCCGGCACACTTTCAATCGTGTCGCCGTGGCTCATCCACACCTGCGACCCCACCTGCACGCCCTTCATCAGAGGCGACGCGGTGTCGATATACTGCAGGTTTGCACGGCCATACTCGCGTATTTTCGACTGCTGCACACTGCCACCGCCCCACTTTGCCAAATACTGTGCGCCGTAGCACACGGCCAGCAGCGGCAGCTTGCCTTTGATGCCCGTCATATCAGGCACCGGAGCATCGGCGGCATTGCACGAAAAAGGACTGCCGGAAAAAATGACTCCCTTCACGTCGTCCGTCAGCGCCGGAACCTTGTTGAAAGGATGGATTTCGCAGTAAATATTAAGCTCGCGCACCTTGCGGGCAATCAACTGAGTGTATTGAGAACCAAAGTCTAAGACAATAATCGTGTCCATATATTAGTTTTTAAATGAAGTACAAAAATACACTTTTTTTTGAAACCGTGAAAATAAAATTTCAAACAGCAGTTTCATCATTCTTTTCCTGTCGATGGTTCCTCCAGCCCTAAACGTTGTTTCAGCGTCTTTTGCACGCACTTTCCGGCAGGAAAAACCGTCTCGTTTCTGCACGAAAGTTTTCTGTGGGAAAAGCCTCGTTTCCGAAGCCAAGAATTTTGCTTTGGGATGCCGTTTTTGAAATGTTAAATTTATCATTTTTTCGCCTCGAAAAAGGCCCGTCATAACTCCGTGATTTCAAGGTACCAAATTCCTACCAAAGTTTAGTCAAAGCCTTATCAAAGTTTTATCAAATTTTACTTTTGTAAACTTTAATAGGACTATAATCAGTGTTTTATAGGGCTTTGATTTATCGAAAACACGGAGCATTTACGGAGTGCTTAGAAAAAGCGTATCTGATTATCAGTTAGTTATATTTGTTAAAAAAATGTTAAATTTCTTAAAAAGAACTAATGTTCAACGACTGGAAAACGGGGGTTGACACGCCCTGTCGACGGGGGTGTCAGGGCGGTATGTCCGGGGTGTGGAAAGCGGCCGAAAACGGGACGCTTTTTTTGTCAAAGTTTTCTGTCTTCGGCAAGGGGTGGAAAGCGGCACTTGGTTTGAGGTTGGAAGTCGGTTTTTGCCGTGCAGTATGCGCCACGGAGCGAAAAATGCCGAAACCGGACAATAAAACATCACGGGTCGCGTTATTTTTCGGTGTTGATAAATTTTCTATATACAATTAAAAAAAAGTTTGTATTTTTGCACCCTATGAAGAGACTATGCCAATATACACTTATCGCACTATCGTTCATTGCGTTATGCAGTTGCAACGGGTATGACAAGATGCTCAAAAGCACCGATTATTCCGCAAAATACGATGCCGCTCTGGGTTATTACAACGAGGGGCGCTACACTCGGGCCCGCCAGTTGTTTGAAAACCTGGCTCTCTACGACCGCAGCAACGAGCACTCGGAGGACATAGCGTGGTATTATGGCCAGAGCCTGCTGAAATCGGAGTACTACTATCTTGGCAGCTACCAGTTCAAGATGTTCACCAAGCGCTTCCCCTACAGCAGCCGTGCCGAAGAAGCGGCATTCCTTTCGGCCTACTGCCAGTATATGGACTCGCCGTCGCATACGCTTGACCAGAGCACCACAAAGGAGGCCATCGCCGAGCTGGAGCAGTTCAGCGAACGCTATCCGCACAGCACACACATCCCCGAGGTGAACAACTACCTTGACGAACTGCGCGACAAGCTGATGCTTAAGGACTATGAGATTGCCGTGGGCTACTACAACACCGAGTCGTACCGCGCCGCAGTGGTGTCGCTCAGCAACTTTCTGAACAACTATCCCGACTCGCCCTACCGCGAGGAGGCGATGTACTACATCGTCAAGTCGGGCTACATCTACGCCATCAACAGCCGCGAGGACAAGATGAAGGAGCGCCTGCACCAAGTCATCAACAACTTCGACAAGTTCGCTGTCACGTTCCAGAACTCGAAGTATATGGCTGAATGCCAGACAATCTATAACAACTGCAAGGCCGAGCTGCAGAAACTGGCCGGGCAGAACTAAGTCGACAACAAACCCAAACCGAAAGAAATCAATAAATCACAATACAACAATGGAAGTAAAGAAGAACCGTCCTGTAAACACTACGATTACACGCAACACCGCCCAGTTCAGCGAGGGCACCGGCAACATCTACGAGACCGTCGCCGTGCTGTCGAAACGTTCCAACCAGATTGCAACGGATATGAAACGCGAGCTCCACAAGAAAATCGAGGAGTTTGCTTCGACCATCGACACGATGGACGAGATTTACGAGAACCGCGAGCAGATAGAGGTGGTGCGCCACTATGAGCAGATGCCCAAGCCTACCCTGATGGCCACTCAGGAATACCTTGAGGGCGATATCTACTATCGCAACCCAGCCAAGGAAGACAAGAATATGCAACGCCTCGAGGCTATGGAGAACGAGGCCATTGCCGAAGGTGTCACCGCCGAAACCAAGTAAGACTATGGCCGACGCCGCAAAGCCCCTGCAAGGCAAACGCATCATTGTGGGCGTCAGTGGCGGCATCGCTGCCTACAAGACGCCGCTGTTAGTGCGCCTGTTAGTCAAGGCTGGCGCCGAAGTGATGTGCGCCGTCACCGAGCACGCACTGCAGTTCGTCACCGAGCTGACGCTCGAGACGGTGTCGGGCAACCGCGTCTATTCGCAACTCTTCGACCGCAGCAATCCGCACAGCACCGAGCACATCTCGCTCAAGGACTGGGGCGACGCGATGGTCGTTGCGCCCGCCACAGCCAACATTATCGGCAAGATGGCATCGGGCATAGGCGACGATGCATTGTCGACCCTGCTGCTGTCGTTTCGCAAGCCGCTCTTCATCTGCCCGGCAATGAACACCCAAATGCTTGAAAGCCCGGCGCTGCAACGCAATCTGGACTATCTGCGTGCTAACGGGGCGGTGGTCGTTGAGAGCACCTCGGGCGAGCTGGCCTGCGGCACTACCGGCAACGGACGTATGGAGGAGCCTGAAAGGATTGTGGAGCAGATGATTGCCTCGCTTGCAGACCACGGCGGAGAGCGCTTCAAAATACTTATTACAGCGGGACCTACATACGAGAAGATAGATTCGGTGCGCTTTATAGGCAACTTTTCGACAGGCAAGATGGGCTTTGCGCTTGCCGAGGAGTTTGCACGCCGTGGCTGCAAGGTGTACCTTGTGGCCGGACCCACGCACCTTGAAGTGCATCACCCTGACATTGAGCGCATCGACGTAGTCTCGGCCCGTGAGATGTATGAGGCTGCCACTACCCTCTTCCCCTCCTGCAACGCTGCCATCCTGAGCGCTGCCGTGGCCGATTTCCGTCCCGAACACGAAGCGGACCATAAAATAAAGAAACAGAGCGACAAGGACGATATGACACTGCACCTGGTGCAGAACCCCGACATCCTGGCCACTCTGGGCCGTATGAAAGGCGAGAAACAGCTGCTTGCAGGCTTCGCCCTCGAGACAGACAGCGAACTGGAGAACGCCAAGAAAAAGCTGGAAAAGAAAAATCTCGACTTCATCGTCCTCAACTCGCTGCACGACAAAGGCGCCGGCTTTGGATATGACACTAACAAGGTGACTGTCATCGACCGTAGCGGCAACATCGATGCAGGAACGCTGAAAAGCAAGCAAGCAGTGGCCAGCGACATCGCCGACAAACTGCTGAAGTACTGCAAAACCTGATTCCGAAACAAAACACATCCCTATGAAAAACAAGAGCACACTGGCACTAATCCTTTCTTGCGTCACGCTTGTGCTGCTTGTCTTTGTCTGCGCCACAGACAAGGACAGCGCCGAGAGAACCGCCGGCCCCGACAACGGCCTGCAGCGCGTCAACGCCAACCCCCGCATCTATTCGCCGACACTGCCCGACACAATGTCGTTTGCAGGCGAACCTGTGCCGTTGGACATATACTATGTACGCGAAGGCCTTGACCGCGAAATGATTGTCAACACCTTCGGCCATACCAGTACACTGCTCTACTTTAAGCGCGCCCATCGCTATTTCCCTGTAATCGAGCCCATTCTTAAAAAGAACGGCATCCCTGCCGATTTCAAATACCTTTGCGTCATCGAAAGCGGCCTGACCAATGCCACATCGCCGGCCAAAGCACAGGGCTTCTGGCAGTTTATCAAGGCTACCGGACAGAAGTACGGCCTCGAAATCAACGACGAAATCGATATGCGTAACAACGTGGAGGCCGCAACCGAAGCGGCTTGCAAATACCTTAAGGCGCTTTACGGCAAGTTTGGCAGCTGGACAGCGGCTGCGGCAGCCTACAATTGTGGCGAGAACGGCCTGCAGCGCAATATGGAACGCCAGAGCATCGCCAGCTACTACGACACGCGCCTCAACAACGAGACCACACGCTACGTCTACCGCATTCTGGCCGTCAAGCAGATTATGCAGCACCCGCAGCAATACGGTTTCTTCCTGAAACCCAGCGACCTATACCCTACCATACCGACAAAGACGGAGAAACTGAGCGGACAAAACGTCGACCTCTACGACTTTGCCAAGAGCAACGGCACGACCTACAAGATGCTGCGCGAACTGAACCCCTGGCTGACAACCGACAAACTCACCAACAAGGCCAACAAAACCTATACCGTCAAACTGCCCGTCAGGAACGGGACCGCCCTGTCGCACATTCGCACCGACCGCGACAAAGGGAATGATTTTATAACTAAAATGTGACCTATGCAGAAACTTGAAATACTTGGTGCCCGCGAACACAACCTGCAGAACATAGACATCGACTTGCCACGCAACCAGTTGGTGGTCTTTACCGGTCTCAGTGGCAGCGGTAAATCGTCGCTGGCTTTCGACACTATCTACGCCGAAGGCCAGCGCCGCTATATGGAGACTTTCTCGGCCTATGCACGCCACTTCATCGGCAATATGGAGCGTCCCGACGTGGACAGCATCAACGGTCTGAGCCCAGTCATATCCATTGAGCAGAAGACCACCAACAAAAACCCACGCTCGACGGTTGGCACCGTCACCGAAATCTACGACTTCGTGCGTCTGCTCTACGCGCGAGTGGCCGACGCCTACTCCAATGTCAGCGGCAAGAAGATGATTAAATACACTGAAACCCAAATCATAGACATCATCTCTTCCGAGTTTGCCGACAAGGATGTCCTTGTGCTTGCCCCGCTTGTACGAAGCCGCAAAGGACACTACCGCGAACTGTTCCAGCAGGTGGCAAAGAAAGGCTACCTGCGAGTCCGCGTCGACGGTGAAATACGTGAGCTCACCTACAATATGCAGGTCGACCGCTACAAGACGCACGACATTGAGCTGGTAATAGACCGCATCCGGGTCAACGAGAAGGGGCAACGGCGCCTTGAAGAGGCTGTAAAGACCGCTTTCAAACAGGGCAAAGGTATGCTTATGATACTGGAAAACAGTGGCAACGGCGATGCCCAGCCGCGTTATTTCAGCCGTATGCTGATGGACCCCGACACAGGCATCTCCTACCCCGAGCCGGAGCCAAACACATTCTCGTTCAACTCGCCATACGGTGCCTGCCCTAAATGCAACGGTCTCGGCGAGATTGCCGAGGTGGACCTTAAAAAGATCATCCCCGACCCGAAAAAAAGCATACGTGACGGCGGCCTTGACGTGTTGGGCAAATACTCCGCCACCAACTATATGTATCGCCAGTTGGAAAGCCTTGGCCACTTCTACCACTTCACGCTCGACGACCCTCTGGCCGATCTCAGCGACGAGGCTCTGAATGTAATCCTCTATGGCACCAGCGACTATATGGGCATCAACGTCGACAGCGAGAGCAGCTACCGCGGTGGATTCCCCGGCATTGCCAACTATATCAGCGAGATGGCCACCGACGACCAGTCGGCAGCCATACAGAAATGGGCCAATAGTTTTATGAACACTGTCCCCTGCCCGCACTGTCACGGACACCGTCTGAAAGAGGAGTCGCTATGTTTCCTCATCGACGGCAAGCACATTGGCGAGGTGGCAGAGATGAACCTCACCGAGTTCTACCAATGGGCCGCCGGCCTTGAAGAGAAGCTTGACCTGAACCGTCGCGAGGTGGCACACGAGATACTCCGCGAGATAACCACCCGCACCAAATTCCTTATCGACGTAGGTGTAGGCTACCTCTCGCTCAACCGCAGTTCCAAAACACTCAGTGGCGGCGAGAGCCAGCGCATACGCCTTGCCACACAGATTGGAGCCAAACTTGTAAATGTATTATATATTCTTGACGAACCCTCGATAGGACTGCACCAACGCGACAACCGCCGCCTGATCGACGCGCTGAAAGAGCTGCGCGACCTCGGCAATTCAGTCATAGTTGTCGAGCACGACCGAGATATGATACTCAGCGCCGACTATGTGATCGACATCGGTCCCGGTGCCGGCATACGCGGTGGAAAGGTGGTGGCGGCCGGCCCGCAGAAAGAGTTTCTGAAACACAAAACAATGACCTGCGACTACCTGAATCGCATACGCGACATAGCAATTCCCAAGCGTCGCAGCGCAAAAGGGTGCAAACATATTGTCCTTGAGGGCGCTACAGGCAACAACCTCAAAGACGTCACCCTCGATATACCATTAGGGCTCTTCGTGTGCGTCACCGGAGTCAGCGGCAGCGGCAAATCGTCACTCATCAACGAGACCCTGCATCCAATACTGAACCAGCACTTCTACCGCTCGCAGAAACGCCCCCTGCCCTACCGGAACATCAAAGGCGTTGACAACATCGACAAAGTCATCGAGATAGACCAGGCCCCCATCGGGCGTACACCTCGCTCGAATCCAGCAACATACGTAGGCGTATTCGACGAGATACGCCAATTGTTTGCCCAGCTGCCCAGCGCACGCATACGCGGCTACAAGCCTGGACGCTTCTCGTTCAACGTTGCCGGTGGCCGCTGCGACACCTGCAAAGGAGCCGGCGTACGCACCATAGAGATGAACTTCCTGCCCGACGTTTACATCAACTGCGAGGTGTGCAACGGCAAGCGCTACAACCGCGAGACCCTCGAAATCAGATACAAAGGCAAGTCAATAGCCGACGTGCTCGATATGACCATCAACGAAGCCGTTGAGTTTTTCGAGAATTATCCCAAAATCGCCCGCAAGCTACAGGCTGTCAAAGACGTAGGCTTGGGCTACATCACCCTCGGCCAGTCGTCCACAACCTTGAGCGGAGGCGAGGCTCAGCGCATCAAACTTGCCACCGAATTGGCCAAGGCCGACACCGGCAACACCCTCTACATTCTTGACGAACCGACCACAGGCCTTCACTTTGAAGACATCCGCGTCCTGCTCGAAGTGCTGCAAAAACTTGTGGACAAGGGCAATACAATCCTTGTTATCGAGCACAATATGGATGTAGTCAAAGTGGCCGACTGGATAATCGACATCGGTCCCGACGGCGGCAAGAAAGGTGGTGAGATCGTTTTTGCCGGCACCCCCGAAAAACTCGCCGAAGAAAAAGACAACTTCACAGGCCAGTACCTGAAAGAAGAGCTCGAGGCAAGCCGGAAGCACTGAAAGGCAACATCGACGGTACACAATTAATAATGAATGCGTTGAAACGATGAATACCTTTCTGACAATAATATATCTGTTAGGTGTCCCGTTTCTGGTGATGCAGTTGGCCAAACGCTGGACCTGGATAGAGAAAGTCAGCCCGATGACGGTACTCTACCTTATCGGCCTTGCCGTCGCCAACCTGCTGCCCACCGACGACGGCATATTCTCACTCAACACCGCCACCAACACCCTCTTCAGCAACCTTGCCGTGCCGTTAGCCATCCCGCTGATGCTTATGGGATGCGATATGAACAACTGGCAGATTGGCAAGGCCTTCAAAGTATTCCTGTCGGGCCTGCTGTCGGTGCTCATCGTCACCGTGGCTGGCTATTACATCTTCCGCGGCAGCTACAGCGACACCGAAGGCTTCGCGCAGGTATGTGCCGTAGCCACAGGCATCTACACCGGCGGCATACCCAATATGGGAGCCATCAAGCAAGCCGTCGCTATGCCGCACCAGACCTACCTTTACATCACAAGCTACGACCTGATAGTCACCGGCTTATACCTCGTTTTCGTAATCTTTCTCGGCAAGACTGTGTTCCGTGCACTGCTGGGCTCCGGCAAAGCAAAAAGCAGCAATGCAAGCGTTCAAACAGAAAGCGACAGCAGCGCAGCGAAAGTCAATCCCTTCGACCGCGAGCACCTGAAATCATCGTTGCTTGCAATAGCCATAACACTCGCAATAGCAGCCATTTCGTATGCCGTATCACTAATAGCGTCACGCGACGGCAGCCCCAATATGACCGTCCTCATCCTGCTGCTGACCACACTCGCCATCGCCGCCTCCTTCCTGCCCCCAATGCGAAAGCAACAGCACTCGTTCGACCTTGGCCTCTACTGCGTCTACGTCTTCTGCCTCGCCATTGCCTCAGCCTGCAATGTGCGCGAAATGGATATAGCCGGCAGCCTGCCCATACTCTACTATCTGGGATTCATCATCTTAGGCTCACTCATACTCCAAATCCTCTTCGCCAAGATACTGAAAATCGACGGCGATTCGGTGATGGTATGCTCCGTTGCCCTTATCAACTCGCCGCCTTTCGTGCCGCTCGCGGCAGCGCTGCTCAACAACAAAGACATCGTAATCCTCGGCATCACCATCGGTCTGCTTGGCTATATGCTTGGCAACTACCTCGGTATCGGGCTCTACCACCTGCTCCTTGCATTAGGCTAATGTATCTGAGCCACAACGTATTCCGACTGGGTGCCGATGCGGTATTTCGCGCCCCAGATGCCAAGCCCCGACGAAACGTAATAGTGCGTCGCCCCTCTCTGGTGACTGCCCCACGAGCATTCATACAGCGCATCCGTGACCCACGACAAAGGCCACACCTGACCTCTGTGCGTATGGCCGCTTAGCTGGAAATCAACTCCTTGTTGTTCAGCCTCCTCCAAGTGGTAAGGCTGATGGTCGAGCACTATTGAATAAAGCGAATCGCCGCCAACAAGCTCCGACAGACTCTTGCGATTGCGATTGGTCCTGTCGTCACGACCCACGATGCGCACTCCGCCAACAACTACCGAACTGTCTATAAGCAAGTTGATGCCGGCATCACGATAGAAGCGTTCCGCATCGGGCTCGCCGGCATAAAACTCGTGGTTGCCTAAACAAGCATAGACCGGAGCCTCCAACCTGCGAAACTCAGCGGCCATATCCTCCTCCAAGACCGGACGGAAACTGAAGTCCACTATATCGCCGGCAACCAGCACCAAATCAGGGTGTTCGGCATTGATCATATCGACCCATCCAGCCAAATCAGCCCTGCGGTTGTGGTAGCCAATATGCAAATCCGACGCCATCACCACCGTCAGCGGCCGTTGCAGGCGCCCCCCGCTGTCGAGCTCAAGCGACACACGCTCCTTGTGGTGATAATGCACACTGGCATAGACAAATATGCCAACCATTAGCACTGCAAGCACCGCCGTTGCAGGCCAATTGTCGTGAAGCAGCGAGCGAGGCACTATGCGGACCAGCCGGCCAAGGTCCAGCAAAAGGAAAGCCATCAAAAGATAAAACAGCACGATAACAGTCTTGTTGCCAACGTTGTATACAAACGACGACATTCCGAGCGGCATACGGTTCATAAGCGGAGTAAAGCCAACAATCTCGAGGGCAAAAAGCAGCAGCATAACGCCCACCAGCAACCATTTGCACCACACAGGCAGCGGGACGATCGTCCAGATATGCCAGCCCACATAGACCAGACTGGACAGCAACACCAGCAAAATCGGCAAAAATCTCATAAACCTCACTTATAAATTTTTCATACTCAACGATATGCGACGGCGGCGCAAGTCGACCTCCATCACCTTTACCTGCACGTGTTGATGCAGGTGCACCACCTCGTTCGGGTCGTTGACGCGGTGGTTGGCCAGCTGCGATATGTGCACCAGACCGTCCTGATGCACACCGACATCCACAAAGGCGCCGAAGGCCGTGATATTGGTCACGATGCCAGGCAGAACCATACCTTCCTGCAAGTCCTCTATCTTGGTCACGTTCTTGTCAAACTCGAACACCTCGAACTTGGCGCGCGGGTCAAGGCCCGGCTTGTCGAGCTCCTTCATAATGTCCTGCAGCGTCGGCAGGCCGCAATCGTCACTGACAAAGCTGTTTATATCTATTTTTGAGCGCAGCTCCCTGTTCGTCATCAGTTCCTCGACCGATGCGCCGACACCCTTCGCCATACGCTCCACAAGGGCATAGCGTTCCGGGTGTACTGCACTGCGGTCCAATGGGTTGTCGCTCTCCCTGACACGCAGGAATCCGGCACACTGCTCAAAGGCCTTCTCGCCAAGCCGCTCAACCTTCATCAACTCGTGGCGCGAGCGGAAAGCCCCGTTGCGGTTGCGATAGTCGACGATGCGCCGCGCCAGTACCGGCCCGATGCCGCTAACGTACGACAGCAGTTCCTTGCTGGCCGTATTCAGCTCAACGCCAACACTGTTCACGCAGCTTACCACAACGTCCTCCAGACTGTCGTGAAGCATTGTCTGGTCCACATCGTGCTGATACTGGCCCACGCCGATGCTCTTCGGGTCAATCTTCACCAGCTCGCTCAACGGGTCCATCAGACGGCGCCCGATGCTAACGGCACCGCGCACAGTAACGTCATAATCAGGAAATTCCTCGCGGGCCACGTCGCTTGCACTGTATACCGACGCGCCGTTTTCGCTCACCATAACGGCAATCACCTTGCCCTTGAAACGGCAGCGTTTCACAACCTCCTCCGTCTCGCGCCCCGCCGTACCGTTGCCGATGGCGATGGCCTCGATCTTGAAGGCCTCGACCAAAGCCTCCAGTTTCGACACCGCGGCGCGCTCCTCACGGACCGAGGTAAAGGGGTAGATGGTCTCGTTATGAATCAGTTGTCCCTGCGCATCGAGACACACAACCTTGCAGCCCGTGCGGAAGCCAGGGTCGATGGCCAGCGTGCGCTTTTGGCCGAGCGGCGATGCCAGCAGCAGCTGTCGCAAGTTCTCGGCAAACACCTTTATTGCCTCACGGTCAGCACGTTCCTTGAGCAGGTTATAGTATTCGGTCTCGATTGACGGACTGATGAGACGCTTGTAGCTGTCCCTGACGGCGGCCGCCACCTGCTGCGACGACTCATAGTTGCCACGAACAAACTGGCGCTCAAGTGCTTCCAGCACCGGTTCATCTTCCTCAGGCGCAATCTTCACACGCAGAAGGCCCTCGGCCTCGCCCCTGAACATTGCCAGGATGCGATGCGACGGCGCGCGCATTGCATTCTCTTTCCAATCGAACCACGACTGAAACTTGCCGGCCTCTTCCTCCTTGGCTTTCACCACTTTGGAGGAGAGCATAGCACTGCGGCGGAAGATGTTGCGCACACGGTTGCGGGCCGCGATGTCTTCGCTGACGCGCTCGGCTATTATGTCGCGTGCACCGGCAAGGGCATCGTCCACATTCTCAACGCCTTTAGCCTCGTCGACGAAAGGCATTGCCAACTGCTCGACACTGCACTGATACTGTTTCTGCAAGGCGTCGGCCAGCGGCTGCAGCCCACGCTCGACGGCCACCGAAGCACGCGTCTTGCGCTTCGGCTTATAAGGCAGGTAGAGGTCCTCCAAGTCGGTCATTGTCAAGGCGTTCTCAATGCTTGCGCGCAATTCGGAGGTCAGCTTGCCTTGCTCCTCTATGCTCTGCAGGATGGCAGCGCGACGCTTATCTATCTCTTTGAGTTTCAAAAGCAAATCGCGTATTGCCGCAATCTGCACCTCGTTCAGGTTGCCCGTGGCCTCCTTGCGATAGCGGGCTATAAAGGGCACTGTCGCGCCTGCCTCGAGCAGCTCAACGGTCTTCTCAACCTGGCGCACACCGAGGTTCAACTGTGATGCTATGATATTTGCGTAGTCCATTATGTGACGGAATTTGTCTGGGTTAATCATCATAAACGGCTTATTCTATGAATGTTGCAACAAACACTCGAATCCGTTTCGCAATGCAAAGATAAGAAAAAAAACATAACCCCGCCTCAAAAAGGCACGACAAGGCACACCGTGACACAAAATGTCACAACGTGTCCCGCCGTGGCACAACGCCGCAAACGCGAGCCAAAAACAAGCATTGAAAACCAATGCCTTAAGGTACCAACTCCGGTCGTTGTACAATATATGTACAATACTTGTACAATATTTGTACGTTTACCAATTGTACAAGTATTGTACAACTATTGTACATAACGGACGGTGTTGGTACGGTGCGGAAGCGGTGCCGGCAGCAGCCGTCAGGCAGGAATTGCAAGAAAAATATTCGACAAACAAAATATTTTTCCGCATAGCGCGTTACTACTGAACAATAAAAAAACTCACCAATGAAGAAGATATTGATTCTCATAGCCTTTGCGATGACTGTCGGCACTGTGGCCGCCCAGGAAGTCAGCTCGCGCGCCAAAGCAATGCGTATGATGACCTATGCCAAGCCGGAATATATGGTGAAGGACATTAAAGTGCTGGCCGACACGATGATAGTCTATTCACTGGCCGACTATGTGATTTATCCCGTCGGCAAATGGGAGAATATTGAGCAGTACATCACCAGCACGCAGCTACAATGGTACCGCGAGTCGGGATACAAGGATTTCTACGACTCTATGACAGTGTCCGTCAATACGTTGCGACGGCTCGACGACAGTTATCTCGATATGTACCGCAGCATTACGACGGGTCGCGTGGAGATGGTAGCCGGCAAACTGACCGACCCTGAAGTGGTGCTCGAGAACGGCCTTCACGCAGGCTCGACAAAAGACGATGTTTTCAAGGTGATTTTCAAGCGTTTCCCCAAATCGTACGTGGCCGACATCAAGGTGCTTAAGGTCATCAGCGGCGCCGGCGAGGTGGGCCAGATCTACACCTTCTCGGGCAACAAACTGCGCCATATTGGTATAATCTCGAAGTACAAATATTATTGATTATTAGAGGGTTCGATACGATTGAAAGGTTAAAAGGTCCGCTCCCCTCGGTCGCACAAAAGGTTAAGAGAGGCTTTCTGCCTCGAATTCCGTCGACTTGCAAGATTCTTTAAGCCCCTTTCAACCTTTTGACCCTTTAACATTCCCTCCTTCCGACACCCAGACCCTCATTCCAAAAAACCCTTAAACCCTCCAACCTTTAACCTCGTGAAGCACATAGGCCTGTTTTTCGGCTCGTTCAACCCCATCCACGTAGGGCATTTGATTGTGGCCAACTCGATGCTGGAGCTGACCGATATGGACGAGGTGTGGTTTGTGGTGTCGCCCCAAAATCCTTTCAAGGAGCGCAAGACGCTGCTCGAGGACCACCACCGTATGCAGATGGTGCGCGTGGCCATCGACGACAACTACCGTATGCGTGCCTGCGACGCCGAGATGCATCTGCCAGTGCCCTCATACACAGTGGTTACGCTGGCGCACCTGGCCGAGAAATATCCCGACAAGCGCTTCTCGATAATAATGGGCGGCGACAACTTGGAGAACTTCCGGCGCTGGCGCAACTACGAGCATATACTTGAGAATCATCAGATTTATGTCTATCCGCGGCCGGGCAGCACACCCGACTCGCTGGCCGGGCACCCTAACGTGCATCTGGTCGATGTGCCGACGATGGACATCTCGTCAAGCTACATCCGCCAGCAGATTGCCAACGGGCACCCGCCGCGCTATATGCTTACCGAGCCTGTGTTCCAGTACCTTACCGAGATGCACTTCTACGAGCAGCGGTAGGCGCGCCTTGCGGCAGGCCGCCTCAGGCACGGTCTTCACCTTTGGCTTTCAGCCGGGCCACAAACGGCATAATAAAAGAGGGCACCTTGCGGATGCCCTCTTTCTCATTGATTCTGGGTTTTATTTCTTCTTCGTAGATTTCTTTTCGGTTGCCGGCTTGGAGCTCTTTGCAGCCTTTGCAGGTTTGGCCGCCACGGTGGTTTTGGGCGCTTTCGCGGCTTTGACCGGTGCGGATGCCTTGGCGGGTTTGGCAGGGGCGGCAGCCTTTGCTGGTTTCGAAGGCTTTTCGTCCTTAGCCTTATGCGTCTTCTTGGCTTCCTTCACCTCTTCCTTCACGGCTCTGATAGCCTTGATGTCGGCACTCTCGTTCTTGCGCCTGCGTCCGCGGTGCTCCTCGGGCGGGTTCTCTTCGCGCAGGATGCCTTCGCCGGCATCGGCCTCCTCGAGCAGCGACTCTATGTCGAGGAGTTCGTCGTCGTCAGGCTCAAGTTCGTCGTCATCGTCGCCGCTGCGGACCTCGTTGTCAAGATAACTGTCAGGGTCATCGTCCTCTGACTGGTCGCCCAGTTCGGCGGCAATGTCTGCGCTGGCAATCTCAAACTCCTTCTTGGCATCAGGCAGCCCGTCGAGTATCTCCTCAAGCGCGCCGTGACGCATCTTGCCAACGGACCTGTTGTTGCCTTCCTCCTTGTCGATAGCCTCCGACAGCGGCACGAAGTCGCTCTCGGTCTGGTCGTCGTCGCCGTAGAGGTCCTTGTCAAGGTCTTCTTCGACCAAGCCCGTGTCTATCTTCACATCGAACTTGATCATATAAGAGGTGTCTTCGGTTTCGAGTGGGACAACGAACAAAGGCTCGCCGTTGGGCTTTATGGTTTTCTGCATATACTCCTGATAGCCGTCAGGATAAGCATCTTTGAATAGTTCCCGAATTTCTTCGGTCAAGTTTTTATAGCTGATTATCAGTTTTTTCTTACGATTTTTATGGTCTGTCATTGCCTGTTAATTTTGTGCAAGTATAGTAAGATTCCATAAATGGGCAAAATTTTTTTTCAAATATTTTTCAGCCGTGGTTCTATGCTGGTCGAAAGTCAGGCCACAACGATACTTTCGTCGTCCTCGACACGGAGGTTGTCCATAATGAACTCGCGGCGTTCGGCGGTGTTGTCGCCCATATAGAAAGTCAGAACGCCTTTGATGTCGAAATCCTTGTGGAGCAGTACCGGGTCGAGGCGCATATCCTTGCCGATAAAGTTCTTGAACTCGTCGGGACTGATCTCGCCAAGACCTTTGAAGCGGGTGATTTCGGCATTGGAGGTATTCTTGATGGCCTCGATGCGTTCCTCGTCGGTGTAGCAGTAGGTAGTCTTCTGCTTGTTGCGCACACGGAAGAGGGGTGTCTGCAGTATGTAGACGTGGCCCGAGGAGATAAGCTCTGGGTAGAAGCGTAGGAAGAAGGTGAGCAGCAGCAAGCGGATGTGCATACCGTCGACATCGGCATCGGTGGCTATGACAACGTTGTTGTAGCGCAGGTTCTCTATGCCGTCGTCTATGTCGAGCGCGTTGTGCAGCAGGTTGAGCTCTTCATTCTTGTACACGTCCACCTTCTTGATCTTCATAATGTTGCGAGGCTTGCCGCGCAGACTGAACACTGCCTGCGTAGCGACATCGCGGCTCTTGGTGATGGAGCCCGACGCCGAGTCGCCCTCGGTGATGAAGATAGTGGTCTCGAGGCGGCGGTCGTGGTTGGTATTGTAATGGATGTGGCAGTCGCGCAACTTGCGGTTGTTGAGGCTGGCCTTTTTTCCGGCCTCGCGCGCCACCTTCTTGATGCCGGCAATGTCCTTGCGTTCCTTCTCATTGGCATTGATTTTGGCCAGCAGAGCCTCGGCAGTGTCGGCGTGGATGTGCAAGTAGTTGTCGAGATGGCGTTTAAGTATGTCGAGGATGTAGGTCTTCAGCAGAGGCGAATCGTTGGTGCCGTCGGCGTTGTTGGGGGCGATGTGGGTCGAGCCCAGTCTGGTTTTGGTCTGTGCTTCGAAGACGGGCTCCTGGATGCGCACACAGAGGGCGCACACCAGTCCGCCGCGGATCACTTCGGGCGCGTAGTCTTTCTTGATGAAATCCTTCACCACACGGGCGTAGGCCTCGCGGAAGGCGCTCTGGTGCGTGCCGCCCTCGGTGGTGTGCTGGCCGTTGACGAAGCTGTAGTAGTAGTCGTTGTTCTGCCCCTGAATGTGGGTGAAGGCGGCCTCGAAGTCGCCTTCCTTGATGTAGATTATGGGGTAGAGCGGTTCGCTCTGCAGGTTGTTGTCGAGCAGGTCGAGCAGGCCGTTCTTCGAGTAGTAGCGGCGATCGTTGTAGTAGAGCGTCAGGCCGCGGTTCAGGTAGGCGTAGTTCCAGATGCGGCGTTCCACGTATTCGTTAACGAAATGGTAGTTGCCGAACAGCTTGCTGTCGGGCACGAACTCCACCAGCGTGCCGTTCTCTTCCGAGCAAGGCACGATGCCGCTGTCGAGGGTCAGCTTGCCTTCGGCGAACTCGACCGAGCGGCTCTGCCCGTCGCGCACCGCCTTAACCTTGAAAAAGGAACTCAGCGCGTTGACGGCCTTGGTACCCACGCCGTTCAAGCCCACCGACTTCTGGAAGACCTTGCTGTCGTACTTGGCGCCGGTGTTGAGCCTGCTGACAGCGTCGACGATGCTGCCCAGCGGTATGCCGCGGCCGAAGTCGCGTATGCTGACGTGCCTTTCGGCGAAGTCCACCCTGACGTTGATGCGCTTGCCGAAGCCCGACGAGAACTCGTCGATGGCGTTGTCAATCACCTCCTTGACAAGCACATAGATGCCGTCGTCGTGGCTCGAGCCGTCGCCCAGCTTGCCTATGTACATACCAGGGCGCAGGCGTATATGCTCCATATCCTCGAGATGCACAATGCTGCTCTCGTCGTAATCGTTGTTCACGGGGGTGATGATGTCGTCTTCCATAGTGTGCTTACTTCATTTTTAACGACACGTTGTCGGCGTGTCGTTAACATTTGTGCGGATGGGGGGACTCGAACCCCCACTCCGTGAGGAATTAGATCCTAAGTCTAACGCGGCTACCAATTACGCCACATCCGCTTAACTGCTCATCGTCTGCAAGTTACGGAATTGCAACCGGAACGAAAGCGTTTGCAAAGATAAGAATTTTTGCTGAAATGAGAGAAAAAGAGCCCCATTTTTTCGCATTTTTTCAACACCAAATCGCAACCGCCTCATCCTCAAGCCCTCAAGGTACCAACTCCGTCCGTTGTACAATATATGTACAATACTTGTACAATATTTGTACGTTTACCAATTGTACAAGTATTGTACAAGTATTGTACATAGTTGGTACGGTGCGGAGGCGGACCGGCAACGAAAAAAAATCCGTTCCGTGTGTAATATTTTCGCTCCACCGTCCGTTATATAGGCATACAAAAATTAATTTCAATCCCTATGAAACTCGCAAAAAAATTATTGGCAATCCTTTTCGTGGCCGCAGCGGTCACATTGTCAGGATGTAAGAAAGACGACCCCGAACAGCCGCAGCAGCCAGAGCAGCCGCAGCAGAACGACACTGAACTGGTAGGCACATCGTGGGAGACGAGTATGCAGAACGACTTTACGTATGAGGACATTACAATGCACTTGGAAATGCTGTCGATGCTCGACTTCACCGACCTCACCGCCGGTGAGCTGTTCATAAACATCACAGCCACAGCCACCGACATTCCAAACTTCCCGCCGCAGGAGCAGACGACCACCGAACCCTTCACCTACACCTTGCACGGGTCGGAGCTTGTCCTGACCGCGACGTATGTCAGCGAAGAGACAGGCCTGAGCGAGACATACAGCATCAACGCCACCTACGACAAGCAGGCCGAGACGATAACCATCGACTTCGACGACGAAGAAATGACCGAAATGATGGGGACTGCCGTTGCTGTCTATACCCGCGTAAGATAAGGATATGCGAAAATTTCTGAAAGTCACGCTGTTGGCAGCGGCGATAGCCGTTGCCGGCAGCGCTTCGGCCGACCCCGTCACGCCGCAGAAGGCCGCGACGGTGGCCCGCAACTTCTGGTCGGGCGCGGTCAACGCCCGGAAAGGGGCCTTGCCCGAGGCGCAGCCTGTCGAGTGGCAATACAGCGGCATCTACCTTTTCGCCTGCCCCGAAGGGGGATGGGTGATGGTGGCTGCCGACGACGACGTGAAGCCCATTCTCGGCTATTCGCCCTCGGGCAGGCTCGACCCTGCCGATATGCCCGCGGCCCTGCAGCAATGGCTTGGCGCCTACCAGCATCAGATCGACGCCGTGCAGAGCTACCGCCACGAGAGCGGCGACGACGTGCCGGCCTATCCTGCCGATGCCGCCGAATGGCAGCGTCTGACGGCTGGCATAGTCGCGGCCCCGGCCAAGAGCGACACCGTGGCGCCGCTGCTTACCACGCTGTGGGACCAGGACTACCCCTACAACGCCCTGTGTCCGTCGGGCACGGTGACGGGATGCGCCGCCACAGCGCAGGCGCAGCTGATGAAGTTCTGGAACTATCCAGCCTTCGGCGAGGGCGGCAACACCTACGTTCCGCTGCGTGTTGGCGTCGAGCAGACGGCCGATTTCGCGCACACCCTCTACGATTGGGACAATATGCCCGACAATCCGAGCATCTATGCCACCTCCGACCAGATCGAGGCCGTGGCCACGCTTATGTACCATTGCGGCGTGAGCCTCGAGATGGACTACGGCACGGCGGCCTCGGGCGGCAGCGCAGCGCTGGGACTGGTTGGCTACGAGGGTTTTGCAAGCATCGACAACGCGCTGAAAGACTATTTCCACTATAGTCGCGATATGCAGGTAAGGTTCAAGGACTACTACTCGAACGAGGCGTGGCGCGCTATGCTTGTCGACGAGCTCAACCTGCGGCACCCGATACTCTATACCGGAGCCGCCGAGCAGGGCGGACACGGATTTGTGTGCGACGGCTACGACAGCCGCCAGTATCTGCACTTCAACTTCGGGTGGAACGGTGTCGGCGACGGCTTCTTCACGGTCGATTCCATAAGCCCCGGCGTGGGCGGCATAGGCGGCAATGTTACCTACACCTTCAACCTGCAGAACGCGGCCCTTTTCGGAGCCGTGCCCGACTACGCCTTGCGCGTCAGCGACACTATGTTCAACTTCGGCCGCGCCGCCTGCGCAGACTCGCTGCTGTTCAGCTCGAACGAGTCGAACGACATTGCGTGGACGGTGAGCTGCGATGTCGATTGGATTGAATTCGAGCAGCCTGCATCAGGCCGCGCCGGATGGCTGCGCTTCAGCGTAGGCGAGAACAACGACGGCGAAGAGCGCGTGGGGCACATCGTTTTCAGGCAGGGCAACGAGGAGGCGCAGGCCAAGATAGTGCAGGCCTGCCTGAGCGAGGAGGAGATGTGCACGCTGACAGTGGTGATGGAGAGCACGCGCGGCAACGGCTGGAGCAACGGAGCCTACCTGAGCCTCGAATCGGCCAACGGCTACGTGTACGGCACGGCACGCCTTGAAAGCGGCAGCCTCGACTCGGTGGACATCCGCGTGGCGCCCAAGGACGTGTATTCGGTGTGGCACACAGGAGGCGGCACCGACCGTTTCATCAACTATTGGGTCCGCAACCAGTATGGCGAGAACTTCGTGGAGGCAGAGTATGCCTACCAGACCGGCGGCACCGACCTGATTCAGTGGCCGTGCGCGCACGTGGGCATTGAGGAGCCCGCCCTGGGCGGCGACAGCCGCAGCGTCGAGCTGTTCCCTGTGCCTACCAGCGGCAGCCTGACGGTGCGTGCCGACGGCCTGCAGAAGGTTGACATCCTTGACATTGGCGGCCGCACACTTGTCAGCTCCACTGCCGCGACGCTCGACCTTTCGGGACTGCCCGAAGGGATGTACTTTGTGCGCGTCACAACGCTGTCGGGCTCAAGCGTGCAACGAATAGTTAAGAAGTGACACAATAAAACATCCGCTTTTGAGTTATCTCATAACTTTATTGCTCAAAACGGACGATGAAACGATTTCTGAACATAATACTGATTATGCTGCTTACGGTGGCGGCGCCAACGGCGCGCGCCACCTATCTGCTTGTGCCTATGGACGAGACACAGCGCAACCACCTTAAGGCCTACGGCATAGCCTACTACGCCTTGCAACGCGACGTGGAGGTGACGTGGCTGCTCAACTATCGCGGCGGAGCCTTTATGATGAAATATGCCGACGCCATCGAGCGCGAAGCGAGGCTGCGCGGCGTGAGCGTCGAGGCCATAGCCGACGGCCAGTCGACAGCCATCCTGTCCGAGATTGCCGACGCATCGGTCAATATGGACGCCGTGCGCCTGCAGAAGGCGCCCAAGATTGCAGTCTATTCGCCTAAGACAAAGCTGCCGTGGGACGACGCGGTGACGCTCGTTATGACCTACGCCGAGATACCCTACGATGTGGTCTACGACGAGGAGGTGATGGCAGGCATTCTGCCCACCTACGACTGGCTGCACCTTCACCACGAGGACTTTACGGGTCAGTACGGCAAGTTCTGGGGCAACTACCGCAACGCGCAGTGGTACATCGAGGACGTGCGCGACCAGGAGGCGAGGGCGCACAAGCTGGGCTACTCGAAGGTGTCGCAGCTGAAGCTGGCCGTGTGCCATAAGATCCGCGACTTTGTGATGGGCGGCGGCTTCCTGTTCGCTATGTGCTCGGCACCCGACAGCTACGACGTGGCGCTGGCAGCCGAGAATGTGGACATCTGCGAGGCGATGTTCGACGGTGACCCGATGCAGCCCAACGCGCAGCAGCTGCTCGACTTCTCGAAATGCTTTGCTTTCAAAGACTTCCGCATCAGCACCAACCCGTCGGAATATGAGATTTCCACCATCGACATCGACGACCGCACGCGGCAGCGCCAGATAAACGAGAAGAACGACTTTTTCACCCTGTTCGAGTTCTCGGCCAAGTGGGACTGGGTGCCCACAATGCTTACGCAGAACCACACGCGCATCATCCACGGCTTTATGGGCCAGACCACGGCCTTCCGCCGCGAGACGGTGAAGAGCAGCGCACTGATACTGGCTGAGAACAAGGAGCTTGGCGAGGTGCGCTACCTGCACGGCGAGTACGGCAAGGGCACCTGGACATTCCTGGGAGGCCACGATCCGGAGGACTACCGCCACTTTGTAGGCGACCCGCCTACCGACCTGTCGCTCTATCCCAATTCGCCAGGCTACCGCCTGATACTGAACAATATACTTTTCCCGGCTGCAAAGAAGGAGAAGCATAAGACCTGATTACACCTTGACGTTAACTTTGACCTTAACCTAATATACGAATAAAAACAATGAACAAGATATATAAGACACTCGTTGTTGTTTTGCTGTTCTCCGTTCTCCGCTCTCCGTTCTCCGTTTGTCAGGCCCAGAACTGGACAATGTTCAATATGCAGAACTCGGAGCTTGGCAACTCGGTGCTGGCAATGACCTCGGACAAGAAGAACAACAAATGGTTCGGCACCGACTTGGGTATGGCGCGGCTGACCGGCAAGACGTGGACCGACTTTGCAATGTTCAACGAGAAACTCAAGGGGCAGTATGTCAACTGCCTGACCGTCGACGCAAACAATATGCTGTGGATAGGCACCGACGACTACGGGGTTATTGAGTTTGACGGCTCGCGCTGGACGGAGCACAAGAACGAGATGAAGCGGCTGCAGATGAAGTTCATATCGAAGATAGCCATCGACCGCAACGATGTCAAGTGGATAGGCGTGACGCTGGGCGGCCTGGTGCGCTACGACGGCCGCGAGTGGACCAAGTTCACATCGAACGACTCAGAGCTGCTGAGCGACTTCATACTATGCGTGGCTATCGACCGCCGCAACCGCAAATGGATCGGGACCAACGACGGCCTTTCGGTATACGACGACCGGCAGTGGACCTCGTACACGACCAAGAACTCCAAACTGCCCGACAATATCGTCCCGGCCATAATCATCGACAAAGAAGATGTCAAATGGATTGCCACACTGGGCGGTCTGGCACGCTATGACGGCAACGGCTGGACCATTTTCAACACCGACAACAGTCCACTGCCTTGCAACCAAATCAACGACCTGGCCTTCGACCCATCCGGAGCAATCTGGATGGCGACAGACAAGGGGGCCGCACTGTTCGACGGCAAAGACAAGTGGCACATATACAGGCCAAAAGAGACGATGCTGCCTAAGGATGTGCTGCGCCGCGTAATGGTTGACGGGCAAGGCAGCAAGTGGTTCGGCAGCAGCCTGCAGGGACTGGTGCGCTTCAGCGCCCAGCCAGTTATGGGACGCGTGACAGACGACAAAGGCAACCCCGTTTCGGGTTTGGCCATCAACTGCTCAGGCATTGAGACTCAGACCGACGCCAACGGCGAGTACTATCTTGAAATACCGACAAATGCCACGATGACCATACGTCCGCAGGACGAGAGCCGCACTTTCGAACCCGAGAGTCGCAAGCTGACTACGGTTACCGGTGCCCTGTTCAGACAGGATTTTGTGGCCTCGTCGGGTATGGTGGCAGAAGGAACATCGACGGAGAAAGTGGTGGTGAACCCCTATCTTGAGCAGGGATACATAACGATAACGATGGAATGCCCCGTGGCCGAGGTGGAGTTTGTCGACGCCAAAGGCGTGAGCATACGCACCATACCGCAGTACAAGAACGAGGCCAAGATAACCATAAGCCGAATGCCCAAGAGCAACTATACACTCTTTATACGGACACAGAAAGGCGAGAAGAAACTGCAGTTCAATCTGAGATAAGAAGATATGCCAAAAAAAAAAGCCGCTCCACAGGGCGGCTTTTTTTCTTGCCTTAGTTGACGCTTGATTATTCGCACTCGAGGCCGTTCTTGGTGCCGGCAACGGTTACAATGGTGTTCATATCAGAGCATTTCTTGTAGGTGTCCTTGTCGAGCTCTACATCTTCAGTTGTCGTAGTGACGACACCGGCAACATAAGTCTTGCAAGTGCAATGTTTGTTGCAGCTGCTAAAGCAGGCAACGGTAGCGATAACGGCTAAAGCCAAAACGATTTTCTTCATCTTGTAATTTATTTTATTAGTGATGATTAAGCCTACTCTTTATGGTTTTCGGCGTCCCCATTTAATAATGCAAAAGTAGCATTTTTTTTCAAATGCAACAAAAAAAAGAATTATTTTGAAAAAAATATGTATCTTTGTGCCTTTAAATACGAGACAAATTCACCTGTAAATAATTAGAAATATGAAAAATATATTCAAAACATTGGTTCTGGCACTGTGTCTGATTCCTTTTGCGTCGGCCTTCGCCCAAGTCAACCCCGCACATTGGAATTTCAATGTCAAAGAGTTGTCGGCTACCGAAGTCGAGTTGCAGTTTCAGCTGAAACTCGACGATGGATGGCATATCTATTCGCAGAAGTCGGACCCCAACGGTCCCATTCCGTCAGAGTACACTTTTGAAGAGAATGCGAACTATGCGCGTATCGGCGGCGTGACCGAGCCCAAGTCGCACGATGAGTTTGACGACATCTTCAAATGCACCGTCCGCTCATTCAGCGGCAAAGTGACGTTCCGTCAAAAGATCAAGCGCAACACCGACAAGGCCTTTGAGGTGACAGGCTCGATGTACTACCAGCTGTGCAACGACGGCAGCTGCATTGCCCCCGACGATGTACCGTTCAAGTTCAAAGTGCCCGCGTCGACAATGCCGGCTGTAGAAGAGAATGAGCCCGAGGTGACAGAGAGCGTCGACACCGCTGTTGCAGAGCCAGCAGTAGACGAGGAGCCCGTGGCTCCCGTGGCCGAGGTCGCTGCCGCGAAAGACGAGAGTGAGGAGCCTGAGAAGGATAAATCCTTGCTCGGCTTGTTCTTCGGCGCCTTGCTGGCGGGCATCGTCACGATGTTCACGCCCTGCGTGTTCCCGATGATTCCGATGACGGTCAACTTCTTTATGCACAGCAGCGACAACAAGCGCAAGAACCGCCGCCAGGCCTGGTTCTTCGGGTTCTCCATAGTGTTCATCTTCGCCGTCATCGGCGGCCTGTTGTCGCTGTTCTTCGGCCCCACAGCGCTCAACTTTATCGGCACGCACGGCATTCCCAATCTGATATTCTTTGTAATATTCTTCATTTTCGCACTGTCGTTCTTCGGTCTTTTCGAGATAAAGATGCCCGAGAAGTGGGTCAATGCCAGCGACGCACAAGCCGACAAAGGCGGCCTGTTAGCCCCGTTCTTCATTGCGCTGACCACCGTATTGGTCTCCTTTTCCTGCACCGGTCCCATCATCGGCGCCGCCCTTGTCGAGTTCACCACTTCCACCACCAACCGTTGGATCGGCTTGGTCTCGATGCTCGGATTTGGCATAGGCTTTGCCCTGCCGTTCACCTTCTTAGCCTTCTTCCCGTCGATGCTCAAGAATATGAAATCCGGTAGCTGGCTCAATACCGTCAAAATTGTCTTCGCCTTCCTCGAACTGGCCTTCGGTCTCAAGTTCCTCTCGATGGCCGACCAGTACTGGACGTGGCGTCTGCTCGACCGCGAGGTCTACCTGGCGCTGTGGATTGTAATCTTTGCAATGACAGGCTTCTACCTGCTCGGCAAGCTCAAGTTCAAGGGTGATGAAGAGGTGCAGCACATCGGTGTCATCCGCCTCTTCCTTTCCATTGCCTGCTTCAGCTTTGTGGTCTATATGATTCCCGGAATGTGGGGTGCGCCGCTCAACGGCATATCCGGATTCCTGCCGCCGATGGACACGCAGGATTTCAACCTCGAGCGCTCCATTTATGAGTCCACCAAGAACATCGCCGTTGCCGGCGCCGCCGAAGAGAACACCGTAATGTACGACGCCCTGCCCGCCAACCGCAAGTATGCCGACCGCCTGCATATGCCCAGCGGCTTCCAGGGCTTCTACGACATCGATGAGGCCAAAGCCTACGCCAAAGAGCAGGGCAAGCCCATCTTCATCGACTTCACCGGTCGCAACTGCAACAACTGCCGCGAGATGGAGCAATATGTATGGGCCGACCCCAACGCAAAGAAGATCCTTAACGAGGAGTACGTGATGTGCGCCCTTTACTGCGATATGAACGACATCGACCTTGCCGAGAGCGACTACGTCACCGACGACAAGGGCCGCGTGCTCAAGACCCTGGGACGCAAGAACCTGCACTTCCAGCGCAGCAAGTTCAACCAGATTGCGCAGCCCTACTATGTCATCATCGATGCCGACGGCAATGTGCTCACAAGGAACAACTATTCCTACTCGCGCGACGTCAACAAGTTCGTCGAATTCCTGAAAGAAGGCGTAGCAAATTACTCCAAAAAATAAGAAAAACCACTGCGAAACCGCAGCATTTTGCGGACAAAATCCCACTGCAACCAAAAATATTCGAGGCTCTGTTCACTTTGTAAATAAGCCGTTTACAAAAACAGAGCCTCTTTTTTTTGCAAAACATTTTGTCAGTTCGCAAAATGTTAGTACTTTTGCAACCTGAAAAACACAGTGCGGGGTGGAGCAGTGGTAGCTCGTTGGGCTCATAACCCAAAGGTCGGAGGTTCAATTCCTTCCCCCGCTACCTAAAGCAGAAAGGCAACTCGAACGAGTTGCCTTTCTGCTTTTCTGTCCTGCCGGGGCGGTTACATCAGTTCCACCACCACGGCGTGTTTGGTTTTCTTCTTGATGCGGTAGACGAGGCCGTCGACTTCGATGCGGGTGGGCGGCACTTCGCCGTCGTCGAGCAGGTAGATGGCATAGCGGTGCTGGCCGTCCTTGCTCTGGGTGTAGCGTATGTTGCCCTGGGCGTAGGGCTTGAGGGGGCGTGTGCCGTAGATGGCGTAGCCGTTGTCTTTAAGCCAGACGCCAATCTCCTCCATCCTCTTCAGGCAGGGTGCCGGAATCTCGCCGTTGGCGTCGGGGCCCACGTTGAGCAGCAGGTTGCCGCCCTTGGCCACGACGTCGCACAGCAGATGAATCAACTCATTGGTCGACTTGTAGTTGTCGTTGTGCACATACGACCAGCTGTCGCCCATCGTCATACAGGTCTCCCAGGGATAAGGCAGCACGGTGTCGGGCACCTGCTTCTCGGGCGTGCGGTAGTTCTCGTACTTGCCGCCGACGCTGCGGTCCACGATAAGCAGGTCGGGGTTGTTCTCGCGCGCCATCTTAGCTATGCGTGGCATATTGATGTCCTGAATCTGTCCGCTGCAGCCCAGCCAGGGGCGCGTCTCGTCGTCGACGCTCCACTCAGGACGCACCCATCCGCCGTCGAGCCACAGGATGTCGATGTCGCCATAGTTGTGCGTCAGCTCGCGAATCTGGTTGTAGGTGAAATCGCAGTAGCGGCGCCAGCGGTCGGGCTTGTCGGCGATGCTGTAGTTGACATTGCGGTCGGGCGTAGCCCACTCCGGGGCCCAGTAGTCGGGGCAGTGCCAGTCGGGTTTCGAGAAGTAGTAGCCGATCCACATATTGTACTGGCGGAAAGCGTCGGTAAGGGCCTTGGTGATGTCGCTGTTCTTGTTCTTGAAGAACGGGCAGCTGCTGTGCACCGACGAGTAGCTTGTCTCATCGGTGCCGTACATACAGAAACCGTCGTGGTGCTTCGTGGTGAAGACCATATACTTCATACCCGCCAAAGCAGCGGCCTTGGCCCACTTGCCGGGGTTGAAGGCCTTGGGGTTGAAGGTGGTGTTGAGCGCCGTGTACTGGCGTTTGTACTCGTCGTAGGGCGCGTCCTTGCGGTCGATCCAGGGCTCGCTGCACAGGCCCCACGACTCGACCGTGGCCCACTGGCTGTAGATGCCCCAGTGTGCCATAAAGCCGAACTTCAGGTCCTGCCATTCGTCGAGGCGCTTAAGGATTACGGGATCGGTCTCGTCGCGCTGCTCGTCGGCATAGTCGCGCACCGCTGCCGCGGCAAAAGGCTTCATATCCTGCGCCTCAAGCAGCAGCGGCACCATCATAAGTGCAAGGGCAAACAGATGTCTTCTCATTGTGTAATAATCAAATCTAATTCGGTCGTTGGACCGACCGATAACAAGACCCGAAAAGCCGAACGACCTTTTTGGGTCAAAAGAGGGCCGCCGCTCCGCGGCGGCCCTCAAAGCTTTTTGAAACAAACAATTATTCGAACGAAGCGATGGCCTTCTTGATGATGTCGATGGCCTCGCGCAGCTGCTCCTCGGTGATGACCAGCGGAGGAGCGAAGCGGATGATGTGCTGGTGGGTAGGTTTGGCCAGCACGCCCATATCGCGCATCTTCAGGCACACGTCCCAAGCCTCCTTGCCGTTGCGGGGCTTGATGATGATGGCGTTGAGCAGGCCTTTGCCGCGCACCTTCTCGATCATCGGGCTCTTGAAGGCCGACATCTCGTCGCGGAATATCTTGCCGAGGCGCTCGGCGTTCTCCATCAGGTGCTCGTCCTTGATGACCTGCAGGGCGGCGATGCTCACCTTGGCAGCGATGGGGTTGCCGCCGAAGGTCGAGCCGTGCTCGCCGGGCTTGATGTTAAGCATAATGTCGTCGTCGGCCAGCACGCAGCTTACGGGCACCACGCCGCCGCCCAGGGCCTTGCCGAGGATGAGGATGTCGGGGCGCACGCCCTCGTGGTCGCAAGCCAGCATCTTGCCGGTGCGGGCGATGCCGCACTGCACCTCGTCGGCCATAAACAGCACGTTGTGCTTGTGGCAGATGTCATAGCATTTCTTCAGGTAGCCGTCGTCGGGCACGTACACGCCGGCCTCGCCCTGGATAGGCTCGACGAGGAAACCGGCAATCTTGTCGCCGTGTTCGGCCAGCACCTTCTCCAGTGCATCGGGGTCGTTGTAGGGAATGCGGATGAAACCCGGGGTCATAGGGCCGTAGTTGGCGTAGCTTTCAGGGTCGTTGCTCATAGTGATGATGGTGATGGTGCGGCCGTGGAAGTTGCCCTCGCAGCAGACTATCATCACCTCGTCGTTCTTGATGCCTTTCTTGACGACACCCCAACGGCGGGCCAGTTTCAGAGCCGTCTCGTCGGCCTCGGCGCCGCTGTTCATAGGCAGCACCTTCTCGTAGCCGAAATATTCGGTCACATACTTCTCCCATTCGCCGAGGCAGTTGTTGTAGAAAGCGCGGCTGCTGAGGGTCAGCTCGTGAGCCTGGTCGCAGAGGGCCTTGACGATCTTGGGATGGCAATGTCCCTGATTCACTGCCGAATAAGCCGACAGAAAGTCAAAATATTTCTTGCCTTCGCAGTCCCACACAAAAGCTCCTTCGCCTTTGGCAAGCACTACCGGTAGCGGATGATAATTATGGGCGCCGTATTTGGCTTCCAATTCCATAAATTGCTCTGATTTTGTCATAATTATATCGGTTTTTGAGAATTAGTATTCTGGTTAAAAACGCTGCAAATATACACTTTTTTTTGAATACAACTGAAAAAAAGTGAAACTTTGTGTCTGCAGGCGTTCCGCGACACGCGACAGACACCCCGTCGCGGCCCCAGGCAAGCACCTCAGCCGTATCCGCACCGCACCAACTCCGCTCGTTGTCCAGTTGTTGTCCGCTCGTTGTCCAGTTGTTGTCCAGTCATTGACTGGACAACAACTGGACAACAACTGGACAACAACTGGACAACGAACGAAGATACCTATAAACGCCTTAGACACAGCTAGTTATGCATTTTGATACAACACATTGGAAATCAGCAAGAAACGCAAAAACAGTATTTTCGGGGCAAAAACATCGCTTTTCGGCTGGCGACGCGGACCAAACCGAGCTTTGCTAAAAAAACATAAAAAAAAGTCTCGCACTTTATTTTTTTTGCGTACCTTTGCATATTGGCAATAATGTGCCGACGCGCAGAACGGTCAATAGAAACAATTAAAAACCAGGCATTTAGAACAAAAGCAAACATAAATATGGAAATAGAAATCACCCGATTGTTCGACCTGTTGGACCACCTTGTCGTCAACCACCCGAAGGACGACATCCTTGCCGGTAAAGTTAACGGCGAATGGGTGCGCTACAGCTCGCACGACTACTACAAATACGCCCATTTTATGGCCTACGGCCTTATGGAGTTGGGCATTGAGCCGGGCGACCGCGTCGTCACGATTTCCAACAACTGCCCCGAGTGGAACTTCATCGATATGGCGCTGGCCCTGACAGGGGCCATCCACGTGCCCGTCTACCCCACCCTGTCGACCGAGAACTATGTGCACATCTTCAAGCACAGCGGCGCCAAGATGCTGCTGGTCAGCAGCCAGGTGCTGCTGCGCCGCGTGCAGCCCGCCCTGCAGCAGCTGGAGACGGTTCCCGACATTTATACCCTTGTAGCCATCGAAGGCTACCACCGCACGCTCGAGATCCTCAAGTTGGGCATCGCCAGCCGCGACAAGCATCTGGCCGAGCTGGAGCAGCGCAAGGCCGCCGTCAAGCCCGACGACTGGCTGACGCTGGTCTACACCAGCGGCACCACGGGCGACCCCAAGGGCGTGATGCTGAGCCACCGCAACATCTGCAGCAACTTCCTGGCCCACGCCAAGGTCAACCCTATGACGCCCGACTACCGCGTGCTGTCGTTCCTGCCTCTGAACCACGTCTTCGAGCGCTCGATGAACTACCATTTCCAGTATCTGGGCTGCAGCATCTACTATGCCGAAAGTATGGGCACCCTGCAGCGCGATATGCAGGACATCGGCTGCGGCGGCTTCTGCGCCGTGCCGCGCGTGCTCGAGATGTTCTACGACAAGCTCTATGCCGCCGGCAAGGACTTCCCTGCCATCAAGAAGGCCATCTACTTCCGCGCGTTCAAGCACGGTATGCGCTTCGACAACGGCATCATCAAGAAGGTATCCGTCTGGTACCAGCTGATGCAGCACTTCTACGACCGTATGGTCTACCGCCACTGGCGCGAGAAATTCGGCGGCCGCCGTATGATCATCATCAGCGGAGGCAGCAGCATCCCCGAGCGCCTGGTGCGCCTCTTCAGCGCCGCCGGAATGAGCATCTACGAAGGCTACGGCCTCAGCGAGACCTCGCCCGTCATCGCTGTCAACAACCCTGTCGACAACCTGGTGCGCTTCGGCACCGTCGGCCCCGCCCTGAGCGGCACCGAGATGATGATTGCCGACGACGGCGAGATTCTGACCCGCGGACCGCACGTGATGATGGGCTACTACAAGGACCCCGACTACACGGCGCAGGTGATAGACAGCGACGGCTGGTTCCACACGGGCGACATAGGCAAGATAGTGGCCGGACGATACCTGAAAATCACCGACCGCAAGAAGGACATCTTCAAACTGTCGGCAGGCAAATACGTGGCACCGCAAGTGCTTGAGAACAAACTGCGCGAGTCGGAGTACATCGACCAGGTGATGGTCGTCGGCGAAAACCAGAAGATTGCCGCCGCAATCATATCGCCCAACTTCAACACGCTGCACTACTGGGCCTTGAAACACCACCTGCACTATCGCGACAACCCGCAGCTCATTTCGCTGCCCGAGGTCAACAAGAAGATGCAGGAGGTCATAGACCTGTACAACAAGGAGTTTGCGCCGCACGAACAGATTAAGAAGTTCCGACTGGTCAGCGAGGAGTGGACCACCAACAACGGACTGCTCTCGCCCACCCTCAAGCTGCGCCGCAACCTGCTACAGAACAAATACAAGGACCTTATCGTCGACATTTTCGGCAAGGCCGACGACACGAAAACCGGACTTTTCTCCGCGTTCCGCACTATCGAACTGCCGGCCATCAAGCTGCCATTCAAAGGAAATTAAGGCAGCCTAAATCGGCAATAGTCAGATTGTTGGGCCATCCGGACCAGGGACCTGGCAAAAAAAATTTGTGTACACCGGAAAAAAGTAGTACTTTTGCAGCCGGTTTTCTGGAGGATTCCAGGCGTTCCGACGCCCGTCACCCTCCGCCGGAAACAGAGTCTGTCCTATGGTGTAATGGTAGCACACCAGATTTTGGTTCTGTTTGTCGAGGTTCGAATCCTCGTAGGACAACAAAAAGCCCCCGCTTTCGCGAGGGCTTTCGTTTTAACACAAATCGATCATTAGACTTTATGTCAGCTTTGTATTTGTTCCGGGCAGATTGGCCGCGTCGCCATCGAAGGCGTAGCGGGCTACGGCGAGACGGCGAGGTGGACAAGATGCCGAAAGAAATGCAAAGCTGACATAAAGAGACATTGTTCGGGTCTTATTTTATAGTCTGTCGGTCTAATGACCGATTTGGGTTTAATATCGGCGACTTTTAGAAGTTGCGTATGACGCTGACCTTGAACTTCAGCGTGCCGATGTTGGCCATCGACGCCGGGGTGTTGAAGTCGGTGTCCTTGATTTTGAAGGTGATCTTGCCCGGCTCTATGTCATACTCGAAGCGCTCCTGGTAGGGGATTCCTGCATCGTCGGTGAAGTACATCGTGTAGGGCAGGATGTTGTCGCGGCCGTCATCGTCGAGATAATAGGCCATAACCACGCCGTTCATAATGACCTCGTTGTCGATGTCGATGTTCTCCCATTCGGAATAGGCGTAATCGGTGGTGTAGGTACCGTCGTCGTAGGTCGTGATGGCATAGTTCCACTGGTTGGGTTTCACCGTGTAGTAAGAGGTGATCACCCTTGCTTTTTCGCCGCAACCCGTCAGCAAAACGAAGGCGGCAATCATAGGTAAGATTAACTTTTTCATTGTTTTATGCTTTTTTTAATTGTTATTATGCTATATGTTTGCCACTGCAAAGATAGTATTTTTTTTTGAATTGTTTTGGTTTTGCATTTTTTTCACAATGCAAAAGTACACAGACCCTTGCAAGTAAAACCCGACTGTGTCGACTATTTTTCCCCTTTTTGCGGGGAAAACCCAGCCCGGAAACGCAACAGCCTGGTTCCAAGCATCTCGTCTACCTGAGGTGCACCATTGTTATGCCGTCGCCGCCAAGTTCGACAGGTGCGGAATGGAACGATTTGACCTCGGGCATCGACTGCAGCTGCTGGCGGATTATGGTTTTGAGTATACCGTAGCCTTTGCCGTGGAGTATCTGCAGTTCCTTTTCGCTGAGCAGCTGGGCGTCGTCGAGGAAGTGCTGCAGTTCCGTCAAGGCTTCCTCGGCGCGGTGGCCTCGCAGGTCGAGAGTGGGCTTGAAGTCCTTGCGCTTCTCGTTGATGTCGTCGTAGATGGACTGGAAGCGGTTGTTGCGCTGTTGCGTTTTGTCGGTGGGAATAGCCTTCTTGCGTGTCTTCTGCAAACGGTCGAGCGCTATGGTCATACGTATGCTGTTGCTTTCCACCATCGCCTTTTTGCCATTGAGTTCAACCAGTTGGCCGTAGGTGTCGCCGGCGTCGATACGCACTATGTCGCCCACTTGCAGCGGCCCGTCGGCAGGAAGTATCTCGTCGGTATCGTCCTGCTTACGGGGCTCGGGCTCGGCAGAGGCCTTGTGCTGTGCCCGCTGTTGCCTGCGGCGACGGTCGTGCTCCTGCTGCTGGTGTTCCAGTGCTTCGGCCTCGCCACGCATCTGTTCGCGCGCCTGTTGCGTGCGCTCACGCTCGGCGTTGGCCTCCTTTATGTCGGCGATAGTGCGCTCTACCGTGCGGTTGGCATCGGACAATATCTGGCGGGCCTGCTGGCGAGCCTCGCTGAGGATGTCGTATTTCTTGCTTTCCAGCTTCTCGGTAAGCTTCTGGTACTTGGTTATCACTTCGTTGAGGAAGTTGTCAGACATTTCGAGTTCGGCGCGCTGACGGGCTATTTCCTGCTTGTCGAGCTCTATCTGCTGCAGTTGGTGCTCGAAGTTGAGCATTTCGGTGCCGACCTTGCCTTCCGCAGCTTCAAGGATGTCAAGCGGAAATCCTATCTTGGTGGCAATCTCGAACGCGAACGAGCTTCCCGGATGCCCCACCGAGAGGCGGTAGAGCGGCACCATTCGTTCGGTGTCGAACAGCATTGCGCCGTTGAGTATGCCCTCGTAGCGGTCGGCCAGCAGCTTGAGGTCTGCAAAGTGGGTCGTGACCACTCCGAACGAACGACGGCGGTAAAGCTCTTCCAACAGCGCCTCGGCAATGGCGCAGCCCGAGCGCGGCTCGGTGCCGCCACCAAGCTCGTCGAGGAGGAACAGCGTCTTGCCATCGGCATTGGCAAGCAGCTGCTTCATATTCTGCAGGTGCGAAGAGTAAGTGCTGAGGTCGTTCTCCAGCGACTGCTGGTCGCCGATGTCGATGAAAATGCTGTCGAAGATACCGAATTCCGACGTCTCGCGGCACGGGACAAGCAGTCCGCATTGCAGCATATACTGTATCAGTCCCACGGCCTTGAGGCACACCGACTTGCCGCCGGCATTGGGCCCTGAGACAATCAGTATGCGCCGGTCACCGTCGAGGGTCAGACTGAAGGGCACCACCTCCTTGCGCTGGGCCTTGTGGTTGAGATAGAGCAACGGGTGGCGTGCCTCGAGCCATCCTATCATAGGACGCTCGTTGAGCACAGGCATTACGGCGTTGATAGAGAGCGCAAAGCGAGCTTTGGCACGGATAAAGTCGATGCGTGCCAGAAACCAGTAGGCATTGATAACCTGCTGTAGCTGAGGGCGTATGTAGTCGGTGAAGGCCGCAAGTATCTTCTGTATCTCGTGGCGCTCGGCAAACTCCAGTTCGCGCAGGTCGTTGTTGAGCTCCACCACCTCCGACGGCTCAAGGAAAGCCGTCTGGCGTGTGGCCGACTCATCCTGTATGATACCCTTTATCTTGCGCCTGTGGGTGTCGAGCATAGGTATCACGAGGCGCCCGTTACGAATGGTCACCTCGGCATTCTCCGGCGCCCAGCCCTCGCGCTTGGCGCGGCTCAGCGAGCGGCTTATCTGCGCATCCACCTCGTTGCGCTTGCGCGTCATCTGGCGCCTGATGTCCTGCAACGTCGGCGACGCGTCGTCGAATATCTCGCCTTTGTCGTCCACTATCTTGCCGAGCCGACGCATTATATTGGCATCAAGCTCGACGCGCTCAGCAAGGGCAAATAGCGACGGGTACTTGGCCCCGCCGTCGGCCAGCAGGAAACGCAGGCAGGCAGTGAGCGTCTGCAGCGAAGCCTTGAAGTCGGGCAAGGCCTCGAGTTCAATGACCGTCCCTGCCACCTTGAGTCGGTTCAGCTCCTCGCTGAGGTCGATAAAGTCCTGCGACGGGAAGCTGTTCTCCATCAGCAATATCTGACGGAACTCCTCTGTTTGCCTGAGCTCGCGCTCTATTCGCTCGGGGTTCGAGCTGAAAGCCATCTCCCCCACCATCCTCTCGGCCAGCGCATTGGTGGTCTCAGCCGCCACAAGCTCTCGTATCTTGTCAAAAGACAGTTTTTGTTCCATACCGTTCTTGCGCGAGGATACTAATAAGTAAACTTCAACCGCTCGATGATGTCGCGCTCACGCACGTCGACAAGGCCGTCCGACGAGGATAGCTCCTGCATACGCTTAATGGTCATCTCGGCATTTTCACGGCTATGGAACTTGAAGTCGTCGTCGGTCAGGAAGCTGCTGTCCGTCGAACCAAGCAGGCTTAGCAGCTGCTCTTGCTCGGCCGAGCTCAACTGGTTAATGTCGCGTATGCTCAGCGTCAGAGCCTGCTTCTCCTCGTCGCTCACGCTGCCGTCGGCAACGGCGATGGCAATCAGCAGCCTGATGGTGCGCCGCAAGTCCTCTTTGTCCTTGAAACTGTCGGTCTTGCCTATGTTGCCGAAGAAACGGCTTATGCCCTTGATGCGGTCCTTGACGCCGCTGACAACCTTGCTGCCACTGCTCTCCAAGTCGAGCACTATCTCCGCGTCGCCGTCGGGGTCTATCACGGCTCCGGTGTGTATCTTGCTTGTCAGCACATTGCGATAGGCAAATGTATAGCAGGGTATTATGCGGTAATAGACATCCTCGATGGCATTCCCCTCGCCCGCCTTGTCGTGCAGCACATCGATATACGGCTCGAAATCAGCAGGGTACTGCCTCAAATCCTCGCCGTTGATGCGGGCAAGCATACGCGTAAGCGTCGAGTCATCGCCCTTGTGAGCCTCGAGCGTACTTGCCTTAAGGTTCTCTATTTCACCTTCCAAGCAGCGCAAAATGCTCACTTTCTTCTCACTTACCACCGGCGAGAACCACGACAGCGAGGCCACACGTCCCGTGCCCTTGCATTCGGGACACTCGACCTTTGTCGGCCGCCCGTCCTTGTTCAGACTGCTTACAGTCTTGGTTCCCTTGCAGTTAGGGCAGTCCGACAGGCTGCACTCGGCCCGCACCGCAAAGTCGGGCTGGCTCTTGGCAAGCCGGTCGCCATCCGTAAGCAGACGAATGCTGCCGAGGTCAATGTCGCGGCCTCCGTTCTTAAGTTCCGACAGTTTCTTCTTTGCATTGCTGAAAAAACCTTTGCCAGAGACCTTGGGCGCCGCCTTGATCTGCGACACAAGCACCTTGTCCACAGGAATATAGGCCACCGAACCCGTCCGACTGTCGCCGTTGCCGAGCGAGAATATCTCGGCGTTCAGCTGCTTCTCCAGTCCTTCGTCGACAGCAACCGCAGCGCTGCCCGAACGGAACTCCACCTTCTGCACCGCCGCACGGATGTAGCAGTACCTGAATTCCTTAACCGCCACGGCATTGTCGATGATGATGCTGTTGTAATGCGTGGGTTCCAACTCTTTAATCAATTCGCTAAGTTTGCCAAGTGTAAGCATATTATCAAGATTATAGATTTACTGAACTAATTGCAGGATGCCATCAGGCCGCCGTCGAAATCGAGATTGAACGGCCAGTGCTGACGGAAAGTGTCGAGCGACGCAGCGCCGAGGGTCGCCGCGATGATACGCTCGGAAGGGGCCGCGGCGTCGAGCGACGGCGCTATCTCGCTCATCGGCAAGCCCTTATAATCGACTATGGCCGAGCAGCCTGCATAGTCGATGCCGGTGCTGTCGCGCCCCACACGGTTGCAGCCCACGGCATACGACAGGTTCTCGATGGCACGTGCGCGGAGCAGTGTGCGCCAAGCCTCATAGCGCGAGCCGGGCCAGTTGGCGCATACCAGCAGCAGGTCGTAGTCCCAGTCGGCCGTAT